>NZ_JBXAHW010000001.1:0-331867 GCF_058795495.1 Staphylococcus sp. GW823-FHT05F06 | reverse complement strand
GCACTTAATATAAGAAAAGTAACAGCTCAACGAGCTGAAAATAATCAAAAAAATAATAAAAAAGACAATTTCTATATAATTTCAATAGAAATTGTCTTTTTTATTTATCTTGGAACTTTAAGTCCCACACTCTTTATTTATGTGAGATAGTTTGAAATTTCCAATATATCATTTTAATCTCGTTTGCTTTGTTTAGGTGTATCGAGTCTACTTTTACAATCATCGCACATGAAAGTGCGTATAGGATTATTTTTTAAGCGTTTAGCCTCGACTGTATGTTCATCAATAAAAACTTTAGTATCGCAAATAATACATTGAACCTTTCTCATATTAAATCACCTCTATATGTGTGACATACTTAAATTGATGAGAGTATCCTTCTTCAGGAATATATATGAAACTATCAACAGCATTATCACTATATAAACGTTTGCCATTACTAGAAAATTGAAAGAACAAATAAGGTAATAAGTCCATGGGTACATTGATGGAATAATCTTTATTAGAAAGTTTTATTGTGCTAGCATTTTCCATAGGTTCGGCGTTTTTGAAAAATGGTGTCATATTTATCACAAATGTTTCATCTAAAACCGATCGTTTTTTATATTTAATTTCAGAATCAAGCGTTGGTGGATTTGTTTGTCCTTCTAAAATAGCACGGTTCCATTCCTTGTTATCATCAAAGTTGATGGGTCTAGTACCATCAAATACCCCACGTTCTAAATCATCAATAGTAACTTTTCTATCGTCAAATATCCAAGTCGTACTATCCAATGAAATAGGGAAATTGACTGCTCCTTTTATTTGAATCATAAATGCCCACTCCCTAAATTTTTATCTTTCATTATTTTAACATAGAATCGCTTTCACTTAATTTAAATTCGCTTGCTTTTTAACATTCAGTAGGATAAACTTCTATTGTGAAGATATTAATTGAAACGATAGGGGGAATATGTCATGTCTAACCAATCGAAGTTAAATAGTGCGGCATATGACCAATTGAATAAAGATGCAGACAGAATATTACATCTAATTAAAGTTCAAATGGATAACTTAACTTTACCTTCTTGTCCACTTTATGAAGAGGTTTTAGATACTCAAATGTTTGGTTTACAAAAGGAAGTTGATTTCGCAGTTCAACTTGGATTAGTTGATAAAGAAGATGGTAAGCAATTAATGTTAAGACTTGAAAAAGAACTTTCTAAATTGCATGAAGCATTTACGAATGTTTAAATTTTTTATTTGTAATTAATTGTAAAAATAATGTATTCACTAAGTTGACGGTATGCATAATGTATTATGTTTAAAGAAAATATTGATAGATGATTAATTGTACGAGTCAATCATCGCATAAATGACTGAGTTGATATTAATTCTTATATCTTTCTCGGTCTTTTTTGTTGTAAGATTTAAAAGTGAAATTGATTTGAAAGAAGCCTAAAAACGCTCACTTCTTTCAAAAATTGTTAAAGTAAATTTAAATCATGGGTTTTAAAGGTAAATCTATTTGTTTATATTTGTTTAATAGATACGTTGAAGTATATAATAGATAAGAACGCTTTTTAGTAGCGATGTGTTTTATTAAGTCAACAAAGAGATAAATTTTAATCATTTAGTATTGGAAGATCTAGTATATGAAAAATTTTAAAAATATAATGCGATATATTGGAAAGACTTCTAAATTTATCGATTATCCATTGTTAATAACTTATGTTGTCCTCTGTTTGATTGGATTAGTAATGGTTTATAGCGCAAGCATGGTTGCAGCTACAAAAGGTACGTTAACCGGGGGAGTACCAGTTTCCGGAACATACTTCTACAATCGACAACTTTTATACGTTATCATGAGCTTTGTTATCGTATTTTTTATGGCTTTTATTATGAATGTTAAAGTATTAAAAAAGCCTAATGTTCAAAAAGGTATGATGATTGGTATTTTTATACTTTTACTACTAACATTAGTAATAGGAAAAAATATCAATGGTTCTAAAAGTTGGATTAACTTAGGGTTCATGAACTTACAAGCTTCGGAGTTATTGAAGATTTCAATAATTCTATACATACCATTTATGATTGAAAAGAAGATGCCTGCGGTGAGGCATAATATAAAATTAATATTAGGACCAATTTTGTTTGTTGTAACTTGTTTGATACTTGTTCTTTTTCAAAAAGATGTTGGTCAAACAATGCTGATTGTGATCATATTCTTCTCAATTATTTTTTACTCAGGTATCGGTGTGCAGAATATGTTAAAATGGGGCGCTTTGGTAGCTATTGGTTTTATCATCGTAGCTACATTTATGTTCATGTTAGATATGGTTCCAAGTTATTTGCAAGCACGTTTTAGTACGTTAACCAATCCATTTAGTCAAGAATCAGGCACAGGATATCATATTTCTAATTCTCTTTTGGCAATTGGCAATGGTGGGTTGTTCGGACGTGGTCTAGGAAATAGTATTATGAAGCTTGGTTATTTGCCAGAGCCACATACAGACTTTATATTTGCTATTATTTGTGAAGAGATGGGATTAATCGGTGGCTTAATCGTTTTAATTTTAGAGTACTTTATTGTATATCGCGCTTTCCAACTTGCTAATAAAACGCAATCGTATTTTTATAAATTAGTTTGCGTTGGGATAGCTAGTTATATCGGAAGCCAAACATTCGTAAATATCGGTGGTATTTCTGCTACAATTCCACTTACTGGTGTACCGTTACCATTTATTAGTTTTGGTGGTTCATCGATGATTAGTTTAAGTATAGCTATGGGATTACTACTTATTACAGCAAAACAGATAAAACAAGATGATAAACGACTGAAACAACGTAAGGTAGATATTAAACGTCGATATAATTAATTAAATAGTATATAAAATTTTAATATTAAGTTTAGACTATAGCCCAAGATGAATGTAAATTATTCCTCTTGGGCTTTTCATATCATAATGTTTGGTATAGTTAGTCACTACTCATTATCATAATTTAAGATTCTGTAAATATGCATACTTTAACTAGCGTCATTCGTATATAGATGATAATATTAAATTATTAACATTTATAAGTTTTCTTGTAATTGACTGACAACTTAACTTACACATAGTGTAGTCAGTTTGAACTAATTTATTTAATTAAATGTTACAAATTGATAAATGATATGATTCTTTCATGAATTACTATAGAATTATTCAAACATTTGAGATAAAATTTTATTATCTAATTATTTAGAAAATTCGTAACATTCTAAGGGGTGTCTTGGCTTTTGAAACAAATAAAGAAATTACTTGTTGCTAACCGTGGTGAAATCGCCATTAGAATTTTTAGAGCGGCAGCAGAATTAAATATCAGTACAGTAGCAATTTATTCTAATGAAGATAAAAGTTCGTTACATAGATATAAAGCAGATGAATCCTATCTAGTTGGAAGTGATTTAGGACCTGCTGAAAGTTATTTGAATATCGAACGTATCATCGAAGTAGCTCTTCGCGCAGGTGTCGATGCAATTCATCCTGGGTATGGTTTTTTAAGTGAAAATGAACAATTTGCACGCCGATGTGCTGAGGAAGGCATTAAATTTATAGGTCCGCATCTTGAACATCTAGACATGTTTGGAGATAAGGTTAAGGCTAGAACAACTGCTATTAACGCTAACTTACCTGTAATCCCGGGTACAGATGGTCCTATTGAAAGTTTTGAAGCTGCAGAACAGTTTGCTAATGAAGCAGGTTACCCACTTATGATTAAGGCCACAAGCGGTGGCGGTGGTAAAGGTATGCGAATCGTTCGTGAATCAAGCGAATTAGAAGACGCTTTCCATCGTGCGAAATCAGAAGCCGAAAAGTCATTTGGTAATAGCGAAGTTTATATCGAAAGATATATTGATAATCCAAAGCATATAGAGGTTCAAGTTATTGGTGATGAATTCGGGAATATCATTCATTTGTATGAAAGAGATTGCTCCGTACAACGACGTCATCAAAAGGTTGTTGAAGTTGCACCTTCAGTAGGTCTTTCTAACAAATTAAGAGAGCGAATTTGTGATGCCGCAATTCAACTGATGGAAAATATAAAATACGTCAACGCTGGAACAGTAGAATTTTTAGTTTCTGGGGATGAATTTTTCTTCATTGAGGTTAATCCACGTGTTCAAGTTGAGCATACAATTACTGAAATGATTACTGGTATAGACATTGTGAAAACGCAAATTTTAGTTGCTGATGGAGAATCGTTATTTGGAGATAAAATCTCTATGCCACAGCAAAATGAAATTCAAACATTAGGGTATGCGATACAATGTCGTATAACAACTGAAGATCCTACTAATGATTTTATGCCAGATTCTGGCACAATTATTGCATATCGATCAAGTGGCGGTTTTGGTGTGAGACTTGATGCAGGGGATGGATTCCAAGGTGCAGAAATTTCACCTTACTACGATTCACTATTAGTTAAGCTTTCTACACATGCCGTTTCATTTAAACAAGCTGAAGAGAAAATGGAACGTTCATTACGCGAAATGCGAATTCGTGGCGTAAAGACGAATATTCCATTTCTCATCAATGTTATGCGTAATGATAAATTTAGAAGTGGTGATTATACTACTAAATTTATTGAAGAAACACCTGAACTTTTCGATATTGCACCGACATTGGACAGAGGTACCAAGACTTTAGAGTATATTGGTAATGTGACGATAAACGGATTTCCTAATGTAGAAAAGCGTCCAAAACCAGAATATGAATCTACCAAAATCCCAAAAATTTCTCAAAAGAAAATCAATCAGTTATTTGGAACAAAACAAATTCTTGAGCAACATGGACCAACAGGTGTTACAAATTGGGTTAGAGAACAAGAAGATGTTTTAATTACCGATACTACATTTAGAGATGCACACCAATCTTTACTTGCAACACGTGTAAGAACAAAAGATATGATGAACATTGCATCTAAAACTGCTGAAGTTTTTAAAGATAGTTTTTCATTAGAAATGTGGGGTGGTGCAACATTTGATGTCGCCTATAATTTCTTGAAAGAGAATCCATGGGAACGTTTAGAAAGATTGCGCAAAGCCATTCCGAATGTGTTATTCCAAATGTTATTACGAGCTTCGAACGCAGTAGGTTATAAAAACTATCCTGATAATGTAATTAAGAAATTCGTTCATGAAAGTGCAAAAGCTGGTGTAGATGTTTTCCGTATATTCGACTCATTGAACTGGGTTGATCAAATGAAAGTAGCGAATGAAGCTGTTCAAGAAGCTGGAATGGTATCTGAGGGTACAATTTGCTATACAGGTGATATTTTAAATGCTGAACGTTCCAATATTTATACTTTAGATTATTACGTTAAAATGGCTAAAGAACTGGAAAGAGAAGGATTCCATATATTAGCAATTAAAGATATGGCTGGTTTATTGAAACCGAAAGCAGCTTACGAATTAATTGGTGAATTACGTGAGGCAACACATCTTCCAATTCATTTACATACACATGATACTAGTGGAAATGGATTGTTGACATATAAACAAGCAATTGATGCTGGCGTAGATATTATAGATACTGCTGTTGCATCTATGAGTGGTTTAACGAGTCAACCAAGTGCAAATTCATTATATTATGCACTAAATGGATTTCCACGTAATTTAAGAACTGATATTGATGGGTTAGAAGAGTTGAGTCATTACTGGTCTGTAGTCAGACCTTACTATGCAGACTTTGAGAGTGATATCAAATCACCAAATACAGAAATTTATCAACATGAAATGCCAGGTGGCCAATATTCAAACTTAAGTCAACAAGCTAAAAGTTTAGGATTGGGCGAACGTTTTGATGAAGTCAAAGAGATGTATCGTCGTGTCAACTTCCTGTTTGGAGATCTTGTAAAAGTAACACCATCTTCAAAGGTAGTTGGAGATATGGCACTATATATGGTGCAAAATGATCTTGATGAAGATACGGTCATCAATGATGGTTATAAATTAGATTTCCCAGAATCTGTTGTGTCATTCTTTAAAGGTGACATTGGACAACCTGTCAACGGATTCAACAAGAAATTGCAAGATGTTATTTTAAAAGGACAGCAACCAATTACTGAAAGACCAGGTGAATACTTGGAGCCGGTCGATTTTGAAGCAATCCGTCAAGAATTAAGCGACATACAACAAGACGAGGTAACAGAACAAGATATAATTAGTTATGTACTTTATCCGAAGGTATATAAACAATATATTCAAACGAAAGAGCAATTTGGTAATGTATCTTTACTGGATACACCGACATTCTTATTTGGCATGCGTAATGGTGAAACAGTTGAAATTGAAATTGATACTGGTAAACGTCTAATTATTAAATTAGAAACAATCAGTGAACCAGATGAGAATGGTAAACGTACAATTTATTACGCTATGAATGGTCAAGCAAGACGTATTTATATTCAAGATGAAAATGTTAAAACGAATGCTAATGTTAAACCTAAGGCGGATAAATCAAATCCAAATCATATTGGTGCTCAAATGCCTGGTTCTGTAACTGAAGTCAAAGTGTCTGTAGGCGATGAAGTTCAAGCTAATCAGCCATTATTAATCACTGAAGCAATGAAGATGGAAACGACGATTCAGGCACCATTTGATGGAATTATTAAACAAATCAATGTTGCTAATGGAGATGCCATTGCCACAGGAGATTTATTAGTGGAAATTGAAAAGTAATCATAATTAAAATGACCATCTAGATTGATATGATATTTAGATGGTCTATTTATACTTAAATATATTGAAACACGCCACTTATCTTACCATTATGGTATTTTGAGTGGCGTGTTTCTTTTTAATTGTTATAAATTTATAGAAAAATAAATTATTTTTGACTTCTCGTCGTTCTTAACATTAGTAAAATAAAATAAGCAATCATTCCGAATAAGTAAGTGATAAACAAAGCATGGAATAACGCAATAATTAAATTGACATTAGTTATGACTGATAAAGCACCTGTAATAACTTGAAGGATAACAAGTATAAATGATGCAGTATAACCATAACGTACAGTTCGATTATCTGAATAATTCTTAATAGCGTGTATAAATGTAATCATAATCCAGATAAAAGTGATGAGCGCCATACCTCTGTGCGAAAATTGTACCCAATCATGCGCATTATGAGGAACGATATCATCAAATGGAATAGGCCAAGCACCATAAGCAAGACTTGATTTAGTATGTCTAACTAAAGCACCTGTATAAATAGTTAAGTATACGATGATAGCCATTAACCAAGTTAAGATACGTAAAGGTTTGTGAATAAATAAAATGTCAGCTTCATATTTTTTGTCAATTGAGAAAATAATTAATGTCATTAAGAAAACAGAAGAGAAACTGATAAGTGAAATACCAAAATGTAGCGCTAATACATAAGGATTTTGTTGCCATATCACAGCAGCAGCACCTACAAGTGCTTGAACTAATAAAAAACCAACACTAATAATAGAGAGTGGTTTGATTTCTTTAATATATCCAATGTTTTTCCAAGCTGTAATTACAAGCCATAATACAACTATAAGTGAAATGGCTGATACTGCGCGATGACTCAGTTCTATAATTGTTTGTATTGGTAAATTTTCTGGAAGTAAAGCGCCATTACATAAAGGCCAAGACGAGCCACAACCATCTTCTGATCCCGTTTTAGTTACGAGGGCGCCACCTAATTGTACAAAGGTCATAATAATCGTAGCTAAAACACCTAACCATTTAAGGTTTTGCTTTCTAAACAATGATAAACACCCCATCATTAATTTAAAGTATTAAATTATAATATTACATAATTGAATAAAGTCATTGAAAGACTCGTTAATTGATACTTCATTAAATACGACACTTGAAAAAATGACTTTAAATTAATGTACATATTTTTACTTTTAACTTATTATATCAAGAATAACATTTTTAAGTGTGTCACAAAATTGACGATTTCTAATGTCGTAAAAGTGTCACAATTTAATTTTATAAAACCTAGTCTTTTTGTGTGATTTACTATATCATTATATTATATGAGAAATTTAAGGAGGGGAATTATGAACAAAGATCAAACTTTGTCACATACTACGGGCCGTGTATCCTTCAAAGAATTACAACAAATTATTAAAATGGGCCTTGTTCAAGGTAATTTAATACCTGCTTTTGCAGGCGCATGGCTTGCAATAGTAATGACAAACCATTCCTTCCTATCTTCCATTCCACAAATACTATTGATGCTAGTTGGCTCTACGCTTATTATGGGGGGCGCTTGTGCTTTAAATAATTATTATGATCAAGATATTGATCGCATTATGCCTAGTAAGCAAAGTAGACCAACAGTAAATGATAGAATATCTGATAGAAACTTATTAATGTTAAGTTTTGGGATGATGTTAATAGGTGAAGCATGTTTATTCTTATTAAATATACCTTCTGGTGTTTTAGGATTAATTGGTATTGTTGGATATGTATCTTACTATTCAATTTGGTCTAAGCGCCATACAACTTGGAATACTGTTGTTGGAAGTTTTCCTGGAGCTGTACCACCATTAATTGGTTGGGTAGCTATCGATGGATCATTAAGTTTAGCAGCAGTAGCACTCTTTTTAGTTGTCTTTTGTTGGCAACCTATCCATTTCTACGCTCTAGCAATTAAACGTAGTGATGAGTATGCGCTTGCAAATATTCCTATGTTACCATCAGTGAAAGGTTTCAAACGGACAAGAGTAAGCATGTTTATTTGGTTAGTGTTATTATTACCATTGCCATTCTTATTATCTAATTTAGGCGTAACTTTTGTTGTTATTGCTACACTACTTAATTTAGGATGGTTAGCTTTAGGTTTTACAACGTTCAGAAAAGAATCTAATCAAACTAAATGGGCAACGCAAATGTTCGTTTATTCATTGAACTACTTAGTAGTATTCTTTGCACTCGTTGTAGTTGTTTCATTAATCAAGATGATATAAATTAACTTAAGTAAGGATGAAACTTATGAACGTACCCATTTTACCAACGATAAGTACATCGTGTATTGTTATTAGTGCGATTTTAGTCGCTATTGGTTGGGCATTGATTTGGAAACGTCAAGTTCATAAGCATAAAAACATTATGCTATGGGCTGCCTTTTTCGCTTTAACATTCTTTATTATTTATGCAGCAAGAACTATTTTTATCGGTAATACAGCTTTCGGTGGACCAAGTTCTATTAAAGTTTATTACACTATTTTCTTAGTTTTCCATATCATTCTTGCAACAGTTGGTGGCGTTTTAGGCTTAATTCAAATCATTTTAGCCTTCAAAGATAAACTTCATATTCACAGAAAAATTGGGCCTTGGGCTTCAATAATTTGGTTCTTTACCGCAATTACTGGTGTTGCAGTTTATGTATTGTTATATGTATTGTATCCAGGTGGAGAAACAACATCATTGCTTAAAGCTACATTAGGTCTATAAATTTTCTTTATAAGAGCCTGAGACACAAATGGTTGTCTCAGGTATTTTTATGTACTGAACGTAGATAACTCAGTTGTCATGTTGTCATAAACTATACAATAAACATACTTTTTATTCCTAATCATTATCTACTATTTCTACAGTTACAAACGTATCAAATATGATTCAAATCCTATATAAATATTTTAAATAAATCGAAGCGAGATCTGTAATCATACTAAAGTCATTTTTTACTGACTCGATATATATCTATTTAATATTTAGCTTTTAATATGTTTAAAAATTCATTCATGTTCACTTTCGTATAAATAACGAATACAAAAGTATTTAAAATTTGTTTTATACGAATAATGATGGGAAATGTTTACACGTTTCACTTATGTTGAAAAAGGTTAGTACATTTTTGTACAATATATATAATTATTAAGAGGTGGGTGAAAGATGAAGAAGTTAATAATTAAAGTTATTGGTGTTATATTATTAGTGACATTTTTAATTTATCTCTTTTACTCACCACGTTTAAAGTTTGATGTTCTAGAGAATCCAAATAAAAATAGCAAAACGACTAAGACGGAGCAATTTAAACAGGTGAATAAGGATGCTGAGAACCCTAAACCTAAAGAAGGGATAGGGACTTGGATTGGAAAAGATATTAAAACACTAACGCATCATTATGGACAAGCTGATCGGTCTTATCCATATAAAAATGGGTTAAAAAATTATGTCTTTAAACAGAAAGATGAATATTATATTGTAAGTACTAATAAAGGAACAATCACATCAGTTTATGCCACAGGTAAAGGTGTGAAAGTGAGCCCACTTAAAATAGGTGAAAGTTCATCTCATATTTTTGAAGATACTAGTATTAATCCAGAACCAACTGTCAAAACGAAAGGTAAAACTTATAAATTTGAAATGTCTGATGAAGACTTAAAGACACAGACGTTAATTAAATATGGAGATGTTTATGCTCAAATATATTCTGATCAACAAACTAATAAAATTTTGGCAGTGAGATTTTTAGATGCAAATACATTGGCAACACTACAACCATATAAGTTAAATAGAGCAGAAGATGAGGGACAAATTAGTGAAAGTTCCGACGATAAAATTCCACATGAACAAAACCCTAATCAATTGATTACACTCTATGAAGTAACGAATAAAATGAGAGAAATGAAAAATTTAAAATCACTTAAAGTTAACAACGATATTGCTCGTATTGCTGCTATCAATCTGTATGAAGCAACGGATAAAGGATCAAACAGTGTGGAGTTTACTGAGAATGCTTTAACACAACAACTGGATGAACGCCATGTAAGTTATAAGTCAGCAAGTCAAAATGTAGGTTATGATTTTGACGATGTGCCTACACTTATTCATAGTTGGATTAATTCTGATATTCATCGCTCACGCTTGTTAAGTAATAAATATGATGAAATGGGTGGAGAAGTGATGAGTGATTATTATTCATTAATATTTGTAGAAAAGTAAAATAAATAAAGGATGATTCTGTGATTACTGAAGAAACATTAGACATTTTAGATGATATTGAGGATATCTCGGATATGATTGTACAATCTGATATTTATGTCTCATACCGACGAGCTAAAATGCAATTAGATGCTGATGATGAAGCAAGTCTACTTTATCAAGCTTTTCTAAAAGTGAAAGATAAGTATGATGATGTGATGAGATTTGGAAAATATCATCCCGATTACAAAGATATTATGTTAGAAACTCGAAAACGAAAACGTGCTTATGAAATGCTTCCAGTAGTAATGGAGTATAAAGCAAAGGAAGTGGCATTACAAAATTTAATTGACGAAGTGATGTCCAAAATCGCATTTGCTGTTTCTGAGCATGTAAAAATTGAAACAGGTAATCCTTTCTTCCAAACTGGACATGATGGATGTGCATTTGGTGGCACATGTAACTGTTCATTGTAATTAAAAGGCATGATCAAAGCATTAATTAATCAGTAATAACAAAGACTTATGTTTGTTTAATTAATGTTATACAGAAGGTAAATCTATGTAATCAAGAATTTGTTACTTTGAAGGAAGCGGTTGGTATCATTTAGAAGAGAAATGAAATGGATTAATAAATTATTTCACACCTCTTTTTATCCATTATATTTTTTGAAAGGGTAAGTCTACTGTATATACATTCTATAAAACAAAATGTTAGATTCGCACTCTATCAAAGTCATTTCTATCTTTAACGATGATTATTTATAAAAATATATTTATACCGTGCAAACTATATACAAAGTTAAATAATGATATCATAAATATCGCATTATTTAGTCAAAGATAAATTAATGTTATAAGACTAAAAATGAATGTACTTTCACTTCAGAAACGCGCGGATAATACGTTAAATACCTAGGACAAGTTGGATGTCCTAGGTATTTTTAGTTAAATTAATCATAAGTAATCATTACGAAACTTATATTTCAATTTATTTTAAAGTTTCTTTAAATTGTTGACCTAAATCTGGGCGATCTGTAACTAAAGTATGAACACCTTTATGATATAAATCTGTCATTAAATCTATACTATTCACACCATAGTAACCGGGTACAATATTATTTAAGTTAAGCCATTGAATGAAACGCTTAGAAGTTAATGAAATTCCTTTATATGCAACTGGCATTTGGAATGTGTCTGCTTGTGGTTTAAATGTGTGACCTAACATGCCGTTAAATTTAATAAAACCTTCAGCAACTTCGCCTTCACTAGCACCGATAGCAATGTCAGCTTGGTTATACTCAGTGAAACGTTGAATTTGTTTTTTATGGAAGCTTGTAACGAGCACTCGATGTTGCGCCCCATGTTTGATGATATTATCGTAAATCACTTTTGGTGCGATACGACCTTCATATGTGTCTGGCGCATCTTTTAAATCCACATTGATATACATATTAGGGTACAATTCAAGCAGTTCCTCGAATGATAAAATCTTAGCTTTATCGTGCCCGCGATAAGGTGTTTGATTATTGATGTCAGTAAAATGATATCCCGCATCTAATCGTTTTAGTTCAGCTAGAGTATGTTCACTCACTTTACCTGAACCATTAGTTGTACGGTCGACAAGTGCATCGTGAAAAACAATGAGTTGTTCATCTTTAGTTAGTCGTACATCTGTTTCAAAGCCATCCAATCCATATTCAACAGCATTATCAAATGCCAACTGTGTTTGCTCTGGTCGCATTGCCATGCCACCTCTATGTGCAAATATGTAAGGTGCTTGTCCTGAGAAGAAAGGTGGAATAGATTTTAATTGTTGCGGTGATTTATTTTTATTTTTTAAAAAGTAAAATAGACTGCTTATAATACCGGCTGTTGCCAACGTACCATTAATAAACCATTTTTTTGAATGAGCCATAATCGAATCCTCCTAGTGATAGTTAGAGTGTGTGTACCCCAACATTATTGTTGGGTACGATGGTTATGATTCCTTTTACTCATTATCATTTTAAGATAGATAAGTTTAAAGTCATAGAGTTTCAATATAACTTTTATCATTTAGGTTAATCCTTAGTCATTTCATTACTTATAAAGTCATGATATGATAACAAATGTATAAATAATGGAGTGAGTAAGAAATGAATATAATTCCTAGAACGAGTTTAATTATTTATTTAAAACATATGAAACATGAGCGACAAATTAGAAAATATGGACACATCGTGCACTCAAACCGTCAACGAAAATATGTTGTGATGTATATAAATGAAGCAGATGCTGACAATATTGTTCATAAACTTATGCAACTCAAGTACGTTCACGACATTCAAGGTTCCCCATATAAATATTTGAAAAAAACATATGAAAAAGAAAAACATGAAATACAATAGAGTATCAATTTATTGCAAAGGTGGTATCCATCTTTGAAGACGCAAAACACTGATAAGGTAGTTAAAATATAATTCTAAGTCTGGATATACATCAGGAGGTTGTACGTCGATACCTACAACTGGTATGTCATAATTTTCTGCAGCTGAATTAATCATATTGAATTTTTTGTTGCCCTCTGGATAGGGATATTTTAAGGCATTTGTCATGATATACATAGCCTGGAAATGTTTTTCAGCAGTAGGGTTCATTATTATTGCAACGGACGATAATTGTTTCTCAGAATGAGGTGTATGGAAATACACAATACGATTGATTCGCTTATGATTATATTCTATAAGAGTTGTAAATTCGAATAAATCGGTTAAACCTTCACCAATTTTAATAAATGATTGTTTCATAAATAAATCAAACTCCTTTATCTTCAAATTATATTAAATAAATGAATGAAATGGAAGTGTGAGTCAATGCGTGTAATTGCGGGTAAGCATAAAAGTAAAGCGCTAGAAAGTTTAGAGGGGCGAAATACTCGTCCAACTATGGATAAAGTTAAAGAAGGTATTTTTAATAGTTTATATGATGTTTCTGGTTTAGGATTAGACTTATTTGCCGGTAGTGGTGCACTTGGCATTGAAGCATTATCCCGTGGTATGGATAAAATGATTTTTGTAGATCAAAATTTTAAAGCGGTCAAGGTTATAAAAGCTAATCTTAATCAATTAGATTTAATGTCACAAGCTGAAGTCTATAAAAATAATGCTGACAGAGCACTTAAAGCACTTGCTAAACGAGAAATACAATTCGATGTTATCTTTTTAGACCCACCTTATAATAAAGGGCTTATAAATGAGGCGATTTCTCGTATAGCAGAGTTTAACTTATTAAAAGAAAATGGTATTATCGTTTGTGAGTTTAGTCATAATGAAGAAATAACAATTGCGCCATTTCAAATGATTAAGCGTTATCATTATGGTTTGACAGATACTTTGTTACTTGAAAAAGGAGAATAATATGAGTAAGACAAGAGCAGTTATTCCCGGTAGTTTTGATCCAATTACATATGGTCACTTAGATATCATTGAAAGAAGCGCCGACCGCTTTGATGAAATCCATGTTTGTGTACTAAAAAATAGTAGTAAAGGTGGAACGTTTGACTCAGAAGAACGCATGACGTTGATTGAAGAGTCGGTTAAACATTTGCCTAATATACAAGTGCATCATTTTAATGGATTGCTTGTTGATTTTTGTGATCAAGTAGGTGCAAAGACAATTATTCGAGGTTTAAGAGCTGTAAGTGACTTTGAATATGAACTACGACTTACTTCTATGAACAAAAAGTTAAATAGTAATATTGAAACAATGTACATGATGACAAGTGCAAACTATTCATTTATAAGTTCAAGTATTGTTAAAGAAGTAGCTGCATATCAAGCGGACATTTCACCTTTTGTACCACCTCATGTCGAAAGAGCATTAAAAAAGAAATTTAATGTCTAAGGCAACTGTACATATAGAGGTGTATAACAGTCATTTAGTTCTATATATGAAATAGGCTGCCACCTCTTAATCATCCAGTCAAAAAATCCCTCAATAGGGTATCTAATTGTAAGATACTCTATTGAGGGATTTTAGTCATAATGAACAACAAAATTACAATAAAGATGTTATAGTTTTTGTTCATAATGATTACAGCAAGATATAGATAATATGAAGCGATACACCCATAAGAGCAGAGTCTTTTATTATAAAGTTGATAGAAAGGTGACTCTTTATACGAAATATGACAAAAAAGTTCAGGTCAGTGAAAGAATAACGTTGACTACAATGGGATTAAACTACAATTTATGTTTTGTATCTAACACTATGATTGAGCTGTAAGATTTCGGGTCTTTTATAACATTTAAATGCGTACTAAAGGTGTGTTAAAGTCTGTCTGTGATTGATTACTTAATAGATTATATACATGAGTCGCTTTAATTTCATTTTTAAAATAGTGTGCAGTCTTTTGATTTACATTAGTAATGTAGTGACGATTTGGATAATTAGCTTTTAAATATTTTAAATATGAGCGTCCTTTTTCACTCATTCCTAAAACTCTAACAGCGTTAATTTCCTTGTTAACATCATCTTTTGTTATATTTAATAACACATTCATTAATACACGTTGAATATATGTCTGCGTATAACGTTTTGTTTTAAGGTTTGATAATAGAGACTCAAAGGAATCGCTTCGATGAATCATTGTTTGCAAGCGATTTTCAAACCCCTCATTTATTGTGTAAATAGAATGAAGGCTCTCTTTTGGTTGTGTAATTAATTGGTGTTTGATAAAAGGAAATGTATCCTCAACCGTAGTATGAGGTTTACAATATAAAGATTGTATTTGATTTGGGACCACATTTTTCCAGTCTACATTATCATTCATTAGCGAACGCCTAATAGATGTTCCACTTGCAAAATGATGGTGATCAATTACTTTTTGATGATGAAGTGAACCTTCTCTTTTAATAGTCAATGCTGACATGTGAGGCGCAAATTGCTGCATTGCTTTAAGGTAGCTTATTCCTAAAATATTGTTTGGAGATTGTAAAAGTGTGTCGTTATGTGTTAACTCACTTAAGATTCGTGGATAGCTTTTACCTTGTTTTAATTTCTCTTTAAAATCTGGATGTTTTTCATAGTCAATCATTTGTGTTGCAAGATATTGTAAATCTTTTAAGGATGCACTTTCACTGCCAAAAGATATAATATCTATATCGAGATACTGAGCTGTTTTAATAGCTATTTCCGCAAAGGTATCACTAGAAGATAGGCTACCTATCAATGGTAGCTCAACGACCAAATCTACAGCGGATAAAGCCATTTCAGTGCGTTTAAATTTATGGTAGATTGCTGGTTCTCCACGCATCACAAAATTGCCACTCATAATAGCAATAGTTACATTAGTTTCAGAGCGTTGTTTTGACAATGTAGCGTGAAATAAGTGCCCGTTATGAAAAGGATTATATTCAGTTATCAGTCCAACACTTTTCATTTGCATTTCTCCTTTTCAGTATTCATCATTAGTATTGTAACAGAACGAGGTATGTTAAGAAAAAATCTTGACAACTTTTGTTTAGAAAGTTAAAATAAATTTTGTGCTTGTTAGAGGTGAAGCCATATGAAATGGTCAATAACACAATTGAGAAAATATCAAGGTAAGCCATTTGAATTTAATCAAACGGTTAATTTTGAGCATTTAAGAGAATCATTAGATTTAATTGATCTTTCAGATATCAATGTTGAAGGACAGTTGACAGTCAAATCAAATGAAGTGATTGCAGACATGCATGTTACTGGAACTTACACGATGCCTTGTGCTCGTACTTTAGTACCAGTTGATGTGCCTCTTGATGTATCTACTTCAGAAGTATTTGATTTAGAAGGCTATGATGGTTATACCGATAGTGACGATCAAGAAGATGAGCATTATCATCTTGTAACTGACGGTATGATTAATATTAAAGACATTGCTGAAGAACTTGTAATTATTGAAAAACCTATGCGTGCTTATTCTGAACATAGTGATCAAATGTTAACAGAAGGCAATGGTTGGGAAGTCATTGATGAAGATCAATTGACTGAAGTTCAAAAAGAGCAAGATAGTGATTCTGAACAAAGAAAAGTTGATCCAAGGCTTCAAAAATTACAACAATTATACGATAAAGATCAATAGCAGTTGAATTAATGATATAATAGTTATTAATTGAGCTGACATTTTGAATTAAGTGTCTATTCTAAGGAGGATTAATCATGGCAGTACCAAAAAGAAGAACGTCTAAAACAAGAAAAAATAAACGCCGTACACATTTTAAAATTTCAGTACCTGGTATGACTGAATGCCCTAACTGTGGCGAATACAAATTATCTCACCGCGTATGTAAAAACTGTGGTTCATACAATGGTGAAGAAGTAGTTTCTAAATAATAGAACACAAGAAATAAATCCAACAATCTCATGTGAGGTTGTTGGATTTTTTGTTTTGAACTAGAGTAGCTAGAATAATTTTTTTATAGGAATTTAGTGCAATAATAAAGTATTTATCTTGTCTTACCAATACAATGCATGCCTATATTTTAGGAATCTCTTTTTTGAGTATATATAATAAAATTAAGCTAATTTAAATGTGTCTCTTAAAATTTATAGAAATTTAGTTAATTTTGAAGCAGAATATTGATTTATGTGTGACCGAATGTAAAAAATATTTAACAATTGAATAGAGCAATTTAATACTTTATATTATGAATAATCAACCTTGTCACCGAGCATGTTCTCGTTTTGTCTTATTCAGTTTATTCGTCTTTTGTAGTTATTCAATATTTAATATTGTGATAAATTAATTTTTAAGAAATTAAAAAATCGAGTAAATCACAATATCGATTTACTCGTTTTAAAGATGTTAAGTATTATTTAGATTCTTTTCTTTGTCGTCTTAGTAATAAAAGTGAAGATATTAAAGCGATAGAACCAAATACTGTAGTTGTATAATCATATTCATTACTTAGTCCTGTTTCAGGTAATTCAGTATCATTTTTAACATCTGTTTTTGTTTCATCATCATTAGTATTTACTTTAGCATCTTTATCTGTACCGCCTGTATTACCTTGTTCAGCATTTTGGTTATTTTGTTCAGTATTGCCTTGTTGCGTATTTTGATCACCAGTGGCACCTTGAGTACCAGTAGCAGTCTGATCTGGATTAGGTTTTACTTGAGTACCTTGACCTGTATGATCCCCGTCTTGACCATTAGTTGGTGTATTATTTTGATCTGGATTAGGGGTTGCTTCAGTATCTTGATTTGGAGCAGATCCAGGTTTTTAACCGTAGCACCTAACTGACCACTTTGATTAGGATTAGAACCCTCTTGCCCAGTATTACCTTGTTCAGCATTTTGATTGTTTTGTTCAGTATTTCCTTGTTGTGTATTTTGATTATCAGTACCAGCTGGAGTACCAGTTGTCGTTTGATCGTTATTAGGTTTTACTTGAGTACCTTGACCTGTTTGATTCGCGTCTTGCCCAGTAGTTGGGTTATTATTTTGATCTGGATTAGGTTTTACCTCAGTATCTTGATTTGGAGCAGATCCAGGTTTAACCGTAGCACCTAACTGACCACTTTGATTAGGATTAGAACCCTCTTGCCCAGTATTACCTTGTTCAGCATTTTGGTTATTTTGTTCAGTATTACCTTGTTCAGCATTTTGATCACCAGTGGCACCTTGAGTACCAGTAGCAGTCTGATCTGTATTAGGTTTAACTTCAGCGTCTTGGTTAGGTGTAGTACCAGGTTTAACCGTAGCACCGGCTTGATCAGTTGTACCAGGTGCTGATGGTTCAGCATTTTGGTTATTTTGTTCAGTATTACCTTGTTCAGCATTTTGATTACCAGTGGCACCTTGAGTACCAGTTGCCGTTTGATCGTTATTAGGTTTTACTTGAGTACCTTGACCTGTTTGATTCCCGTCTTGACCATTAGTTGGTGTATTATTTTGATCTGTATTAGGTTTAACTTCAGCGTCTTGATTAGGTGTAGTACTAGGTTTAACTTCAGCGTCTTGATTAGGTGTAGTACTAGGTTTAACCGTAGCACCGGCTTGATCAGTTGTTCCAGGTGCTGATGGTTGAGCATTTTGGTTATTTTGTTCAGTATTGCCTTGTTGCGTATTTTGATTATCAGTACCAGCTGGAGTACCAGTAGCAGTCTGATCTGTATTAGGTTTTACTTGTGTGTCTTGATTAGTATTCCCAGGTGCAGTTGTACCAGGTTCAGTGGCAGTTGGATTGTTTTCTTCAGGTTTCGGAGACACTTCTCCAGGTTTACTAGCTCCGTTAATCTCTTCATTACCTTGTCCTGGTGTTACTGTTGCATTAGGTTGTCCAGTTTGTTCTCCATTAGTATTTGGCGTACCAGTCGCAGCTGGGTCATTATTAGGTTTTAATTGAGTACCATCATTAGGCGTGTTCTCAGTATTACCTGTTTGACCACTTGGTTTTTGATTTCCAGTTTCATTAGTTGTTGCTGTAGTACCTTGGTTACTTGTAGGTTTAATTTGTGTACCTTGATCGTCTGCTTTGTTTGGCTCACCGGTAGGCGTAGAATCACCGGATGGTTTTACTTGTCCAGCTTGTGTTGCTGTAGTACCTCCTGTTTGCGGTGAAGGTTGAGCGTGATTTTCATCAGCATTATTAGGCGCTGGCGCAGTTTCTGCACTGGCACCTTCAGGTTTCGTTGCAGCAGGCTTACCACCAGCTTGCTCACCAGTAGTTACAGCAGGTTGGCCTTCTGTATTATGAGTACCAGCATCAGCTTGAGGTGTATCATGACCTTGGCTAGAAGCATCATTACCAGGTTGGGCTACTGAAGTACCTTGAGGTCCATTGGATTGCGCGGCATCTTGACCAGTTGTTGACGTAGCTGGTTTACCACCATTTTGTTCCCCATTAGTACCTGCTGAAGTTACTGCAGTATCTTGATTATGACTTTCACCACCGGCTTGTGGTGTGTTCTCAGCGCCAGGAGTACCAGCCCCAACTTGAGGTGCATTATTTTCTTGATTAGCCGGATGTGTTACTGCAGCATTTTGGTCACCAGCATGATTTTCATTTGGTGCATCTTGACCTGTAACACCAGGTTGACTTGCTGTATTGTGCGTATCCGCGCCTGCTTGTGGTCCTTCTTGTCCTTGATCTGCTCTAGCAGGCTGTCCACCTGTATCAACTGTACCAGTTGTTACTCTTTCGAATTCTTCAGCCTGTTCAGCATGAGCTTGTGTTTGTCCGAAAAATAAGAATGATCCTACGATAATCGAAGCAGTGCCAACTGTGAATTTTCTAATTGCGTAATGATTTTTTCTAGTAGGAAAATCTTTTGAAAATTTACTAGATTTTTTCATAATGTAATCTCTCCTTTGAATGTAGTTGTCTCAGTTGCGTTTGAGATTTTTTAAACTAGATTGAAATAAATCTATCTGAGTTTGTATTCAATGTCAATATATTAACATATTTTTCTAACTTCGAACAACTATATAAAATAATTATTGAATATTTTTTCTGTTTTCAAAACAATAATCATACGTTTTAAAATTAAAATCGCTGAAATAAAAGAAATACAAATTTGATTGTTTTTCAAAGGATATATCAATTTTAAAGAATACATCATTATTGACTTTGAAAATGATACATATTCACTTACAATGGAATTATAAACTTTTGAAGATGGAGACATATTTTAATGGAACAAATTACTTCTGCTCAAAATAGTAAAATAAAAAATGCGAATAAATTAAAAAAGAAACGTGAGAGGGATAAAACGGGTCTTGCTTTAGTAGAGGGGATTCATCTCATAGAAGAAGCTTATCAAAGTCAAATTGAAGTAATACAATTGTTTATCGTTGATACCGATAGAATGTCATCTTCAATAATTGATTATGCGAAAGAAGTGTATCAAATTAATCTAAAAGTTGCTGAAGCACTTTCTGGAACTGTTACACCTCAAGGTTTCTTTGCCATTATAAAAAAACCAACCTATGATAAGACACTAGCCAAACAAGTATTATTAATTGACCGTATTCAAGATCCTGGTAATCTAGGAACTTTAATTAGGACAGCTGATGCTGCTGGATTAGATTTGATAGTTATGGAGAAGGGGACGGCTGACCCTTTTCAAGATAAGGTGATCCGTGCTAGTCAAGGAAGCATTTTTCATATACCAGTCATTTTTGATGACATCAACAATTATATTCATCAATTTAATGGTCCAGTGTATGGTACGGCACTTGAAAACGCAGTGAGCTTCAATGATATTGAAGCACAAGCCAATTTTGTGCTTATATTAGGTAATGAAGGAGAAGGTGTTAACTCAGATTTACTAAAAGAAACAACGCAAAATCTCACTATTCCTATTTATGGCAAAGCCGAAAGTTTAAATGTTGCTATTGCTGGAAGTATCTTAATGTATCAGCTGAAAGGTTGACCTTTGATGTTATCATCGACTATAATAATGAATGAAATTTCAAAATTACTATCGCTTTAACATATTAATAATAACCTATAAAAAGACATAAATTATTTAGAAAGTTGAAAAGGGAGAATGATCGAGACTGAAAGTCATTCCAACTTGTAATAATTTTTTCATCTTTTTGGTAACTTAAAGAAATTTAAGTCGGAATAGTCATTCCGTTATCAATAGATTTACAAGTGTATGCGCATGCATAAATTTGGGTGGTACCACGGAAAGCTTTCGTCCCTTTTGAACAGGGGATGAAAGCTTTTTTGTTATTAACAAGTGGCGGTATTGATTTGTAAATAATTGAAGGGACTATATAAGGAGGAATTCAGTCATGACTCAAAATGATCTAATGTCTGAGTTGAAGCAACAAGCTTTAGTGGATATAAACGAAGCAAAAGATGCGCAAGCGTTACAAGAAGTAAAAGTGAAATATTTAGGTAAAAAAGGTTCTGTTAGCGGCTTAATGAAAAATATGAAAGATTTGCCTAATGAAGACAAACCTGCGTATGGTCAAAAGGTAAATGAATTAAGACAAACTATTCAAAGTGAATTAGATGAAAGACAAAAGCTAATCAAAGAAGAGAAATTAAATCAACAGCTTTCTGAAGAAACAATTGATGTCACATTGCCAAGTCGTCATATTGAAATTGGATCAAAACATCCTTTAACACGTACAGTTGAAGAGATTGAAGACTTGTTCTTAGGGTTAGGTTATGAAATTGTTGATGGTTATGAAGTTGAACAAGATTACTATAATTTTGAAGCTTTAAACTTACCTAAATCGCATCCAGCACGTGATATGCAAGATAGCTTTTATATCACAGAAGAAATTTTAATGCGTACACATACTTCACCAGTACAAGCACGTACTATGGAAAAACGTAAAGGAAAAGGACCAGTCAAAATTATTTGTCCCGGTAAAGTTTATCGACGTGACTCAGATGATGCAACACATAGCCACCAATTTACACAAATTGAAGGTTTAGTAGTTGATAAAGATATTAAAATGAGCGATTTAAAAGGGACTTTAGAGTTAGTTGCAAAAAAATTATTCGGTGCAGATCGTGAGATTCGTTTACGCCCAAGTTATTTCCCGTTTACTGAACCATCAGTTGAAGTAGATGTATCATGTTTCAAATGTAAAGGACAGGGTTGTAATGTTTGTAAACATACAGGTTGGATTGAAATTTTAGGAGCGGGCATGGTTCACCCGAATGTATTAGAAATGGCCGGATTCGATTCTAAGGAATATTCTGGCTTCGCATTTGGTATGGGACCAGATCGAATTGCAATGTTAAAGTATGGTATTGAAGATATTCGTCACTTTTATACCAATGATGTCCGTTTCTTAGATCAATTTAAAGCTGTAGAAGATAGAGGTGAACAATAATGTTAATTTCAAATGAATGGCTAAAAGATTATGTGAATGTTGACCAGTCAGTTCAAGCGTTAGCAGAGAGAATTACAAGAACTGGAATTGAAGTCGATGATATTATTGACTATACAAAAGATATTAAAAAATTAGTAGTTGGACATGTCTTGTCGAAGACGCCACATCCAGATGCTGATAAATTAAATATTTGTCAAGTAGACTTAGGTGAAGAAGAACCAGTTCAAATTGTTTGTGGTGCACCAAATGTAGATGAAGGGCAACACGTGATTGTTGCTAAAGTTGGTGGTCGTTTACCTGGTGGAATTAAAATTAAACGTGCCAAATTACGTGGCGAACGCTCTGAAGGTATGATTTGCTCATTACAAGAAATAGGTATTTCAAGTCATGTAACTCCTAAAAATTATGAGTCAGGTATATATGTATTTCCAGAAGCAGTTAAACCTGGAACAGATGCGTTAGAAGCAATATATCTTAATGACCAAGTGATGGAATTTGATTTAACACCTAATCGTGCTGATGCATTAAGCATGGTAGGTACTGCGTATGAAGTCACAGCTTTATATCAAACTAAAATGAATAAACCTCAGTTAACAAGCAATGAAAGTCAAGAATCTGCTAAAGATGAACTAACAATAGAAGTTAAAAATGAAGATAAAGTACCTTACTATAGTACACGTGTTGTTCATGACGTGACTATTGGTCCTTCTCCAGTATGGATGCAGTTCCGATTAATTAAAGCGGGAATACGTCCAATTAATAATGTGGTAGATATTTCAAATTATGTACTTTTAGAATATGGCCAACCTCTACACATGTTTGATCAAGAACAAATTGGTTCGCAATCTATAGAAGTTAGACAAGCTAAAAAAGATGAGACAATGAGAACTTTAGATGGTGAAGAACGTCGATTGTTAGATACTGATATTGTCATTACAAATGGCAAAGACCCTATTGCATTAGGAGGTGTTATGGGAGGGGATTTCTCTGAAGTCACTGAACAAACACGACATGTTGTAGTAGAAGGGGCTATCTTTGATCCTGTATCTATTCGACATACATCACGCCGTTTAAATTTAAGAAGCGAATCATCGAGTCGATTTGAAAAGGGGATTGCAACTGAATTTGTCGATGAAGCTGTAGATAGAGCTTGTTATTTACTTGAAAGATATGCTTCAGGAACAGTTTTAAAAGACCGAGTTTCGCATGGAGATTTAGGATCATTTGTGACCCCAATAGAAATCACTGCTGACAAAGTTAACCGTACAATTGGTTTTAATTTAACTGATGAAGAAATCATTGATATTTTTGAGCAATTAGGATTTGACACTGAAAATAAAAATGGTGAAATTACCGTGAATGTTCCATCAAGACGTAAAGACATTTCTATTAAAGAAGACTTAATAGAAGAAGTAGCACGTATATATGGATACGATGACATACCATCAACGCTACCTGTATTTAAAGATGTTACAAGTGGAGAACTAACAGATCGACAGTTTAAAACGCGTACTGTTAAAGAAACGCTTGAGGGCGCTGGGCTAGACCAAGCTATTACTTATTCATTGGTATCAAAAAATCATGCTACCGATTTTGCACTACAAAATCGTCCTACAATTGAATTACTTATGCCTATGAGTGAAGCACATTCCACATTACGTCAAAGTTTATTACCGCATTTAATTGATGCAGTATCATACAATGTTGCTCGTAAAAATACAAATGTTAAGTTATATGAAATCGGACGTGTCTTCTTTGGTAACGGTGAAGGTGAGTTACCAGATGAAGTAGAATATTTGAGTGGTATATTAACTGGAGACTTTGTAAATAACACTTGGCAAAGTAAGAAAGAGTCAGTTGATTTCTATTTAACTAAGGGTGTTGTTGAACGTATTGCTGAAAAGCTTAATCTTCAATTCGATTTTAGAGCTGGTCAAATAGATGGGTTACATCCAGGAAGAACAGCAATTGTGTCACTTAATGGTAAAGATATTGGTTTCATAGGTGAGCTACACCCTACGTTAGCTGCAAACAATGATTTAAAGCGTACGTATGTATTTGAACTTAATTATGATGCAATGATGGAAGTTTCTGTGGGATATATTAATTATGAGCCTATACCTAGATTTCCAGGTGTAACACGTGATATTGCATTAGAAGTTAATCATGAAGTTACTTCATCTGAATTGTTATCCATTATTCATGAGAATGGTGAAGATATTTTAAATGATACACTCGTATTTGACGTATACGAAGGTGAACATTTAGAAAAAGGGAAAAAATCTATTGCAATTAGACTTAGTTATCTAGATACAGAAAACACACTTACCGATGAACGTGTAAATGCTGTGCATGATAAAATTTTAGAAGCACTTAAAAAGCATGGTGCAATTATTAGATAATTAACATAAAGGACTTACGCATTAGTAATAAATACTAGTGCGTAAGTCCTTTTATTTATTGTATTTTTGATTCATTAGATGAATTGCCTTATCTCTGTTTTTAAAATGTTTTTTTGAAATAGTATCAAGTTGTTGAATATCATATTTTTGAATGACTTTAGCGGCAATTAAATCTACTTTGTTACTTGCTCCTTTTGGTATTTCCATATGGAGTTTTTTAGAGATGTGGTCCATGTGTTTAACAAATGCATAACGAGAAATAATGCTTGCTGCCGCGATTGCTAGTGATTTAGATTCACCTTTTGTTTCAAATTTTGTTTTGTCAGGAAAAGGTAATGCTGATAATGCATAATGTTGATAAACTTCTCGCTTTGCAAATTGATCAATAACAATATAATCCAGTTGATCTTGCTCAATTTTTTGAAGCACATTTTTGATAGCTTCATTATGTAAGACAGCTTTCATTTTAACTTGAGACCATCCTATACTTTGTCGTTCGTTATACTTAACATTATCTAATGTTAATAAAGAATGCGGGATAAAGGTAATGAGCTGTTCTGCAAGATCGACGATTTTAGTATCGTTTAGTTTTTTTGAATCATCTACACCAAGTTCTTTTAAGATTTTGATATGTGATTGGCTCACATAAGCTGCACATACAGTCAATGGACCAAAATAGTCGCCACTGCCTGCTTCATCGCTTCCAATACAATGAAAACGATTATATTGAATACTAGTTGTATTTGATGATGTATGTTTGCCAGTTGTTGATTGTTTATCTGGTAGCAATTGACTCGCAAGTTGATCAGCATTCTTACCTTGAAACATTACTTTGCCAGAACTATAGATGTTGATAACAGTATTTTGATATCTCGTACGAGCTTTCATACCTTGAGGTAACTTCGTCGTCTCAAAAGTAGTTTGAGCCATCAATGATTGAATTTCTTTTGACGTGAGTTTGTATACGACATTTCCCATTAATTGAATCCTCTCTTTTTTTGTACTCTTTTATATTTTATCAAATTTTAATATTGAATATAGTCTTAAATGATTTTGTTGAATATGTCATCTGTATTATCTTTTAATAACAGACGTTTACATCGGTATTTACACTCATGTATAATATTTGATGATAAGTAAAAATATGTAAAATACTACAATTTAATAAATTGGAATTTGAAAAAATTGCTTAAGTTAAAATCATTTTAATCCAAGGTCAGGAGAAATTAGTATGGGTGAATTTAAAAATAGAATAAATGTTACGATTAATGATCAACATTTCACAATCATTGGCGAAGATAGCCCTGAACATATTCGTTATGTAGCACATCTTGTTGATGAAAAAATGCAAGAATTAGGTCAAAAATCAGCAGGTTTAGATACAACTCGAAAAGCGATTTTAACATCTGTGAATATTATGCATGAGAAAGTTATATTAGAAGAAGAGAACAGACGATTACAACAAGAAATAAATCAATTAAAACAAAGAGATGAATAAATGCTCATTGATATAGTTGTTCTTCTTATTATTTGTTACTTTATAGTGATAGGGTTTCGTAGAGGTATTTGGTTATCGATATTGCACTTTGCTTCTTCAATTGTATCTTTATATATTGCGTCACAACATTATCAATCGATTGCGCAACGTTTAGTTGTATTTGTGCCATTTCCGAAAACGGTGGCGTTTGATATGGTCTATACTATACCTTATGATCATTTGCAATACAGATTTGAAAAAGTGATAGCATTTATTATAATATTTGGTATGTGTAAGCTTATTTTGTATCTAGTTGTTGTTACATTTGATAATATAATAACGTATAAAAAGATACATTTAGTAAGTCGGATATCGAGTGTCGTTTTGAGTATCATAGCGGTTTTTATATATTTACAAATTGGACTTTATTTATTATCGCTATATCCACATTCATTTATACAGTACCAATTATCTCAATCGCTATTAAGTCGAGTTGTGATTGAACAAATTCCTTATTTATCACAATTTATTTTAAATTTATAAAGTAATGACATGAGGTCAGGACAAGTTCGAACGTTAATGTTATGTCCTGGTCTTCTTTTTATGGAGTGATATTGATGACAAAAAAAGATGTAATTCAATTATTAGAAAAAATAGCTATATATATGGAGCTAAAAGGAGAAAATACATTTAAAATTTCAGCGTATAGAAAAGCCGCACAAAGTTTAGAGGTTGATGAGCGTACATTAGAAGAGATTGATGATGTAACAGAACTTAAAGGCATTGGAAAAGGCGTAGGAGAAGTTATTAATGAATTTAAAACACAAGGTCAATCATCGACCCTTCAAGCACTTCAAGATGAAGTGCCTGAAGGGTTAGTGACACTTTTGAAAATACAAGGATTAGGCAGTAAAAAAATAGCAAAACTATATCATGAACTTCAAATTACAGATAAAGAAACACTTCAAAAAGCCTGTGAAGAAGGTAAGGTTAGTGCTTTAAAAGGTTTTGCAAAAAAGACAGAGCAAAACATTTTAGAAGCAGTGAAGTCGATAGGTGCTAAAAAAGATCGTTATCCTATAGAGCTAATGAGAGGACTCAACCAAGAAATTGTAAAATTTATTGAACAGTTAGAAGGAGTTGAACAATATTCAACTGCTGGTAGTTTTCGAAGATATAAGGAAATGAGTAAAGATTTAGATTTCATTATTAGTACATCGGAGCCTAAAAAAGTTCAACAACAATTACTTCGTATTCCAAATAAAGTCAAAGATGTTGCTGTTGGGGATACTAAAATTTCTCTGGAATTAGCTTATGATGATGAGACGATTGGCGTTGATTTTAGATTGATAGAACCTGCTGCCTTTTACCATACCTTACAACACTTCACCGGTTCGAAGGATCATAATATTAGAATAAGACAATTAGCAAAAGCACGCGACGAAAAGGTTAGTGAGTATGGTATCGAACAACAAGATGGTAAGCTATTACAATTACAAAGTGAAGAAGCGATCTATCATCATTTTGGTGTAGATTGGATTGCGCCTGCCATGCGTGAAGATGGTAGTGAGTTTGATAAAGATCTGAGTCAAATCATTCAATTAGATGATATCAATGGAGATTTGCATATGCACACAACATATAGTGATGGTGCCTTTTCGATTAAAGAAATGATTGAGGCAAATATTGAAAAAGGTTATGAATTTATGGTCATTACAGATCACTCACAAAGTTTAAAAGTAGCTCATGGATTACAAGTCGACCGTCTGCTAAGACAAAATGAAGAAATAAAGCAATTAAATGAAGAATATAAAGAAATAGACATATATTCAGGAACGGAAATGGACATTTTACCTGATGGAACATTAGATTACGATGATGAAGTTTTGGCACAGCTTGATTATGTTATCGCAGCTATTCATCAAAACTTTAATCAATCTGAAGACGAAATCATGAAACGTTTAGAAACAGCATGTAGAAATCCATATGTGCGTCACATTGCTCATCCAACCGGTCGTATTATTGGACGTAGAAAAGGTTATAAAGCTAATATTGAAAAGTTAATGAATTTAGCCGAAGAAACAAATACAATTTTAGAGATTAACGCAAATCCGTATCGTTTAGATTTAAATGCAGAAATCGTTCGTAAATATCCAAAGGTTAAGTTGACAATTAATACGGATGCTCATCATACAAATCATCTTGATTTCATGAAATATGGTGTTGCTACTGCACAAAAAGGATTTGTCAATAAAGAGAGGGTCATTAATACAATGACGAAGGAAGCCTTTCGCTCATTTGTTGAAACGAATAAATATAAGAAATAGAGGGATTGCATGAGACAAAAAACATTAGATGTCTTGGAATTTGAAAAGATTAAATCATTTGTGGCTGATGAAACTATAAGTGATTTAGGTCGTGAAAAAGTACAAGAGATGGCTCCCGCTAGTAATTTCGATACAGTAGAATTTCAAATGAATGAAACAGATGAAATTTCACAAATCTATAACAAGCATCGATTACCAAGCTTAAGTGGTCTAGCAAAAGTGTCTCCACTTGTTCATAGGGCTAGCATAGGAGGCGTTTTAAATGTGGGAGAATTAAACAGAATTAAACGCCTAGTTCAAGTGCAAAATCAATTTAAAACATTTTACAATCAAATGCTAGAGGAAGATGAAGAGGTTAAGTATCCTATACTGCATGATAAAATGAATCATCTACCGATACTTACAGATTTATTTAAAGAAATTAATGAAAAATGTGATGCACACGATTTATTTGACCATGCGAGTTATACTTTACAAAGTATTAGAAGTAAAATTTCAAGAACAAATCAACGGATTCGTCAAAATTTAGATAGAATAGTGAAAAATCAAGGGAATCAAAAAAAACTATCTGATGCAATTGTAACAGTAAGAAATGATCGCAATGTTATTCCGGTGAAAGCTGAATATAGACAAGATTTCAATGGTATTGTTCATGACCAATCGGCATCAGGACAAACACTATATATTGAACCGAATTCTGTTGTAGAGATGAATAATCAAATTAGTCGTTTGCGTAATGATGAAGCAGTTGAACGTGAACGTATATTGACTGAATTGACGGGATTAGTTTCGGCGGAATCTGATGCATTACTCGTTGCTGAATCGGTCATGGGTCAAATCGATTTTTTAATTGCTAAAGCTCGTTATGCGCGCACTATAAAAGGAACAAAACCTACATTTAAAGAGGATCGAACGATATATTTACCCAATGCATTTCACCCTTTATTAGACAAAGATACTGTTGTAGCAAATACAATTGAATTTATTGACGATGTAGAAACTGTCATTATTACTGGACCAAACACGGGTGGTAAGACTGTCACTTTAAAAACGCTAGGTTTGATAATTGTCATGGCACAGTCAGGATTGTTAATTCCTACACTGGATGGAAGCCAATTAAGTATCTTTGAAAATGTGTATTGTGATATTGGAGATGAACAATCTATAGAACAATCATTATCAACGTTTTCATCTCACATGAAAAATATAGTGGAAATATTACAGGATGCAGATCAAAATAGTCTAATTTTATTTGATGAACTAGGCGCAGGTACAGATCCAAGTGAAGGTGCGGCACTCGCAATGAGTATCTTAGATTATGTACGTCGTTTAGGATCTTTAGTTATGGCGACAACACATTACCCTGAATTAAAAGCTTATAGTTATAATCGTGAAGGTGTCATGAATGCAAGTGTTGAATTTGACGTTGATACTCTGAGTCCGACTTATAAATTATTAATGGGTGTTCCAGGGCGATCTAATGCCTTCGATATTTCAAAAAAACTTGGTCTAAGTCTCAACATCATTAATAAAGCTAAGACAATGATAGGGACAGACGAGCAAGAAATCAATGCCATGATTGAATCATTAGAACACAATTCAAAACGTGTTGACCAACAACGAATAGAATTAGATAGACTTGTGAGAGAAGCACAGGAAACTCACGATGCCTTGTCTAAACAATATCAACAGTATCAAAATTATGAGAAATCTTTGATGGAGGAAGCTAAAGAAAAAGCCAATAAGCGTGTGAAATCTGCGACTAAAGAAGCGGACGAAATTCTTAAAGAACTTAGAAATCTAAGAGATCATAAGGGCGCTGAAGTAAAGGAACATGAATTAATTGATAAAAAGAAACAACTTGATGATCAATATGAGGCAAAATCAATTAAGCAACATGTTCAAAAGAAAAAGTATGATACGATTCATGCTGGAGATGAAGTGAAAGTTCTATCTTACGGTCAAAAAGGTGAAGTGCTTGAACTTGTAGGTAACGAAGAAGCAGTTGTACAAATGGGAATTATTAAAATGAAATTACCTATTGAAGATTTAGAAAAAACGAAAAAGAAAAAAGAAAAACCTACAAAAATGGTAACAAGACAAAATAGACAAACTATTAAAACAGAACTTGATTTAAGAGGATATCGTTACGAAGAAGCTTTAAATGAATTAGATCAATATCTTGATCAGGCGGTTTTAAGCAATTACGAACAAGTTTATATTATTCATGGTAAAGGTACGGGAGCACTTCAAAAAGGTGTTCAACAACATTTGAAAAAACATAAAAGCGTTAGACAATTTAGAGGAGGTATGCCTAGTGAAGGTGGATTTGGTGTCACTGTGGCAGAACTCAAGTAACCCTAAGATATGAGTAATGTGACTATATCTGAATAATTAAATGGACAATTTTATAGAACTCAGTATTAAAAATATTTAATAAAAAGTGCTTAATATCAAGTATAAAGTTTAAGAGAGGACAAGGGCGCACATTAGCCTAATAACTAGTGTATTAAGACGCTCTAAACTCGCTAAGTGTGTTAAGAGCATCTATAATGCAAAGGTGATTAATCTCTGTTATAATTTGTTCATCATTGAAAATTAAGGAGGATTGGCATTATGGCAATCGTAAAAGTAACTGATTCTGATTTTGATAGCAAAATTGAATCTGGTGTTAAATTAGTTGATTTCTGGGCGACTTGGTGTGGACCTTGTAAAATGATTGCACCAGTTTTAGAAGAACTAGCAGGAGACTATGATGGTAAAGCTGACATCTTAAAATTAGATGTTGACGAAAACCCATCAACTGCAGCGAAATATGAAGTAATGAGTATCCCAACTTTAATTGTATTTAAAGATGGCGAACCAGTTGATAAAGTTGTAGGTTTCCAACCTAAAGAAAACTTAGCAGAAGTATTAGATAAACATCTATAAGATTAACATAAATAAAGACTGGGGCATTACATTGAGTAATTGCTCCAGCTTTATTTTGTTTTCATTAATCAATTTGATAATGGAAAGGAGGAGCCCTTTGGAGGAATATCAAAAGAAAATTAAAGAAAAATTAAACGTAGTCCCTTTAGAGCCGGGTTGTTACTTAATGAAAGATAGAAATAATCAGGTTATATATGTGGGGAAGGCAAAGCGTTTAAGAAATCGTCTACGTTCTTATTTTACAGGCGCACATGATGCTAAAACAACCCGTTTGGTTGGAGAAATACGTAACTTTGAATTTATCGTGACATCAAGTGAGACAGAATCGCTACTGCTAGAGCTTAATCTTATAAAACAGTATCAACCCCGATATAATATTTTATTAAAAGATGATAAAAGTTACCCTTTTATTAAAATTACCAAAGAAAAGCATCCACGATTACTTGTTACTCGTACTGTAAAAAAGAATTCAGGCAAATACTTTGGTCCATACCCTAATGCATATTCTGCACAAGAAACAAAGAAATTACTTGATCGTATCTATCCATTTAGAAAATGCGATAATATGCCAGATAAGCTGTGTCTTTATTACCATATTGGACAATGCATGGGACCGTGTGTCTATGATGTTGATTTAGAGAAGTATGCTCAAATGACAAAAGAAATTACGGACTTTCTAAATGGGGAAGATAAAACAATTTTGCATCATTTAGAAGACCGCATGAATAAAGCGAGTGAACAGTTAGATTTTGAACAAGCAAAAGAATATAGAGATATGATTCAACACATTCACAATTTAACTAAAAAACAAAAGATTATGTCTTCAGATAATACAATTAGAGATGTTTTTGGTTATAGTGTTTCTAAAGGCTGGATGTGTGTTCAAGTCTTCTTCGTTAGACAAGGTAATATGATAAAACGTGATGCTACAATGATACCGTTACAACAAACAGAGGAAGAAGAATTTTATATTTTTATAGGTCAATTTTATAGTTTAAATCAGCATCTATTACCTAAGGAAGTTCATGTACCTAAAAATCTTGATAAAGACATCATTCAGTCAGTGGTAGATACTAAGATTGTTCAACCAGTACGAGGAGCTAAAAAAGACATGATTAATTTAGCGAATCACAATGCTGAAGTACAACTCGATAATAAATTTGAATTAATTGCTAGAGATGAGTCAAGAACAATCAAAGCAATTGAAGAATTAGGAGAGCGTATGGGTATCCAAACACCAATAAGAATTGAAGCTTTTGATAATTCAAATATTCAAGGTGTTGATCCAGTTTCAGCAATGGTTACATTTGTAGATGGCAAACCTCATAAAAAAGATTATCGAAAATATAAGATTAAAACAGTGGAAGGACCTGATGATTATAAATCTATGAGAGAGGTCGTTCGTAGACGCTATACACGTGTACTCAACGAGGGGCTACCTCTACCAGATTTAATAATAGTTGATGGTGGGAAAGGTCATATGAATGGTGTGATGGATGTACTCGAAAATGAGCTTGGGCTAGATATACCAGTTGCTGGTTTACAAAAAAATGATAAACACCAAACATCTGAACTACTTTATGGAGCAAGTGCTGAAATAGTACCTTTAAAAAAGAACAGTCAAGCATTTTATCTATTACACCGCATACAAGATGAGGTTCATCGATTTGCAATTACATTCCACCGACAAACACGTCAAAAAACAGGTCTGAAATCTGTTCTAGATGACATTGATGGTATTGGAACTAAGAGAAAAACTTCATTATTACGTACATTTGGATCGATTAAGAAAATGAAAGAAGCATCCTTTGATGAATTACGACAAGCAGGCTTGCCTGAAAAGGTTGCTAAAAACCTTCAAAACGCGTTACAAAACAAATAATTATTAAAAAGTGGGCATGAGAATCATTCTCATGCCCAAAAATTGTGAAATTAATGTTACAATGTACGTAACAAAAGCTAATTTTTTTAAAGTTGTATGGAAGCGTTTTCTAAATAAGAAGAGTTATCACTTCATGTTGATTGTCACAACTAATAGATTTCCAAAACTTTTAAACTTTCTGCTCAATGACTGGCTTTTTACTTTTTTAAGTCCTACTTGTGTATAGGTCGATATTAATTATATAGACAAGTACTAAATAAAAAAGTAAATCAACGCTGGTCTTTTATGTAAAACTTTAGGGCATTTTGCATACAAGTTTCTAAGAATTAGCAATTTAAATTATATGTTTCGCAGGGGGGACTCTTTTTGGCTCAATCAAAGAATGAATTTTACCTTAGAAGATTACATTCGTTATTAGGGGTTATTCCGATAGGTGCATTTTTAATTGTACACTTAATGGTAAACCATCAAGCAACGCAAGGTGCTGAAGCTTTTAATAGAGCTTCAGGATTTATGGAATCTTTACCATTCCTTATTGTGATGGAATTTATACTTATTTATATACCATTGTTATACCATGGTTTGTTCGGTTTACACATCGCATTCACTGCTAAGGAGAACATCGGGCATTACTCATTATTTAGAAACTGGATGTTTTTCTTCCAACGTGTAAGTGGTATTTTAGCATTTGTTTTTATTGCAATGCACTTATGGCAAACACGTTTGCAAAAAGCTTTTTATGGTAAATCTGTGGACTATAATCTAATGCATGAAACATTACAACATCCGTTATGGGCAATCTTTTACATTATTTGTGTCATTGCTGTTGTTTTCCATTTTGCTAATGGTTTATGGTCATTTTGTGTAACATGGGGCTTTTTACAATCTAAAAAATCACAACGTGTTTTTACTTGGATTTCACTCATAGTATTTTTAGTGATTTCTTATATTGGTGTTGCAGCCGTTATTGCGTTTATATAAGTATACGAATTTTCATTTTGAAACAAGCGAGTATAGATAAATTTACTACTTAGAAATTATGAAACGTTAAAAATTAACTGTTTCGTATTTAGTTTATATCTGAAATTAAAAGTAGGGCTTTAGATTTAAATATTCAGGGGAGTGACATTTCTATGGCAGAGAAAAAAATTATTGTTGTCGGTGGAGGACTAGCTGGTCTGATGTCAACAATTAAAGCGGCAGAACAAGGTGCACATGTAGATTTATTTTCCATTGTACCGGTAAAGCGTTCGCACTCTGTTTGTGCACAAGGTGGCATAAATGGTGCTGTTAATACTAAAGGTGAGGGAGATTCACCGTGGATTCACTTTGATGATACTGTTTATGGTGGAGACTTCCTGGCTAATCAACCACCAGTCAAAGCAATGGCTGATGCTGCACCTAAAATCATCCATCTGTTAGATCGTATGGGGGTTATGTTTAACAGAACGAAAGAAGGCTTATTAGACTTTAGACGTTTTGGCGGTACACTACATCATAGAACAGCTTTTGCTGGCGCAACGACAGGTCAACAATTGCTTTATGCATTAGATGAGCAAGTTCGTTCATTTGAGGTAGATGGTTTAGTAACTAAATACGAAGGATGGGAATTTCTAGGTATTGTTAAAGACGAAGAAGATGCTGCAAGAGGTATTGTCGCTCAAAATATGACAACATCAGAAATTCAATCATTCGGTTCAGATGCTGTCATCATGGCAACAGGTGGCCCTGGTATTATCTTTGGTAAAACGACGAATTCAATGATTAATACAGGTTCAGCGGCGTCAATCGTTTATCAGCAAGGTGCGATTTATGCAAATGGTGAATTCATCCAAATACATCCGACTGCGATTCCTGGAGATGACAAATTACGTCTTATGAGTGAATCAGCTCGTGGTGAAGGTGGACGTATTTGGACGTATAAAGATGGTAAACCTTGGTACTTCTTAGAAGAAAAATATCCAGACTATGGTAACTTGGTTCCACGTGATATAGCGACACGTGAAATTTTCGATGTTTGTATTAACCAAAAGTTAGGTATCAATGGAGAAAACATGGTATACCTTGATTTATCTCATAAAGATCCACACGAATTGGATGTTAAATTAGGTGGTATTATTGAAATTTATGAAAAATTCACAGGTGATGATCCACGTAAAGTTCCAATGAAAATCTTCCCAGCAGTGCATTATTCAATGGGTGGTTTATACGTAGACTATGATCAAATGACTAATATCAAAGGGTTATTTGCAGCTGGAGAATGTGATTTCTCACAACATGGTGGTAACCGTTTAGGTGCCAATTCTTTACTTTCAGCTATTTATGGAGGTACAGTAGCAGGTCCTAACGCTATCAAATATGTTGAAAATGTTGAAAAATCGTATACAGATCTAGATGACAGTATTTTCGAAGCTCGTGTTAAAGAAGAGAAAGAAAGATTTGATCATTTATTAAATATGCGTGGAACTGAAAATGCTTATAAACTTCACCGTGAATTAGGTGAAATTATGACAGCTAACGTAACTGTAGTTCGTGAAAATGAAAAGTTGCTTGAAACAGATAAAAAAATTCAAGAGCTTATGAAACGTTATGAAGATATCGATATGGAAGATACGCAAACATGGAGCAACCAAGCAGTATTCTTCACACGACAATTATGGAATATGTTGGTTCTTGCTCGTGTGATTACGATTGGTGCATATAATCGTAACGAATCTAGAGGTGCACATTACAAACCTGAATTCCCAGAACGTAATGATGAAGAATGGTTAAAAACAACCATGGCTCGTTATAAAGGTAGAAGTGAAAAGCCAGAATTTACTTATGAGCCAGTAGATGTAAGTTTAATTCCACCTCGTAAGCGTGACTACACAAGTAAGTCTAAAGGAGGTAATAAGTAATGGCTAATCAATCATTAAAAGAAACTCCAAAAACTCAAAGTAATCCACAAACTCAAGTACAAGGTCAAAATCAACAACCAAAACAAAAAACAGTAAAATTGATAATTAAACGTCAAGATAATAGCGAATCAAAACCTTATGAAGAATCATTTGAAATTCCTTATAAGGAAAATTTAAACGTAATTGCATGTTTAATGGAAATCAGACGAAATCCAGTCAACTCTAAAGGCGAAAAAACGACACCAGTCACATGGGATATGAATTGCCTCGAAGAAGTATGTGGCGCTTGTTCAATGGTTATTAACGGCCGTGCAAGACAATCATGTTCAGCTATTGTTGATCAATTAGAACAACCAATTCGTCTTGAACCAATGAGTACTTTCCCTGTCATTCGAGATTTACAAGTTGATCGCTCAAGAATGTTCGATAACTTAAAACGAATGAAAGCATGGATTCCTATTGATGGAACATATGACTTAGGACCTGGACCACGTATGCCAGAGAAAAAACGCCAAACTGCATATGAATTGTCTAAATGTATGACTTGTGGTGTATGCTTAGAAGTATGTCCAAATGTCACAAAAAATAATAAATTTGTTGGTGCACAAGCTATTTCTCAAGTACGTTTGTTCGACTTACATCCTACAGGTTCCATGACTAAAGATGAGCGTTTAGATGCATTGATGAGTGCAGGAGGACTGCAAGAATGTGGTAATTCTCAAAATTGTGTGAATGCATGTCCTAAAGGTATACCATTGACAACGTCAATTGCCGCAATGAATAGAGAAACTTCTTTCCATATGTTTAAATCATTCTTTGGTTCTGACCACCAAGTAGATTAATATAGCTTATAGTGACCAAGGCAACCTTGCCTTGGTCATTTTTTGATGATTGTAGAATAAAGATAGGAATATCACTTTACAAGAACTATAAACGTAAATATCTACAGTTATATGATACTGTGATACAATGTAAGGTAATTGTAAAAATAAGGGTGAAGAAGTATGAATAAACCTATTGGAGTCATTGATTCAGGTGTTGGTGGTCTTACTGTAGCTAAAGAAATTATGAGACAGTTACCAAATGAAACTATTTATTATTTAGGTGATATAGCACGGTGTCCATATGGTCCAAGACCAGGAGAAGAAGTTAAAAAATTCACAACGGAACTAGCTCAAAAATTGATGGAATTTGATATAAAAATGCTAGTTATTGCTTGCAATACTGCTACGGCAGTTGCATTAAATTATTTACAAAACATATTACCTATTCCTGTCATTGGTGTTATCGAACCTGGAGCAAGAACTGCTATAATGACTACAAAAAATCAAAATGTATTAGTTTTAGGAACTGAAGGAACAATTAAATCAGAAGCGTATCGCACACATATAAAAAAGATAAATCCAAATGTGAATGTCTATAGTGTTGCATGTCCGGGCTTTGTTCCTCTAGTTGAACAAATGCGCTATAAAGACCCTACAATTACTAATATTGTGATTCATCAAACGTTGAAGCAATGGAGAAACAGTGATGCGGACACGGTTATTTTAGGATGCACGCACTATCCGTTGTTATATCAGCCTATTTATGAATATTTTAGTGGTACTAAAACAGTTATCTCATCTGGCTTAGAAACAGCAAGAGAAGTAAGTGCATTACTCACGTTTAGCAATGAGCATGCCAGTTACACAGAACATCCCCAACATAGATTTTTTGCGACTGGTGACACCACACATATTAAAAATATTATTGATGAATGGTTAAATATGAAAGTTGAAGTTCAAAGAATAACTGTAGATGATTCATAGAAGGAGAGAATGATATGGAAGATATTGTTATTGCAACTAATAATCAAGGTAAGATAAACGATTTTAAAGCTATTTTTAAAAATCAACATGTTATTGGAATTTCTGAGTTAATTGAGGATTTTGATGTAGAAGAAACAGGTGCCACATTTGAAGAAAACGCTAGGTTAAAATCCGAAGCGGCAGCACATGCATTAAATAAGCGTGTCATTGCAGATGATAGTGGACTTGAAGTGTTCGCATTAAATGGAGAACCAGGCGTATATTCAGCTCGCTATGCAGGATTAGGTAAGAATGATGAAGATAATATTGAAAAGTTGTTAACGAACTTAGAAGATGTTCAAGACCGTCGTGCTCAATTTGTTTGTGTGATTAGTATGAGTGCGCCTAATGAAAAAACAAAAACATTTAAAGGAACAGTTTCTGGAGTGATAACAACTGAACGACATGGAAAGAATGGTTTTGGTTATGATCCAATATTTTTTGTCCCAGAATTAAATAAAACGATGGCGGAAATTACAAATGATGAAAAGGGTAAAATCAGTCATCGTGGAAATGCTATTCGACTGTTAAAAGAATATTTAGAGGGTGAACAACATGTCTAAGTGGATTATTCTTAGTGATAATCACAAAGAAACAGGTATCTTATATCATATTTATGAACTACATAAAGATGCAGATAAATTTTTACATTTAGGGGATTCTGAATTTAGTTATAATGACACAGAACTTAGTTTGTATCAGCGTGTGAAAGGTAATTGTGATTTTTATCCAGAGTTTTTAGAAGAAGCAATCACTGAAGAAAACGGAATCCGTGCCTTTTATACTCATGGACATCTTTATCAAGTAAACCAAACACGAATGAAACTGGCTGAAAAGGCAAAAGAATTAGGATGTTTGTTTGCCTTTTATGGACATACACATGTTGCAGAATATGAGCAAATAGGTGGTATCCATGTAATTAATCCTGGTAGTATTTCTCAATCACGTAGTCAAATTGAAGAAACTTTTGCCGAACTCGTATACAAGGAAGATGAAAATACCATCATTTTGAATTTTAGAAATAGAGAAAATCAGATCATTGAAACAGTTAAGATTGAATTTTAGACAGTTAGGAATAATAAGAGCAAAACTTTTATATAAAGAATAAACCTGGGACATTAAAATGTTTCAGGTTTATTAATGATGTGGTAATTGATGGCTAGGTTAAACTATCGTGATGTTTACGCCTTATGCAGTTTGCACTTCGATACTTAATAGTGAGATTTAATCTCTGTTGAATTATATTATTGTACTTTAGAAAATAAAAAAGGAGCCTCATTCAATGAGACTCCTTTTTGTTATAGCGTCCTGGGAGGGATTCGAACCCCCGACCGATGGCTTAGAAGGCCATTGCTCTATCCAGCTGAGCTACCAGGACATTTTCAACACAAGAATTATTATATCTAAATATATGTCTTTTAGCAATAGGTACCTAATAAAAATTATTTATATTTTTCACTATAATAGAGGTTTTTATACATAAATGTTAATTTGATATAAAATCTCATATGTTTATATCAATAAAATCGAGCACAATACAGTTGTGCATGCCTAACTGTTAAAAAACTTAAATAAAGCAACAGTTAGGAACTCGTAATTACTTAGTATGAAAAATGCAACAAATTGAGTCAAATTAACTTTATAGTATAGGTAACAAAACGATAGAGATAACGAATCAAAACGTATCCGATCGTTTTGGAGTTATTAACTCATTTAGGAGTGTTAATAATGAAATTATTTAACGCTTTTAAAGACATCTTAGAAGCAGCCATCACTAACGATGGCACTCAATTAGGGGCAAGTATTGTTAACATCATAGAAAGTAGCGTTGATATGGTGAATCGATTTTTGGGAAATTAGTTCATCATCAACGATCTAGCATAATAATAAAATTTATTTAAAGGAGTTTTGAATAATGGAACAATTATTTGACGCAATTAGAAGTGTAGTAGATGCAGGAATCAACCAAGATTGGTCTCAATTAGCTTCAGGCATCGCTGGTATTGTTGAAAATGGTGTTAGTATTATTTCTAAATTATTAGGTCAATAATTTAAAAATTAAAACTTTAAAATTTAAATAATTAATTAGGGAGAGATAAACATGTCAAAATTAGCAGAAGCTATTGCAAATACAGTAAAAGCAGCACAAGATCAAGATTGGACTAAATTAGGAACTAGTATCGTTGACATCGTAGAAAGTGGCGTTAGCGTATTAGGTAAAATCTTCGGATTTTAATTAATCTTAGTTTTTTAAAATATAAATTTAAATAATTAATTAGGGAGAGATAAACATGTCAAAATTAGCAGAAGCTATTGCAAATACAGTAAAAGCAGCACAAGACCAAGATTGGACTAAATTAGGAACTAGTATCGTTGATATCGTAGAAAGTGGCGTTAGCGTATTAGGTAAAATCTTCGGTTTCTAATACACGATTAATTATTGGCCAGAGCGAATGCTCTGGTCTTTTTTTGTGCCATTTTATTTGTTACTATTTTAGTAAAAAAAGATTGTTAATAAATAGGAGATTTGAATATGAAATTCAAAAATATATTATTTGATTTCGACGATACATTAGTGGATTTTTATGACGCTGAGAAAAAAGCGTTTTATAATTTAGCGCAGAAATACAATCATCAGCCAACTCAACAGGATTTCGAACATTTTAAGAAAGTGAACCAAGCGCATTGGGAAGCATTTCAACAAAATAAATTGACTAAAGATGAAGTGCTGTCACAACGATTTATTAATTATTTTAATGACTATCAAATTCATGTAAATGGAAAAGAAGCTGATGAGTGCTTTAGAGCTGAATTAGCAAAGGCACCAGTTAAATTATTTGATCATACATTAGAAGTTATACAACAATTAAAATTAAATCATTCTCTCTATATAGTAACCAATGGTGTAACAGAAACACAGCTACGACGAATTGCTCAGACACAATTTAATGAAATATTTCAAGATGTCTTTATATCTGAACAAGCTGGATTTCAAAAGCCGATGACAGAGTTCTTCGATTTTGTGTTTGAACATATCGGAGAGAATAACAGGAATCAAACTCTAATTGTAGGAGATTCTTTAACGTCTGACATTTTAGGTGGTAAAAATGCTAATATATCAACATGTTGGTTTAATATTAGACAAAAAGAAAACCATACGTCTATTCAACCGGATTATATCATTAATGATTTATCAGAAATGATTCGCATTGTTGAGTGAATAGAAGAGATAAAGACAATTGAAGAAGTATAAGTTGAGCCAACACTTGTAGAATTTATCATTACAAGTGTTGGCTCAGTTTAGTTGATATATATTATCGTTACGACATTATGGATTCCATATTAAGATGTCGTGCCCCTCAGGATTTTTGGTTTCTACATCTTTAAAACCCTGTTTTAAAAAGAATTCTTTTGAGTTATTTCTAGCAATAGCTTTAATTGGTTTTTTATTTTCTTTAGCAAAGTTTAATAGTTGCTTAGCATATCCACGTCTTTGGTACGTATCTAATACTTCTAATTTCCAAAGAAGAATATAGTCATTGCTATTAGGGAAATAGGTTTCTTCTACTTCTCCTTTATCAAGTAATGCCATTCTCGCAACTAATTTATTACCAACAAAAATTCCATAAAAAGGAGAATCGGAACTTGCATCAATCATTTGTCCCTTTAACTCCTCAATCATATATAGGTTCTTGTTACCAAATTCTCTGAAATCAGCGAAAAGCTCATCTGTTTTGTAATTGATTTGTAAATGTTTAACTTCACCCATAACGTTATCCCCCTTTGTTTCTTTATTTTATTATACCCTCTTTAAAATGCTTTTTCATTTAATAATCATACTTAGTTGATTTGTAAAAAATTTAGATAAATTAATTTATAAGCCGTTAAATTGTCAATGAGAAATATAATCTTTATACTATATGAGGAATAGTGATAATGAAGGAGTAAATACATGAAGTGTAATACGTTAAAGTTAACTGAACAGGATCAGTTCATTAATAAAATAAAAAATAGTGAATCTCAAATTACATCTTTTTATGAATATGATGCAGCGAAAAAGGAAAGCTTTTATAGAAGATTAAAAACACCTAATAATGGAAGGGAATTTCATTTATCACGAGTGATTAAATCTTACATGAATGAATTAAAGTTAACACATCAGCAGCTGAATAACATAGATGCTTTAGCTGATGGTGCAAAAGTAGTGATTGGTGGACAACAAGCTGGTCTTTTTGGGGGTCCACTGTATACGTTTCATAAGATTTTCTCAATTATAACTTTAAGTCGTCAACTTTCTGAGGAATATGATACTCCTATTGTACCTGTGTTTTGGATTGCAGGTGAGGACCATGATTTTGAAGAGGTGAATCATACGTATGCATTCAATAATAAAGAAACTACCTTGAAAAAAGTAAAGTATCATACGATGACACCACCAGATAGTAATGTTTCAAGATATACTCCTGATAAGAACGAATTAAAAGCATCATTAAATCACTTTTTTAAAGAAATGAAGGAAACTGTACATACTCAAGATGTTTATCAAATGTGCGTCAATATTATTAATCAATTTGATTCATGGACTGATATTTTTAAGGGATTGATACATGAAGTGTTTAAGGATTATGGGATTTTACTTATTGATGCTCAATACCCTGAATTAAGACAGATGGAGAAACCGTTGTTTAAAGAGATATTAGAAAAGAGGAATCAAGTCGATCAATCTTTTCGTGAAACTCAGATACGAACAACTCAACAACAACTTCCATCAATGATACAAACAGAGACAAACACACATTTATTTATCCATGAAGACGGAATGAGACAGCTTTTAAATTTTGATGGCACTTATTTTAAACTGAATAAAACTGAGAAACGTTACACGAAACAAAATTTATTAGATATTATAGAAAGAGAGCCTGAAAGAATTTCTAATAATGTTGTTACTCGTCCAGTTGTAGAGGAATGGTTGTTTAACACAGTAGCATTTATCGGAGGTCCAAGCGAAATCAAATATTGGGCAGAATTAAAAGGTGTTTTCGATACGTTAAATGTAGAAATGCCTATTGTTATGCCAAGATTAAGAATCACGTATTTGTATGCTAGAACTAAAAAGTTATTAAAACAATATAATTTATCGATAGAGTCTGTCATTGCTAATGGAGTAGAACAGGAACGTCAACGTTTTGTTCGTGAAAAAGCATCAAATAATTTTATAAATGAAGTAGAAGAAATGAAAATTCAGCAACAAGAACTTTATAACAATTTATTCACCTATGTGGAAAATAACCATGACAACCAACTTCTTTTAGAAAAAAATAATCAAATTCATCTCAATCAGTACGATTATTTAATCAAACGGTACTTACTGAATATTGAAAGAGAAAATGATATAAGTATGCGACAGTTTAGAGAAATTAGTGAAACACTCCATCCAATGGGTGGTCTACAAGAAAGAGTTTGGAATCCACTTCAAATTATGAATGATTTTGGGATAGATGTGTTCAGTCCCTCCACCTATCCACCACTTTCTTACTCGTTTGATCATTTGATTATAAATCCTTGATATGACAGTATTTTTGCCCGTTTTATCTTAAAGATAAAACGGGTTTTTTGTGTTTGAGCAAATTATTTGCACCTTTTTTGTATAATTAGTGGAGGATAGTGGGGAGATGTGGTAAATTATAAATAAGGTGAGGTGATAAAAAATGTTCATGGGAGAATTCGATCATCAATTGGATACAAAAGGACGTATGATTATACCGTCCAAGTTTCGTTATGATCTAAATGAACGTTTTATTATCACAAGAGGCCTTGATAAATGTTTATTTGGTTACACTCTAGAAGAGTGGCAGCAAATTGAAGAGAAGATGAAAACCTTACCTATGACAAAAAAAGACGCGCGTAAATTTATGCGTATGTTCTTCTCAGGTGCTGTAGAAGTAGAATTAGATAAACAAGGGCGTATTAATATTCCGCAAAATTTAAGGAAATATGCCAATTTAAGTAAGGAATGTACAGTAATTGGTGTCTCAAATCGTATTGAGATTTGGGACAGAGAAACTTGGAATGATTTCTATGATGAATCTGAAGAAAGTTTCGAAGACATTGCTGAAGATTTAATAGATTTTGATTTTTAAATGGAGGAATTTAGATGTTTCATCATGTGAGCGTCATGTTAAACGAAACCATTGATTATTTAAATATTAAAGAAGATGGTGTGTATGTTGACTGTACGTTGGGTGGAGCAGGACATGCCCTCTATTTACTTAATCAATTAAATGATAAAGGTAGACTTATTGCGATTGATCAAGATTTAACAGCCATAGAAAATGCGAAAGAAGTTTTAAAAGAACATTTGCACAAAGTCACTTTTGTTCATAACAACTTTCGAGAATTAACAAATATTTTAAATGAATTAGAAATTGAAAAAGTAGATGGTATTTATTATGACTTAGGTGTTTCAAGCCCGCAATTGGATGTGCCTGAAAGAGGCTTTAGTTATCACAATGATGCGAAACTAGATATGCGAATGGATCAAACACAATCACTTTCTGCGTATGAAGTAGTTAATCAATGGTCTTATGAAGCATTAGTTAGGATTTTCTTTCGTTACGGCGAAGAGAAATTTTCTAAACAGATTGCACGCAGAATTGAAGCCCATCGAGAACAACAACCTATAGAAACAACTTTAGAACTAGTTGATGTCATTAAAGAAGGCATACCAGCGAAAGCAAGACGAAAAGGGGGACATCCTGCGAAACGCGTGTTCCAAGCTATTCGAATTGCTGTGAATGATGAGTTATCAGCTTTTGAAGATTCAGTTGAGCAAGCCATTGAATGTGTGAAGGTCGGAGGTAGAATTTCAGTTATTACTTTCCACTCTTTGGAAGATCGTTTGTGTAAACAAATTTTCCAAGAGTTTGAGAAAGGTCCAGACGTACCAAGAGGTCTACCCGTTATTCCTGAAGCATATACACCTAAGTTAAAACGAGTAAATCGTAAACCGATTACCGCTACTGATGACGATTTAAACGAAAACAATCGAGCACGTAGCGCCAAGTTACGCGTAGCAGAAATATTAAAATAAGGAGTAAGTGTAATGGCTGTAGAAAAAATTTATCAACCTTATGATGAAGCGACACAAACCAGTATCCCACAAAGACAACCACAATCGAGTCCTGAAAAACAAACCGTTAAAAGAAAAGTTGTTGTTCAACTTACTAGATTTGAAAAAATTTTATACATAGCTTTAATAACTGTAATTGCTCTAATAAGTATTTATATGCTATCTTTAAAAATGGATGCGTACGATACGCGAGGAAAAATTGCAGATTTAGATCAAAAAATAGAGAAACAATCTAGTGAGAACAGCGCATTAAAGTCTGAAATTAAGAAAAATTCTTCATATGAACGCATTTACGACAAGGCTAAGAAGCAGGGCATGAGCCTAGAGAACGACAATGTAAAGGTAGTGCGTAATAATGGCGAAGCGAAAAATTAAAATTAAAAAAAATAAAATAGGAGCAGTCCTACTTGTTGGTTTATTCGGACTGCTCTTTTTTATATTGGTGCTAAGGTTTTCTTATGTAATGATTACTGGCCACTCTAATGGTCAAGATTTAATTATGAAAGCAAATGAGAAATACTTAGTCAAAAATTCTCAACAACCAGAACGAGGTAAGATTTATGATCGTAATGGTAAAGTTTTAGCAGAAGATGTAGAAAGATATAAACTTGTTGCAGTTGTGGATAAAAAAGCAAGTAAAGAAAGTAAAAAGCCGCGACACGTGGTTGATAAAAAAAAGACAGCAAAAAAATTAGCTGAAATCATAGATATGGACGCTGACGAAATAGAAAAACGACTTAATAATAAGAAAGCCTTTCAAATCGAATTTGGTCAGAAAGGTACTAATTTAACTTATCAAGAAAAAGAAAAAATAGAGAAAATGAAATTACCTGGTATAGCACTTTACCCAGAAACTGAGCGGTTTTATCCTAATGGTAATTTTGCCTCCCATTTAATAGGGATGGCACAGAAAGATCCTGATACTGGTGAATTAAATGGTGCATTAGGTGTTGAAAAAATATTCAATAGTTATTTAAATGGATCAAGAGGTGCACTTAAATATATACATGATATATGGGGCTACATCGCACCTAATACGAAGAAAGAGCAGCAACCTAAACGTGGAGACGATGTACACTTAACAATTGATTCTAATATACAAGTCTTTGTGGAAGAAGCTCTTGATGACATGGTTGAACGCTATGCTCCAAAAGATTTATTTGCAGTAGTAATGGACGCAAAAACTGGTGAAATACTTGCATATAGCCAACGTCCGACTTTTAACCCTGAAACAGGTAAAGATTTTGGCAAAAAGTGGGCAAACGATTTATATCAAAATACATATGAACCGGGCTCTACTTTTAAAACATACGGCTTAGCTGCAGCAATTCAAGAAGGTAAATTCAAACCGGATGAAAAGTATAAATCAGGTCATAGAAATATTATGGGCTCTGAAATTTCCGATTGGAATAAAACTGGTTGGGGACGTATACCTATGTCGTTAGGTTTTACTTATTCATCAAATACGTTGATGATGCACTTACAAGATTTGGTTGGTGCCGATAAAATGAAATCTTGGTATGAACGCTTTGGATTTGGCAAAAAAACAGGTGGTATGTTTGATGGAGAAGCTGCAGGTAATATTGGTTGGGCAAATGAATTACAACAAAAAACGTCAGCATTTGGTCAATCCACAACTGTTACCCCTGCTCAAATGATTCAAGCACAATCGGCTTTCTTTAATAAAGGGAATATGCTTAAACCATGGTTTGTAAGTAGTATTGATAATCCAATAACTAAAAAGAATTATTACTCTGGTAAAAAAGAGTTTGCCGGTAAACCAGTAACGGAAGAAACAGCCAATAAAGTTGAAGAAGAACTTGATAAAGTAGTAAATAGTAAGAAGAGTCATGCTATGAATTATCGCGTAAAAGGTTATGATATTGAAGGTAAGACAGGAACAGCACAAGTAGCTGATTCAAATGGAGGCGGTTATGTTAAAGGTGAAAATCCTTACTTTGTAAGCTTCATTGGGGATGCACCTAAGAAAAAACCTAAAGTCATTGTCTATGCAGGTATGAGTCTTGCTCAAAAAAATGATCAAGAAGCATATGAAATGGGTGTGAGCAAAGCATTTAAACCAATTATGGAGAATACGCTGAAATATTTAAATGTTGGAAAATCTAGTGATACTTCATCAAAAACTGACTATAGTAAAGTGCCTAACGTGCAAGGAGATGAAGTTCAAAAAGCAGAGGATAGCGTCAATGCTCAATCTCTTAAACCTATTACGATTGGTAATGGCAAACAAATTAAACAACAATCAGTTAAGTCAGGTACCAAAGTCCTACCACACAGTAAAGTAATGTTAATGACAGACGGGGAATTAACAATGCCGGATATGACCGGATGGACAAAGGAAGATGTACTTGCTTTTGAAGATTTAACGAAAATTAAAGTTTCTACTAAAGGTAATGGATTTGTCACGAATCAAAGTATCTCAAAAGGTCAAATCATTAAAAATAAAGATAAGATAGAAGTGTCATTATCTGCTGAAGATACGGATGATGACCAAGAGAAAACTGATGAGGACTCTTCGGATAACAAATCAAAGAAAGATAAAGCTGATGAGGATCATTCAAATACATCTTCGTCAACTAAGAATGATAAGTCAAACGCCGACTCGAAAAATGATTCTGATGACAGCACAAATGAAACATCAGGTTCTGAGAGAAATAATTAATTTAAGAGAACTTGATATCAACAACAGGTTGGGATTAACATTTTAGGGATTAGCTCACAAATGTTCCCAACCTTATTTAATAAATAGATAATGTCGTATATTAAAATAAAACAAAAACTGATAAAATATTAAAGGTTATTTACAAATAAAAAGAGCTAAAATTAGAAAGTGAAGAAAAGGAGATTTATATGATCTTTATATACGCAATCATCGCATTACTGATAACATTTATTTTAGTCCCTATACTTATTCCAACATTGAAACGTATGAAGTTTGGACAAAGTATCCGTGAGGAAGGGCCTCAAAGCCATATGAAAAAAACAGGTACTCCTACTATGGGTGGGCTTACATTTTTAATTAGTATTATAATTTCCTCTATCATTGCAATTATCTTTGTAGACCATTCAAATCCAATTATTTTGTTACTATTTGTAACAATCGGTTTTGGTCTTATTGGATTTATTGATGACTATATTATTGTAGTTAAAAAGAATAACCAAGGATTAACTAGTAAACAAAAGTTTCTAGCACAAATAATTATTGCAGTTATATTCTTTGTGCTAAGTGATGTATTTCACCTTGTGCATTTTACGACAGATTTGCATATTCCATTTGTGAATTTTGATATTCCGTTGTCATTTGCTTACGTGATATTTATCGTCTTTTGGCAAGTTGGTTTCTCAAATGCTGTAAACTTAACTGATGGTTTAGATGGATTGGCAACCGGTTTGTCAATAATAGGTTTTGCAATGTATGCTGTAATGAGTTACATGTTAGATTCACCGGCTATTGGCATATTTTGTATTATAATGATTTTCGCTTTACTAGGTTTCTTACCTTACAATTTAAATCCAGCGAAAGTTTTCATGGGAGACACAGGAAGTCTTGCTCTAGGTGGTATTTTTGCAACGATTTCAATCATGTTGAATCAAGAATTATCATTAATATTAATTGGTTTTGTGTTTGTAGTTGAGACATTATCTGTAATGTTACAAGTAGCCTCATATAAATTAACGAAGAAACGTATTTTCAAGATGAGTCCTATACATCACCACTTCGAATTAAGTGGTTGGGGTGAATGGAAGGTAGTAACAGTATTTTGGACGGTAGGTTTAATTACAGGATTAATAGGTTTATGGATTGGAGTGCATTAAATTGCTAAATTACACTGAATTAGAAAATAAAAATGTTTTAGTAGTAGGCTTAGCAAAAAGTGGATATGAAGCGGCGAAACTTCTCCTTAAATTAGGGGCTAACGTTAAAGTCAATGATGGAAAGGATCTTTCACAGGATGCACATGCTAAAGATTTAGAATCTATGGGCATTGAGGTAATTAGCGGTAGTCATCCTTTTTCTTTATTAGATGATGATCCTATCATTGTGAAAAACCCAGGTATTCCATATACTGTATCAATTATTAAAGAAGCAACAAATAGAGGGCTTAAAATCTTAACAGAGGTTGAACTTAGCTATTTAATTTCTGAGGCACCAATCATAGCAGTTACTGGAACTAACGGTAAAACTACTGTCACTTCACTAATCGGTGATATGTTCCAAAAAAGCGTGTTGACTGGACGACTTTCTGGGAATATTGGTTATGTAGCCTCAAAAGTTGCACAAGAAGTTAAATCAGATGAGTATTTAATAACAGAATTATCATCTTTTCAATTATTAGGCATTGAGGAATATAAACCACATATCGCTATCATTACTAATATTTATTCTGCACATTTGGATTACCATGAAACGTTAGAGAACTATCAAAATGCTAAAAAGCAAATATATAAAAATCAAACTAAAGATGATTATCTCATTTGTAATTATCATCAAAGGCACCTAATTGAATCAGAAAATCTAGAAGCGAAAACATTTTATTTTTCAACACAGCAAGAAGTTGATGGGATATACATTAAAGATGGTTTCATTGTTTTTAACGGCATTCGCATTATTAACACTAAAGACTTAGTGCTACCGGGAGAACATAACCTGGAAAATATTTTAGCAGCTGTTCTAGCATCAATCATTGCTGGAGTGCCAGTCAAAGCTATTGTAGATAGTCTTGTTACTTTTTCCGGTATTGATCATAGACTTCAGTATATTGGTACAAATCGCACAAATAAATATTATAATGATTCAAAAGCAACTAATACTTTAGCTACTCAATTTGCGCTTAACTCTTTTGATCAACCAATTATTTGGTTGTGTGGTGGATTAGATCGTGGTAATGAATTCGATGAACTTATTCCTTATATGGAAAATGTACGTGTGATGGTTGTTTTTGGAGAAACACAAGATAAATTTGCTAAATTGGGAAATAGTCAAGGTAAGTATGTGATTAAAGCAACAGATGTAGAGGATGCTGTTGATAAAATTCAAGATATAGTCGAGCCCAATGATGTTGTTCTATTATCACCAGCTTGTGCAAGTTGGGATCAGTATCATACATTTGAAGAACGTGGTGAGAAGTTTATCGATAGATTCCGAGCGCACTTGCCATCATACTAAGGAGTGTGAATGCTCATGGAAGAGAATAAAAATCAACCTAATAAGGAGAATATGTCGAATAAAGACGATAATGCAACTCATTTGAATGACAGTCAAAGAAATGAAGACTTAGAGCTTTTTAGACGGAATAAAAACGCTCGCCAACGCAGAAGACGTCGTATAGATAACCAAAGTAAAGAAAAGGATGCTACGTCTACACAATCACAGTTAGAAACTAAACCAATGGATAAATTTATAGATAATCACAAGTCGCATAATCAAGACAAAGAAATAAAAAGTGACTTAATTGAAGATAATGTTAATGATGAAAACGACAATCAAAAAAATATTAATGATAAATTAAATGACCGTATTGTCCAAGAAACAAATGAAAGTCGTCAAAGTACTGAAGACGATGAGGAATTTCTACTTGATCATCGGAGTGAACAACAACCTAAAGCCTCTCGTCATTCTAAAAAGCATAAATTACTAAGTAAATTTACTTCTAAAAAAGAAAAGGAAACATCTACATCGTTCAATAATAATGAGAAGGTAACTCAAATTAAACCGCTTAGTTTAGAAGAAAAAAGAGCCATAAGACGTAAAAAGCAAAAAAGAATCCAATATACCATTATCACACTACTCATTCTTATCATTGTTCTCATTTTACTCTATATGTTTACACCACTGAGTAAAATATCAAATGTAAATGTTAAAGGTAATAACAACGTAAGTACGAGTAAAATAAAGAAAGAACTTAACGTTACTTCGCGATCACGAATGTATACTTTTAGTAAAAATAAAGCGATTAGGAACTTAAAACAGAATCCTTTAATCAAAGAAGTTGATATTCATAAACAATTACCAAACACGTTAACTGTCAACGTGACTGAGTACCAAATTGTCGGTTTAGAAAAAAATAAAGATAAATATGTGCCAATTATAGAAGATGGTAAAGAATTAACAGAATACAAAGATGAAGTGTCACATGATGGGCCTATCATTGATGGGTTCAAAGGAGACAAAAAAACACGAATTATAAAAGCTTTATCAGAAATGTCACCTAAAGTGAGAAACTTAATTGCAGAGGTGAGTTACGCACCAACTAAAAATAAACAAAGTCGCATAAAGATCTTCACCAAAGATAATATGCAAGTTATTGGTGACATTACAACGATTGCAGACAAAATGCAATATTATCCTCAAATGTCACAATCATTAAGCAGAGATGACTCTGGCGAACTTAAGACAAATGGCTATATTGATTTATCGGTTGGAGCGTCATTTATTCCTTATCAAGGTTCATCAACTGTTCAATCGGGTACAGAACAAAATGTAACCAAGTCAACACAAGAAGAAAATGATGCAAAAGAAGAACTTCAAAATGTGTTGAATAAAATAAATAAACAATCTAAAGAAAATAATTAAAAAATTTCGATAATAGTATGTGTTTATAGTTCACAAGCTATTCAACGTATTGTACACTAAACATAGTGTACTTAAATAGTATAATTTGTCAGGAGGTGCCTATCTATGGAGGAACATTACTATGTGAGCATAGATATAGGTTCATCAAGCGTAAAAACAATAGTAGGCGAAAAATTTCACAACGGAATTAATGTGATAGGTACAGGGCAAACCTACACAAGTGGTATCAAGAATGGTTTAATTGATGATTTTGATATTGCAAGACAAGCAATTAAAGATACAATTAAGAAGGCTTCAATTGCCTCTGGTGTAGATATAAAAGATGTATTTTTAAAACTACCTATCATCGGTACCGAAGTATATGATGAATCAAATGAAATTGAATTTTATGAGGATACTGAAATTGATGGCACGCATATTGAATCAGTTTTAGAAGGTATCCGGGATAAAAATGATGTGCCTGAAACTGAAGTGATAAATGTATTCCCAATTCGTTTTGTAGTTGACAAAGACAATGAAGTTTCAGATCCTAAAGAATTAATTGCAAGACATTCATTAAAAGTAGATGCAGGTGTCATCGCAATCCAAAAATCTATTTTAATCAATATGATTAAATGTGTTGAGGCATGTGGTGTTGACGTGTTAGATGTTTATTCTGATGCGTACAATTATGGTTTTATTCTCACACCAACGGAGAAGGAATTAGGCGCTTGTGTTATTGATATCGGTGAAGACTTAACGCAAGTTGCTTTCTATGAACGAGGAGAACTTGTAGATGCTGAATCTATAGAAATGGCCGGTCGAGACATTACGGATGATATTGCTCAAGGACTAAATACTACATATGACACAGCTGAAAAGGTAAAACATCAATATGGTCATGCGTTTTATGACTCTGCTTCAGATCAAGATGTCTTTTCAGTAGATCAAGTTGATTCAGATGAACATGTTCAATATACTCAAAAAGATTTAAGTGACTTTATTGAACAAAGAGTCGAAGATATATTCTTTGAAGTCTTTGACGTTTTACAAGAGCTAGGACTTACAAAAGTAAACGGAGGATTTGTAGTTACTGGTGGATCTGCAAATTTACTAGGTGTAAAAGAATTACTACAAGATATGGTTAGTGAAAAAGTGAGAATTCATACACCGTCACAAATGGGTATCAGAAAACCAGAATTTTCTTCGGCTATTTCTACGATTTCTAGTAGTATCGCTTTTGACGAGTTATTAGATTATGTTACAATTAGTTATCAAGATAGTGAAGAATTTGAAGAAGAAGTTATCGAAACTGATAAAGATACTGAAACAAAATCAAGCGGTTTTGATTGGTTTAAGCGTAAATCAAACAAAAAAGAAAATGACGAGGTAGCACCAGAAGCGCCTCGTGAAGAGTATTATGAAGACCGTGAAAATCATCTAGAAGATGAACAACAAACAGAAGGCAAAGCCAAAGAAGAAAGTAAGTTTAAAAAATTAATGAAATCTCTATTTGAATGATTATTGGCCATAAAGACTAGGAGGAAAATTAAATGTTAGAATTTGAACAAGGATTTAATCATTTAGCCACATTGAAAGTTATCGGTGTAGGTGGTGGCGGAAATAACGCCGTTAACCGTATGATTGACCATGGTATGAATAATGTAGAATTTATTGCCATCAACACTGATGGACAAGCTTTAAACTTATCAAAAGCTGAATCAAAAATTCAAATTGGTGAGAAATTAACACGTGGATTAGGTGCTGGTGCTAATCCTGAAATTGGGAAGAAAGCAGCAGAAGAATCAAGAGAACAAATTGAAGATGCTATCCAAGGTGCTGATATGGTATTCGTAACTGCTGGTATGGGTGGCGGTACTGGAACAGGTGCTGCACCGGTTGTTGCTAAAATAGCAAAAGAAATGGGTGCTTTAACTGTAGGTGTTGTTACGCGTCCATTCGGTTTCGAAGGTCGTAAGCGCCAAACACAAGCGGCTGCTGGTGTAGAATCTATGAAAGCAGCAGTGGATACATTAATTGTTATTCCAAATGATCGCTTATTAGATATCGTTGACAAATCTACGCCAATGATGGAAGCATTTAAAGAAGCGGATAATGTATTACGTCAAGGTGTACAAGGTATTTCAGATTTAATTGCAGTATCAGGTGAAGTGAACTTAGACTTTGCAGACGTTAAAACAATTATGTCTAATCAAGGTTCTGCGTTAATGGGTATCGGTGTGTCATCTGGTGAAAACAGAGCAGTCGAAGCCGCTAAAAAAGCAATTTCATCTCCATTATTAGAAACATCAATTGTAGGTGCTCAAGGTGTACTTATGAACATTACAGGTGGAGAATCACTGTCTTTATTTGAAGCTCAAGAAGCAGCTGATATTGTTCAAGATGCTGCAGATGAAGATGTGAATATGATTTTTGGTACAGTTATTAACCCAGAGCTTCAAGATGAAATTGTAGTTACTGTTATCGCAACTGGTTTTGAAGATAAACCTTCTTCACAAGGTCGTAAAGCTACAAGTACTGGTTTTGGTTCAAGTGTAAATAGTAGTTCTAATCATCAATCTGGTGCTAGTGCTAAAGAAGATTCATTCTCTGCACACACTTCTCATTCACAATCAAGTGAAAGTGTAAATGAAAGAAGCCACACTACTAAAGATGATGATATTCCTAGCTTTATTAGAAATAGAGAAGAAAGACGTTCTAGAAGAACTAGACGCTAATCGTCAATATAATCACTGTATTTTATAATAGCCTGAGACATTTTATAGTCTCAGGCATTTTTAACGTATTGGAGTATCTAAGTAATCTGAAAACTTAGTTATATATCAATATTTAACTAAATTTTTTTGTTTTGAAAGATAAGACAACACTTTTAATAAATTTTTGACGCTAATTCTCAAAATGACATTCATATATCGATAACACTGTTAATATAAATACTTTATATATTTATTATCTCATGTGCATCATTTAGGTAACCATTGATAGTTAGTAATTGGTACAAGTTTAAATAAATTTAAGTATGATATATAATTGTTTCATAATTGGTTACTTAATATTTAGATTATTTTTAGAACATTTCGATTTGAAATTAAGTGTATAGTGGAATGTATATATAAAGGGGTGGTGAAATATTTTGAAAGAGAGATTTATTAAGAAAACTCATTATTTAGACTATCAATTTGATGAGCCTACTGATATTAAGTTAGGTTTCACTACTCGAGAAAATGGGTTAAGTCCTTATCCTAATCATAGTTTTAATATGGCGAGATATATCAGTGACAGTGCACATCATATTACACATCATCAAAATATCTTAGCGAATCTTATTGGTTATACAAGAGATGAATGGGTTTTTCCTATACAAACACATGATAATCGTATCGTTGAAGTTACAAGTGAACATAAAGGAACAAATATTGATGAACTAACTGATGATTTACATGGCATAGATGGAATGTATACTTTTGATTCTCACATTCTTCTTACTATGTGTTATGCGGATTGTGTACCTGTATATTTTTATAGTGAACCACATGGCTATATAGGATTAGCACATGCAGGTTGGCGAGGAACATATGGTCAAATAGTAAAAGAAATGCTAAAAAAAGTGGATTTTGATTATGAAGACTTAAAGATTGTAATTGGTCCAGCAACTTCAAATTCTTATGAAATCAATGATGATATAAAAAATAAGTTTGAGGAATTAACCATTGATTCAACTTTATATATTGAGACCAGAGGTAAAAATCAACATGGTATTGATTTGAAAAAGGCTAACGCACTTCTTCTAGAAGAAGCTGGAGTTCCATCAAAAAACATATACGTTACGGAATATGCAACTTCAGAAAACTTAGATTTATTCTTTTCATATCGTGTTGAAAAAGGGCAGACGGGACGTATGTTAGCATTTATTGGACGGAAGTAAAGTGAATGAAGTAGGTGAATAATTTATGGATGTTAAAGAAAATCTTGCTAAGATTGAAAAGGAAATTGATGCAAGCATTAAAAAAAGTGCGCATTCAGCACAACCTCACGTGATTGCAGTAACAAAATATGTTACAATAGAGCGAGCTAGAGAAGCGTATAAAGTAGGAATAAGACATTTCGGTGAAAATCGATTAGATGGATTCAAAGAGAAGAAAGAATCTCTACCAAGCGATGTTAAATTACATTTCATTGGTTCTTTACAATCAAGGAAAGTAAAAGATATTATAAATGAAGTCGATTATTTTCATGCTTTAGATCGTTTAAGTCTAGCTAAGGAGATTAATAAAAGAGCAAATCATGTTATAAAATGTTTCTTACAAGTAAATGTTTCTGGAGAAGAATCTAAACATGGCATAGCTCTTGAAGAAGTGAATCAATTTATAAATCAAATTAAAGAATATGAAAATATCCAAATTATTGGATTAATGACGATGGCACCATTGACTGATGATTTATCGTACATAAGAAATTTATTTAAAGAATTAAGACATAAAAGAAATGAAATTCAACAATTCAATTTAGCACATGCACCTTGTACAGAATTATCTATGGGAATGAGTAATGATTATCAAATGGCAGTTGAAGAAGGTGCAACCTTTGTCAGAATTGGGACTAAACTTGTAGGAGAATAGGAGTGAGCCCCCCTTGGCTTTAAAGGATTTATTTAATAATTTTTTTGTAGTTGAAGAAGAAGAGGAAGTTGAAGGACCTGAAGAACGTGAATCTTCTAGATCACGTGAACGTGTTCAAGAACGCGAAGATTACAATCGTAATGAGAATCAAGCGACACCACAAACTTTTAACAATAAGCAACAAGCGATTAAGTCTGTACCTCAAAAGAACACTTTGAGATCGAATACAACTTCTGAAGAAAGGAATTATCGTATGAATAATAATTCAAAAAATAATTCTAGAAACGTTGTAACAATGAACCAAGCATCACAATCATATGCTGCTCAGGAAAGTTCAAAAATGTGTCTGTTTGAACCACGTGTCTTTTCAGATACTCAAGATATTGCCGACGAATTAAAAAACAGACGTGCAACTTTAGTAAATTTACAACGCATTGATCAAGTATCAGCAAAGCGTATTATTGATTTTTTAAGTGGTACGGTATACGCAATTGGTGGAGATATTCAACGCGTGGGTACTGATATTTTCTTATGCACACCTGATAATGTTGAAGTAGCCGGCAGTATAACTGATCACATCGAGAATATGGAGCAACACTACGAATAAGGAGTTCAACTATGGATATTGGTTTGCTAAGTACAATTTTCCGATTTATTATATTTTTAGTTCAAATATATTATTTTGGAATGATTATATATTTCTTTACTTCTTGGGTTCCGAGTATAAGAGAGTCTAAGTTTGGAGAATTTTTAGGAAAGTTATATGAACCTTTCTTAGAACCTTTCCGTAAAATTATTCCTCCTATTGGCTTTATAGACATTTCTTCTATCGCGGCAATCTTCGTTCTAGTTTTATTCCAAAGTGGTTTAGTAAAAATATTTAATTTAATTCTTGCATATTTATCTTAAAATGTGACACGCACTAATTTTATAATATTTAACATAACGAGGCAAAGTAGCTAGACTTTGACCTCGTTTTATCATATGACTTATTGTTGACAGTGTTATAGTCGTAGTGTTTTAAAAGTTTTTCAACATAAAAGGAGTAGATAACCATCGATATATATCAGCATTTTAGAAAGGAAGAACAAGATGCTCTCGATCAATTCATCGATAAATGTAAGCAGGCTGATGCTAATTATGCTCCAGTTCTAACCCATTTCTTGGATCCGAGAGGTCAATATATACTTGAAGTCATTACGCGTAGTTATCAAGATTTACATGTTACATTTTTTGGTGGACCACATGCAGAAAGAAAACGTGCAATCATCGCACCATTATATTTTAAGCCACAGCCTGAGGACTTTGAATTAACTTTATTTGAACTTCAATATCCTAAGAAATTTGTAACAATACAACATCAACACGTTCTTGGAACACTCATGTCACTGGGAATACAAAGAGATCAACTCGGCGATATTATAGTTGGAGAAGATATACAGTTTGTTTTGACAAAACAATTAGAATCATATATTATATCTGAATTAACGCGTATTAAGGGAGCCTCAGTTAAACTTAATTCTATTCCTACTGAAGATATGATACAATCAGAAGAGAATTGGAAAGTTCATAGTACAACTGTGAGCGCTTTGAGATTAGATGTAGTTTTAAAAGAGATGATTCATAAGTCTCGAAATATTGCACAACAATTAATTATAAAAAAAAGAGTCAAAGTTAACCATACAGTAATAGATTCTACAGATTTTCAATTAGAGCAGAATGATTTATTGTCAATCCAAGGTTATGGTAGAGCTCAAATTGTTGAAATAGGTGGAAAAACAAAAAAGAACAAGTTACACATTCATTATCAAACACTATTTAAATAGCTATCAATCAAGGAGGATTATCATGCCTTTTACACCAAGTGAGATTAAGAATAAAGAATTTACACGAGTAAAAAATGGTTTAGAACCTACAGAAGTTGCAAATTACTTAGAGCAACTAAGTAATGAAATCGAACGTTTAAAAGAAGATAAAAAGCAACTTGAAAAAGTCATTGAAGATAGAGATTCTAATATTAAATCATATAAAGATGTTCACCAATCAGTAAGCGATGCACTTATTCAAGCACAAAAAGTAGGAGAAGAGACAAAACAAGCAGCAACTAAAGAAGCTGAAGCCGTTTTATCAAAAGCACAAGTACAAGCTGACAGTATTGTGAATGATGCAATTGAAAAAGCGCGTCGTCTAGCTTTCCAAACTGAAGACATGAAACGACAATCTAAAGTTTTCCGCTCTCGTTTCCGTATGCTTGTTGAAGCACAACTTGACTTACTCAAAAGTGAAGATTGGGATTACTTACTCAATTATGATTTAGACGCCGAGCAAGTGACATTAGAAGATATTCATCATCTTCATGATAATGATTTGACACCTGAAGAACGTGCAATGAAACAAAAGCAAAATCAAGAAATATCGGCTAATCAGCCTTCTACATCAAGTTCAGAATCTGTGAGTCAATCAAATGCAAATAACGAATCATCACAATCAACATCAAATAATTAAAAACGAATCACAGGTTAACTATTTGATGTAAAAATACCGAAGAAATTTCATTGTTTATTAAAAATGCATTTTCTAAATAGTAATTTATTGATATGATATAAAGACAGACGCGTAAGAAACAGTGAACATAGTACAGCGAGTTAGGATTGGTGTGAGCCTAGCATATTGTTTGTTTCTTATATCACTGGCTTTTTCAATTTTATAAATATTCTTAAGAGAACTCTAAGTTGAGTTAAGTAGGGTGGTACCGCGGATTAACCGTCCCTTTTAATTGAACTTAGAGTTCTTTTTTATCATTACAAGGAGTGAATTTAATGAATTACAAAGATACCCTATTAATGCCGAAAACTGATTTTCCTATGAGAGGTGGCTTACCGAATAAAGAACCACAAATTCAAGAAATGTGGGATAATGATGAGCAATATCGCAAAGCGTTAGAAAAAAATAAAAATAATCCATCATTCATTTTGCATGACGGACCACCATATGCTAATGGTAATTTACATATGGGACATGCATTAAATAAAATCATAAAGGATTTTATTGTTCGTTATAAAACAATGCAAGGCTTTTATGCACCGTATGTGCCAGGTTGGGATACTCATGGTTTACCAATTGAACAGGCTTTAACTAAAAAAGGCGTTGATCGCAAAAAAATGTCAGTTGCAGAATTTAGAGAGAAATGTAAAGAATTTGCATTAAAGCAAATTGACATTCAAAAGAAAGATTTTAAGCGCCTTGGTGTACGAGGTGATTTTAATAATCCATACATTACATTAACACCTGAATACGAAGCCGCACAAATAAGATTATTTGGAGAAATGGCAGACAAAGGTTTGATTTATAAAGGGAAAAAACCTGTGTATTGGTCACCTTCAAGTGAATCATCACTTGCAGAAGCTGAGATAGAATATCATGACAAACGTTCTGCATCAATTTACGTTGCTTTTGACGTCAAAGACAGTAAAGGTAAAGTTGATTCTGATGCCCAATTTATTATTTGGACAACTACACCATGGACAATTCCATCAAATGTGGCAATTACAGTTCATCCAGAGCTAAAATATGGTCAGTATAATGTTGATGGACATAAATACATAGTTGCCCAAGCATTATCAGAAGAAGTCGCAGAAGCATTAGGTTGGGATAAAGATTCTATACAATTAGAGAAAGAATTCACAGGTAAAGAATTGGAATTTATAGAGGCACAACATCCATTCCTAGATCGTGTATCATTAGTAATTAACGGTGAACATGTTACGACAGACGCTGGTACGGGATGTGTCCATACAGCTCCCGGTCACGGGGAAGATGACTATATTGTAGGTCAAAAATATGATTTACCAGTAATTAGTCCTTTAAATGATAAAGGTGTATTCACTGAAGAAGGTGGACCATTTGAAGGAATGTTCTACGACAAAGCAAACAAAGCTGTGACTGATCTTTTAAAAGAAAAAGACGCACTACTTAAACTTGACTTTATTACACATAGTTATCCTCATGATTGGCGTACGAAAAAACCTGTTATCTTTAGAGCTACACCACAATGGTTTGCATCCATTAATAAAGTAAGACAGGATATTCTTGATGCAATTGAAGACACGAACTTTAAAGTAGACTGGGGTAAAACACGAATTTACAATATGATTCGCGATCGTGGCGAATGGGTAATTTCTCGTCAACGTGTATGGGGCGTTCCTTTACCGGTATTTTATGCTGAAAATGGCGACATCATTATGACTAAAGAGACAGTAAATCATGTTGCAGATTTATTTGAAAAATACGGTTCAAATATTTGGTTTGAAAAAGAAGCTAAAGAATTACTTCCTGAAGGATTTAGTCATCCTGGAAGCCCTAACGGTGAATTTACTAAAGAAACTGATATTATGGACGTTTGGTTTGATTCTGGTTCATCACACCGTGGTGTATTAGAAACGAGACCTGAACTTTCATTCCCAGCAGACCTCTATTTTGAGGGTAGTGATCAGTATCGCGGTTGGTTCAACTCTTCAATTACAACTGCTGTAGCTACTCGTGGTCAAGCGCCGTATAAATTCTTGTTATCACATGGCTTTGTCATGGACGGTGAAGGTAAGAAGATGAGTAAGTCATTAGGTAATGTTATAGTTCCTGATCAAGTTGTTAAACAAAAAGGCGCAGATATTGCACGTTTATGGGTAAGTAGTACTGATTACCTTTCTGATGTGCGTATTTCCGATGAAATTCTTAAACAAACGTCTGATGTATATCGAAAAATTCGAAATACTTTAAGATTTATGTTAGGTAATATTAACGATTTCAACCCTGAAACGGATAGTATTGCTGAAACAAATTTACTTGAAGTAGATCGCTATTTGTTAAATCGTTTACGTGAATTCACAGCGAGTACGATTAATAACTATGAGAATTTTGATTATTTGAATATTTATCAAGAAGTTCAAAACTTTATCAATGTTGAACTAAGTAACTTCTATTTAGATTACGGTAAAGATATACTTTATATTGAGAAAAAAGATTCTCATAAACGTCGTAGCATGCAAACCGTTTTATATCAAATACTTATTGACATGACAAAATTACTAGCACCAATTTTAGTGCATACAGCTGAAGAAGTTTGGTCTCATACGCCTCATGTAAAAGAAGAAAGTGTACACCTTTCAGATATGCCTAAAGTTGTTGATGTAGATGAAGAATTGTTAGAAAAATGGAATACATTTATGAATTTACGTGATGATGTTAACCGTGCATTAGAACAAGCACGTAATGAAAAAGTAATTGGTAAGTCATTAGAAGCTAAAGTGGTTATTGGAAACAATGAAACATTTAATACAGCGGAATTCTTACAACAATTTAATGACTTACAACAATTATTCATCGTTTCACAAGTTGAAGTTAAAGATAAAGTAAATGATGGTGTATCCTATCAATATGGAGATATCCATATTAAACATGCTGAAGGTGAAAAATGTGAAAGATGTTGGAACTATACAGAAGAATTAGGTTCAGTAGGTGAACTTGAACATTTATGCCCACGATGTCAAGAAGTAGTAAAAACTTTAGTATAATAAAAAGTTTTTACATGTGAGCGTGTATTTCAAGAAAATAAATTTTAAATTATTGATTAAATACAATAAGAAAGCCCAAAATGAATTTCATTTTGGGCTTATTTTTGTGAAGTTATAAGATTTCAAATAAAGAAATTTCACTAACTTTTTAAAGGTAATTTGATAAAGTAGATTTCTATATTTAATGTTTGGTTTTTAATAAAATTGAACAAGTTTCGTAGATTCATATTCATTACATTTTTGTGTCATAGAATATTTTTCTCATTATAAGCACAGTGATTGTATTGAATCTTCATGTATAAAATGATAACAATATTAATAAGGTATAAATCAATCATTTGAGTTCAATTTAATTTTTAGTCATAATATATAAAATACAAAGTGTTGGATAGTGTAGTATAGTATTTATTCACATTACTGATTGAATTCATTAGGATTTAATAATAAAAGCATCAATATAATAATTTTATCTAAATGTATTAAATTTTTGTATAGATACAATTCATAATCAAACGTCTTGGACAAAAATATTTAATTTTTAATAAAATATAGGCATATGTTTTTAATAAACGTTGTTACTAAATTTAGATAGCATTTAGATTTTCATTTATCTTTATTATGTGAGTGAAAAAAAGAGAAAGATTAAAAGAAGAAACACGTATATATTTTTTATTACTGCGCTTAAAAAGATAAACATACACTTTCAACAAAGTAATCATTTAATTATTTAAAAGAAAAGTAATCATTTAATTATTTAAAAGAAAAGTAATCATTGAAAGGAAAATAAGATGTTTCATAACAAAAATGCAAATTTTGTAAATGGTGTAACTATCAATATTAAAGATAAAGAAACAATTAAAACATTTTATGAGAATGTTTTAGGATTTAATCTTATCAATGAATCTGAAACTGCTGTACAATTTGAAGTTGGCGATTCAAATCAATTTATTACTTTTATTGAAATACAGAATGGACGAGAACCGTTAATGTCTGAAGCAGGTCTTTTCCATATTGGTATATTGTTGCCTACTTTGACTACATTAGCTGATTTACTCGTACATTTAAGTGATTTTGAAGTACCAGTGAACGGTGGACAACAAAGTGTTGCAACATGTTTATTTATTGAGGATCCAGAGGGCAATGCTATAAAGTTTTATGTCGATCGTGAGACAGAATCATGGATTGATGAGAAAGAAGGCAGAATTAGAATGGATATTGCTCCAATTAATGTACCTCGATTACTGCAAAACGTCTCTCATACTCAATGGCAGGGCATACCAGATGAAACTAAATTAGGTTCATTACATATTAAGTCCATTCGAATTTCTGATGTTAAATCATATTATTTAAATTATTTTGGACTAGAAGAATCAGCATATATGGACGATTATTCTCTATTTTTATCTTCAAACGAGTATTATAATCATTTGGCTGTTAATCAGTGGTTATCTGCGACAAAACGAGTAGATAATGAACATACCTATGGTTTAGCTATGATAGATTTTCACTATCCAAAAACAACACATAAAAATCTTAAAGGACCTGATGGTATTTATTTTAGATTTAATAGAATAAAAGAAGTGTGATGATATGAAAAAAGCAATCATAGTCATGTTTGTTGTTACTGTTATCTTGACAATAGCAGCACTCATTGACGAGTTTATGATTCAAGATGCGAAACATGGTCAAAGTCGTTTTACGTCACATCATCCTATGAAAATCAATACATATAAAAAGGGGCAGTGTACATATTACGTCTTTGAACGTGTTAAAAATGATGGAAATAAGATAAACAATAATTGGAGCGACGCCAAGCATTGGGATAAAAAAGCAATTGATGATGGATACATTGTTGACCGTAACCCTAAAAAAGGATCAATATTACAATCTTCTAAAGGGAAATACGGTCATGTTGCATATATAGAAACAATAAATGAAGATGGTTCTATGCAAGTTTCAGAAATGAACTATACACAACCTTATGAAATCACAAAACGCACAATTCATACCTATGATATTAAAAATTATTATTATATTCATCCGCAAAAGATAAAAACATAATAGACAAGATATCTTTTTCAAAATTACGTTCTAGGATATAATGTTAAGTGTTGCTTTAGATGACATTAAAAAGAATGGAGGCACTTCTTTGAAAAAGAAATACTATATTAGCATCTCTTTACTTATGACAATCATTGTATTAGTTTTCGATCAAGTTTCTAAATGGCTTATTACAATCTCAATGAAGGTTGGAGATTCATATGAAATTATCCCTAACTTTTTAAATATTACATCCCATAGAAACAACGGTGCAGCATGGGGGATTTTGAGTGGTAAAATGCTATTTTTCTATATTATTACTATCATTATTTTAATCGTTTTAGTTATTTTTTATATTAAAGAAGCACAATTTAATTTGTTTATGCAAGTTGCAATAAGCCTATTATTTGCTGGAGCTTTAGGAAATTTTATTGATCGCGTATTACATGGCGAAGTTGTGGATTTTATTGATACAAATATATTCGGATACGATTTTCCTATCTTTAATATTGCGGATTCAAGCTTAACAATTGGAGTTATATTCGTAATCATCGCACTCATTAAAGATGCAATCATAAATAAGAAGGAGGTCTAGTTTTGGAAAATTATAATTTTAATATTATCGAACAATCACAAGTTGGACAACGTATAGATAAACTTGTTTCAGATTTAAATAAAGATTGGTCACGTAGTCAACTTCAAGATTGGATTAAAGAAGGTTTAGTCAAGGTAAATGGTAAAGTAATTAAATCGAACTATAAGGTCAAGTTAAATGACAAAATTGTTGTAACCGAGAAAGAAGTCGTAGAGGCAGATATAAAACCTGAAAACTTAAATTTAGATATTTATTATGAAGACGAAGACGTTGCTGTTGTATATAAACCAAAAGGTATGGTTGTACATCCATCTCCAGGCCATTATAGTGGAACATTAGTAAATGGATTAATGTATCAAATTAAAGATTTATCAGGAATCAATGGCGAAATACGTCCCGGCATAGTTCATAGAATAGATAAAGATACGTCTGGTTTATTAATGGTTGCTAAAAATGATGTTGCTCATCGTCATTTAGTTGAACAACTTATGTCTAAAACTGTTAAACGAAAATACACGGCGTTAGTTCATGGTAATATCCCTCATGATTATGGCACTATTGACGCACCAATTGGTCGAAATAAAAACGATAGACAATCGATGGCTGTGGTTGATGACGGTAAAGAAGCTGTGACACACTTTAATGTATTAGAGCATTTTAAAGATTATACATTGATAGAATGTCAATTAGAAACAGGGCGTACACATCAAATTCGTGTACATATGAAATATATTGGTTATCCTCTTGTAGGGGATCCGAAGTATGGACCTAAAAAAACGTTAGATATCGATGGACAAGCTTTACATGCTGGTATAATTGGTTTCGAACATCCTGTAACACATGAATACATTGAGAAGCATGCAACATTACCTAACGATTTTGAAAAGTTACTAGATGATATAAGACGTAGAGATGCATAAACGAATGAGGCATCGATTTTTAATTATAAATACTAACTTTGCCATTGACTTATACTATTAAAAGTTTTAAACTAATAACAGTTTAAATATAAAAACGTCATCTTTAATTGAGGGTCCAGAGAGGCTCCGAAGATATGAATAATTAGGATAATAATATTTTGATGATTAAGTTACTAATACTTTTGCTGTGTTTATAACTTAAGAATGTGAATATAATAGAGAATATAGATTATTCTCTTTAACTTTTTGTCTCATATCTTTATTAAAGATATGAGTTTTTTTATATTAAAAGAGGTGAAACAATGTCTGAACGAATTATTTTAGATGAGGCAGCGATACAACGTACAATTACACGAATTGCTCATGAAATTCTAGAATATAACAAGGGAACTAAAGATTTAGTTCTATTAGGCATTAAAACAAGAGGTGCTTTTTTAGCACATCGTATACAAGATAAAATAAATTCAATTGAACAACAATTAGTACCAACAGGTACTATCGATATCACGCATTTTCGAGATGACGTTGATAAGGTAGTGCAACAAGCTGATCAATACGCTTTTGATATTAATGTAGATATTAATAACAAAGTGGTTGTTATCATTGACGATGTTTTGTATACCGGACGTACAGTAAGAGCCTCATTAGATGCGATTTTATTACATACAAGACCTATTAAAATAGGGCTTGCAGCACTTGTGGATCGTGGTCATCGTGAACTCCCTATACGCGCAGATTTTGTAGGAAAAAATATACCTACAGCACGAGATGAATCTGTTTCAGTTTATTTAGAAGAAATTGACGATAGAAATGCAGTCGTCATTGAATAATTATCCTTTTAAAACAGTACGAGAGACTGAAAAAGGTGAAGTGTTTCTTATGGATAAATCTAAATATGACTATAAAAAGATTATGTAAACTATAAATATCCAATAGAAGCTTCATTGATAAATGTGATGATAAAAGTTTAACTTAACATTACACTTAGATATATTTCATTTTAGTCTCTTTACATTCTACTGATTGTAAAGAGACTTTTTTTATGAAAGGAAATGAATCAACATGGAAAATGAGCAAATGTTTGAGCGTACCGTTCAGCCAGTTCTTGATGTAAAAGATAAACCAAAACCAGCACAATGGGCATTTCTGAGTCTTCAACATTTATTTGCAATGTTTGGATCAACTGTACTTGTACCATTTTTAACACATCTGCCTATATCAGCAGCTTTGTTGGCATCAGGTATTGGTACACTTTTATACATATTAATCACAAAAGCGAAAATTCCTGCCTACCTAGGATCGAGTTTTGCCTTTATTACACCTATCATTACAGGGTTAAGTACACATAGTCTTGGAGATATGCTGGTTGCATTATTTATGAGTGGATTAATGTACGTGATTATAGGTATTTTCATTAAATTGAGTGGAACACATTGGTTAATGCACTTGTTACCACCAGTAGTTGTCGGACCAGTAATAATGGTCATTGGGTTAAGTTTAGCTCCTACAGCAGTAAACATGGCCATGTTCGAAAATTCTGCTGAAATGAAAGGGTATAACTTAAGTTACTTAATTGTTGCTTTGATTACATTAGCAGTAACCATCATCGTCCAAGGATTCTTCAAAGGATTTTTATCACTAATACCTGTACTTATAGGTATTATAGTGGGATATATTGTATCCATTTTCATGGGCATAGTTAAATTTGCTCCAATAGCACAAGCGAAATGGATAGATTTTCCTCATATTTATCTACCATTTAAAGATTACACACCATCTTTTCATTTAGGACTCATTCTCGTGATGATACCCGTGGTGTTTGTGACGGTAAGTGAACATATTGGTCATCAAATGGTAATTAATAAAATAGTAGGACGCAATTTCTTTGAAAATCCAGGTTTAGATAAATCAATCATTGGTGATGGTGTTTCAACTATGTTTGCAAGTATGATAGGAGGTCCTCCTAGTACAACTTATGGTGAAAATATAGGTGTACTAGCGATCACCAAAATATATAGTATTTACGTTATTGGTGGTGCGGCAGTTATAGCTATCATTCTTGCATTTATTGGTAAGTTCACTGCTTTAATATCTTCAATACCTACGCCAGTGATGGGTGGTGTCTCAATTTTATTATTCGGTATTATAGCAGCTAGTGGTTTAAGAATGCTTGTTGAAAGTCAAGTAGATTTCGCAAGCAATCGCAACTTGGTTATAGCATCAGTTGTGCTTGTTGTCGGGATTGGTAATCTTCTTATCAATTTAAAAGGCATAGGTATCAATTTACAAATTGAAGGAATGGCATTATCAGCACTTTCAGGAATAATATTAAATTTAATTTTGCCAAAAGATAAAAACCAAATAAATTAAGCTTTATTTCTATAGGAGGCGCTTTATGGAACACTTATTATCAATGGAGCATTTATCTAATTCAGAAATTTATGATTTAATTACTATCGCTTGCCAATTCAAATCTGGTGAGCGACCATTACCTCAATTTAACGGTCAATACGTATCAAACTTATTCTTCGAAAATTCAACGCGAACAAAGTGTAGCTTTGAGATGGCAGAACAAAAATTAGGATTAAAACTTATTAATTTTGAAACAAGTACATCATCTGTAAAAAAGGGTGAGTCACTTTATGACACATGTAAAACACTTGAAAGTATAGGTGTTGATTTACTTGTCATACGTCACTCCCAAAATTCTTATTACGAAGAACTGGATCAATTAAATATTCCAATTGCTAATGCAGGTGATGGAAGTGGACAACATCCTACTCAGAGTTTATTAGACATAATGACAATATATGAAGAATATGGTTCGTTTGAAGGTTTGAATATTCTAATATGCGGGGACATTAAAAATTCTCGTGTCGCAAGAAGTAATTATCATAGTTTAACATCATTAGGTGCCAACGTAATGTTCTCAAGTCCAAAAGAATGGGTAGATAATACATTAGAGGCGCCTTATGTTGAAATTGATGAAGTCATTGATAAAGTAGATATTGTTATGTTGCTTAGAGTTCAACATGAAAGACATGGAATTTCAGGTGAAGCTAACTTTGCTGCTGAAGAATATCATCAACAATTTGGTTTAACACAGGCTAGATATGATAAATTAAAAGAGGAAGCCATTGTAATGCATCCAGCTCCTGTAAATAGAGGTGTTGAAATTAAAAGCGAGCTAGTTGAAGCACCTAAGTCTCGAATATTTAAGCAGATGGAAAATGGAATGTATTTAAGAATGGCAGTAATAAGTGCGCTTTTACAATAGAAAGGGGTTAATTCTACATGAAATTAATTAAAAACGGAAAAATCTTAAAAAACGGTATCCTAAAAGACACAGAAATATTAATCGACGGTAAACGTATTAAACAAATTAGTAGTAAAATTAATGCCTCATCTTCAAATATTGAAGTTATTGATGCAAAAGGAAATTTAATTGCTCCCGGTTTTGTAGATGTTCATGTGCACCTACGTGAACCAGGTGGTGAACATAAAGAAACAATTGAAAGTGGTACAAAAGCCGCTGCAAGAGGTGGTTTTACTACAGTATGCCCTATGCCTAATACAAGACCTGTACCAGATACAGTTGAACATGTCAGAGAATTAAGACAACGAATTTCTGAAACAGCACAAGTTAGGGTGTTGCCTTATGCTGCTATTACTAAGAGACAAGCAGGTACTGAACTTGTTGATTTTGAAAAATTAGCACTAGAAGGTGTGTTTGCATTTACTGACGATGGTGTGGGAGTTCAAACAGCAAGTATGATGTATGCTGCTATGAAGCAAGCTGCAAAAGTTAAAAAACCGATTGTCGCACACTGTGAAGATAATAGCTTAATCTATGGTGGTGCAATGCATAAAGGTAAACGTAGTGAAGAATTAGGCATACCTGGTATTCCAAATATTGCTGAATCTGTACAAATTGCTAGAGATGTATTATTGGCTGAAGCAACTGGTTGTCACTATCATGTGTGTCATGTTTCAACTAAGGAAAGTGTTCGAGTAATCAGAGACGCTAAAAAAGCTGGTATCCATGTAACAGCAGAAGTTACACCACATCATTTATTATTAACTGAAAATGATGTTCCTGGCGATGATTCAAACTACAAAATGAATCCACCATTAAGAAGTAATGAAGATAGAGAAGCACTTTTAGAAGGCTTATTAGATGGAACAATTGATTGTATTGCAACGGATCATGCACCTCACGCTAAAGAAGAAAAAGCACAACCTATGACAAAAGCACCTTTCGGCATCGTAGGTAGTGAAACAGCATTCCCATTACTTTATACACACTTTGTAAGACGAGGTAATTGGTCACTGCAACAATTAGTTGATTATTTCACTATTAAACCAGCTACTATTTTCAACTTAAATTATGGAAAATTACACAAAGATAGTTACGCTGATTTAACAATAATTGATCTTAATACTGAAAAAGAAATCAAAAGTGAAGATTTCTTATCTAAAGCTGATAACACTCCATTTATTGGTGAAAAAGTTTATGGAAATCCAACACTAACAATGCTTAAAGGTGAAGTAGTATTCGAGGAGGAAAAGTAGATGCTTGAAAAACGTTATCTTGTACTGGAAGATGGCTCTTATTACGAAGGATATCGCTTAGGGTCAGATGACTTATCTATAGGCGAAATTGTATTCAACACTGCTATGACGGGGTACCAAGAAACAATCTCTGACCCGTCTTACACAGGTCAAATCATAACTTTTACGTACCCACTAATTGGAAACTATGGTATTAATCGCGATGATTTTGAATCATTAACACCTAAATTAAATGGGGTAGTAGTAAAGGAAGCAAGTACACACCCTAGTAACTTTAGACACCAAAAAACTTTACACGAAACACTTGCTCAATATCATATTCCTGGTATATCGGGGGTAGATACTAGAAGTATTACTCGTAAAATTAGAAATCATGGTGTTTTAAGAGCTGGATTTACAGATAATAAAGATAACATTCAGGAACTTGTTGAACAGTTGAAAACTGCTGAATTACCTAGAGATGAAGTTCAAACGGTTTCTACAAAAACACCATATGTATCAACAGGTTCCGATTTAAGCGTCGTTTTACTCGACTTTGGTAAAAAGCAAAATATCGTTCGTGAATTAAATTTACGTGGTTGCAACGTCACAGTTGTACCATATGATACGTCAGCTGAAGAGATTTTAGGCATGTCTCCAGATGGTGTCATGCTATCAAACGGACCTGGTGATCCAGACGAAGTTGACGTTGCTTTAGATATGATCAGAGGCATATTAGGAAAGATACCATTCTTTGGTATCTGCCTTGGTCATCAACTTTTTGCATTATCACAAGGCGCAACTTCATTCAAAATGAAATTTGGACATCGTGGTGCGAACCATCCCGTTAAAGATTTAAGAACAGGTAAAATAGATATCACGAGCCAAAATCACGGCTATTCTATTGATCGTGACTCGCTAAAAAATACTGACCTTGAAGTTACACACATTGCTTTAAACGATGGTACTGTTGAAGGACTAAGACATAAAGAACTTCCAGCGTTTTCAGTCCAATATCATCCTGAAGCAAGACCAGGTCCAAGTGATTCTAATTACTTATTTGATGAGTTCATAGCAATGATGAAGGATTTCAAAGAAAAGGAGCGTCAAATCAATGCCTAAAAGAGATGATATTAAGACAATTTTAGTAGTCGGTTCAGGCCCAATTATTATTGGACAAGCTGCAGAATTTGACTATGCAGGAACACAAGCTTGTCTAGCATTAAAAGAAGAAGGCTACAGAGTTATTTTAGTTAATTCTAATCCTGCAACAATAATGACAGATAAAGAAATTGCCGATAAAGTCTACATAGAACCATTAACGCACGATTTTATTGCTCGTATTATTAGAAAAGAACAACCAGATGCATTATTACCTACTTTAGGTGGTCAAACTGGGTTGAACATGGCGATTCAACTTCATGATAGTGGTGTGTTAGAAGCTAATAATGTAAAGTTGTTAGGCACAGAGCTAGAGTCTATTCAACAAGCCGAAGATCGTGAAATGTTTAGAACATTAATGAATGATTTAAATGTACCTGTACCAGAAAGCGATATTGTTAATACAGTAGAACAAGCATTTGAATTTAAAGAACAAGTTGGATACCCGTTAATTGTACGTCCTGCATTTACGATGGGAGGTACTGGCGGTGGTATTTGCCATAATGATGCTGAATTAAAAGAAGTTGTTAGTAATGGTTTACACTATAGCCCTGCTACACAATGTTTAATAGAAAAATCAATCGCAGGTTATAAAGAAATCGAATATGAAGTTATGCGTGATAAAAATGATAACGCAATCGTAGTATGTAATATGGAGAACATAGATCCTGTAGGCATTCATACTGGAGATTCAATCGTTGTTGCACCGAGTCAAACACTGTCAGATGTAGAATATCAAATGCTACGAGACGTATCTTTAAAAGTAATTCGTGCTTTAGGTATTGAAGGTGGATGTAATGTGCAACTCGCGCTTGACCCACATTCATTGAATTATTACATCATTGAGGTCAACCCACGTGTGTCTCGTTCATCAGCATTAGCTTCAAAAGCGACGGGTTATCCTATTGCAAAATTAGCTGCTAAGATTGCCGTAGGTTTAACATTAGATGAAATGCTTAACCCTATCACAGGAACTTCATATGCTGCATTTGAACCAACTTTAGACTATGTTATTTCTAAAATTCCACGTTTCCCATTTGATAAATTCGAAAAAGGTGAACGTGAACTTGGAACTCAAATGAAAGCGACAGGCGAAGTCATGGCAATCGGTCGTACATATGAAGAATCTTTACTGAAAGCCATTCGTTCACTTGAATATGGTGTTCATCATTTAGGTTTACCAAATGGAGAAAGTTATGAATTAGATTACATTAAAGAGCGTATTGGACATCAAGATGATGAAAGATTGTTCTTTATCGGCGAAGCAATTCGTAGAGGAACATCTCTTGAAGAACTTCATAATATGACAAAAATTGACTATTTCTTCCTAAATAAGTTCCAAAACATTATTGATATTGAGCATGAACTTAAAAATCATCAAGGTGATTTAGAGTATTTAAAATACGCTAAAGATTATGGTTTTAGTGATAAAGTGATTGCTCATAGATGGGATAAGGAAGAAAAAGACATATATCAACTACGTATGAGTCAAAATATTAAACCAGTTTATAAAATGGTTGATACATGTGCAGCTGAATTTGAATCCACAACGCCATACTATTATGGTACGTATGAATATGAAAATGAATCTATAGTAACTGATAAAGAGAAAATTCTAGTACTAGGTTCAGGACCAATTAGAATTGGCCAAGGGGTAGAATTTGATTATGCAACTGTACATGCAGTATGGGCTATTCAAAATGCTGGTTACGAAGCTATTATTGTGAATAATAATCCGGAGACTGTATCTACTGACTTTTCAATTTCTGACAAATTATATTTTGAACCACTAACAGAAGAAGATGTTATGAATATCATTAACTTAGAACAACCTAAAGGTGTTGTAGTACAATTTGGTGGTCAAACAGCAATAAACTTAGCTGATAAGTTAGCACAACATGGTGTTAAAATTCTCGGAACATCATTAGAAGATTTAAATCGAGCTGAGGATAGAAAGGAATTTGAAGCGTTATTACGTGAAATAGCTGTACCCCAGCCACAAGGTAAAACTGCTACATCACCTAAAGAAGCTCTTGAAAATGCAAGAGAAATAGGCTATCCAGTTGTAGTTCGTCCTTCATACGTGCTTGGTGGCCGTGCAATGGAGATTGTAGATAATGATCAAGAACTTGAAAATTATATGACTCAAGCTGTTAAAGCAAGTCCAGAACATCCTGTATTGGTAGACCGCTATTTAACAGGAAAAGAGATAGAAGTGGATGCTATTTCAGATGGTGAGACTGTCGTGATTCCAGGAATTATGGAACATATAGAGCGTGCAGGTGTTCACAGTGGAGATTCTATTGCAGTTTATCCACCACAAACACTGACTCAAGACGAAATTAATACACTCGAAGACTACACAATTAAATTGGCAAAAGGTTTAAATATTAAAGGTCTTATTAACATTCAATTTGTCATAGCTCACGACGGTGTTTATGTGTTAGAAGTTAATCCGCGTTCAAGCCGTACGGTACCATTCTTAAGTAAGATTACTGATATTCAAATGGCACAATTAGCGATGCGTGCAATTATGGGTGAAACGCTTGCCGAAATTGGGTTCAAACAAGGTATCCAACCATACTCTGAAGGCGTATATGTTAAAGCGCCCGTATTTAGTTTTAATAAATTAAAAAATGTAGATATAACGCTTGGACCAGAGATGAAGTCTACAGGTGAAGTTATGGGTAAAGACCTAACACTTGAAAAAGCGCTATACAAAGGTCTCACTGGTAGCGGATTTGAAGTGAAAGATCATGGTACAGTATTGATGACTGTAAGTGATAAAGATAAAGATGAAATAGTCAAGATTGCACATCGATTAAATGAAATAGGCTACAAAATATTGGCTACTCGTGGAACAGCACAAAAGTTAAAAGATCATAATATTCCAGTTGAGGTCGTAGGTAAAATCGGTGGCGAGGATGATTTACTGACACGAATTCAAAATGGAGAAGTGCAAATTGTCATTAATACTATGACAAAAGGAAAAGAAATCGAACGAGATGGATTCCAAATTCGACGTACAACAGTTGAAAATGGTGTACCTTGTTTAACATCACTGGATACTGCCAGTGCTTTAACAAATGTCATTGAAAGCATGACGTTTACTATGAGAAATGTATAATCTTTATGATAGAAGTTAAAAGGAGAAGATGAGTGTGAGAAATCTACCCATTATAGCATTAGATTTTAAATCAGCAGACGAGGTTCATACATTTTTAAATAAATTTAATGAACCGTTATGCGTCAAAATTGGGATGGAGTTATTTTATCAAACAGGGCCAGCTTTAATTAAGTCCATTAAAAAAAGAGGTCATGATATCTTTTTAGATTTAAAATTACATGACATACCTAATACTGTGAGTAAAGCAATGGAAGGCTTAGCACGTTTAGATGTAGATTTAGTCAATGTTCATGCTGCCGGTGGTATTAAAATGATGGAAGAAGCTAAAAAAGGGTTAAGAAAACATAATGCTGATATTAAAATCATTGCAGTTACTCAATTAACTTCAACTACTGAAAGACAATTACATGAAGAACAAAATATTCAAACCTCAATAGAGGAGGCAGTTTTAAATTATGCTCGTCTTACTAAAAAAGCTGGTTTAGACGGTGTCGTATGTTCTCCTCTTGAGGCTGAGATGATTTCTAAAGAACTAGGTACTGACTTTTTAAAAGTGACACCAGGTATTCGCCCGAAAGGCGCAGCTCGTAATGATCAACAACGAATTACAACACCAGAGGAAGCTAAAACCTTGGGGTCAACACATATCGTAGTAGGTCGACCTATCACTCAAAGTGAGCATCCAATTGACAGTTATCATAAAATAAAAGAAAGTTGGTTAAGTTAAATGGCTAAAAATATTGCTAAAGCATTGTTAGACATAGAGGCAGTTTCATTATCTCCAAATGATTTATTTACTTGGAGCTCTGGAATTAAATCGCCTATATATTGTGATAATCGAATAACTTTAGGCTACCCTGAAGTGCGTAATGCGATTAGAGATGGGTTAATTCAATTAATTAAAGAACATTTTTCTAACGTTGAAATTATCTCGGGTACGGCCACTGCTGGTATCCCTCATGCAGCTTACATTTCTGAAAAATTAGAATTACCTATGAATTACGTTAGATCAAAAAGTAAAAGCCATGGTAAACAAAACCAAATAGAAGGTGCAAAAAGCGAGAATAAAAATGTCGTTGTAGTCGAGGATTTAATTTCTACTGGAGGTTCTTCGATTACAGCTGTCGAAGCATTGGAAGAAGCGGGAGCTAATGTGCTTGGGGTCGTTGCTATATTCACATATGGTCTTGCGAAAGCAGACAAGACATTTAATAAGGCTCATATTCCGTTTTACACTTTAAGTGATTATAATGAGCTTATAGAAGTTGCGAAAGATGAAGGTAAAATCTCTTTAAATGATATCCAAACATTAGTTGATTGGCGAGATAACTTATCGTAATATATGAATGGTGAGGAGGCGTCTAATGGAACAAAATAATGATAATAATCATCTTTACACTTTAATAAAACATTGTAATGAGTTTCTTTATAGACGAGATGATTATAGAATTCCATCTGATTCTCAATCAGACCATTCTAATAATGAAAATATTTTAAAAACAATGAATGATGAAGTATTTAAACATTCAATTGAAATTTTTAAACGTGCCAAGAAAAATTTAAATCATTAACTATAAATCGATATTCTAAAAACACTCCAAAAGTGATGATTCAATCAACTTTCGGAGTGTTTTTATGAATTAACTTCGAAATCATAGTAAATTTTTATTATAAAGTCAGAATGAATTGTGGAAATAAGCTGAGAAGAAAAATCACTAGAGTATTCCAATTCATCGTACAATTGTACTTCACCTTCAATGCATATTTGAAATAATTATATTCAAATCAATAAATTCTACACGCATTATTTACGATAAATCAAAGGTTATAATAATTACTCAAAATTAACGTATAAACATCTTAGTCATTAGCCATCCAATTAATAGAACTAATGCAAATATTAATAATGGCACACCATAATGTATGAGCATAACAACGCCTCCAATCTTAATCGAACTATCAATCAAATTAAGAATCAAACTATATTAAAGTTCTAATTTTTTAAATCCTATATAACTACATTCTACAATGAAAGGACATACATGTTAAAATAATAAGTAAGATTGATTTTTAAATAACAAGAATACGATATAAAGAGGGAATAGCACATGGACATACCAAAAATTACGACGTTTTTAATGTTTAATGATGAAGCTGAAGAAGCAATTCAATTATACACAAGTTTATTTGAAGATAGTGAAATTATTACAATGGTGAAGTATGGCGAAGAAGGACCGGGCACACCTGGATCAGTACAACACTCCATCTTTACGCTAAATGGCCAAGTATTTATGGCAATAGATGCAAATAGTGGAGAAGAGTTGCCTATGAATCCAGCAATGTCACTATATGTCACTGTTAAGGATACTATGGAGATGGAACGTTTATTTAATGGTTTGAAAAATGAAGGCGCCATTTTAATGCCTAAAACAGAAATGCCACCATTTAGAGAGTTTGCATGGGTTCAAGATAAATTTGGCGTGAGTTTTCAACTTGCTTTACCAGAAAACAAATAGATTAAAAAGACAGCAGAATGTTGAATGATATGTGCATTCAATTCTGCTGTCTTTTTTAATATTATGATTCTTTCATTTGTTGAATATGATCATAATCAGGTGTTGCAAATAGGGTCTTTTGGTTGTCATATGTCACGAATCCAGGTTTTGCTCCAGAAGGTTTATGAACGTGTCTAATTTCTGTATAATCTACAGGAATCTGAGCTGAACTCCCAGCTTTAGAGAAGTACCCAGCTAGCATTGCCGCTTCTTTAATCGTTGTTTCGCTTGGACTCTCATTGAGTATGACAACATGAGATCCTGGAATATCCTTTGTATGAAACCATAAATGATTTTTACGTGCCTTTTTATTGGTAAGATAATCATTTTGTTTATTATTTTTACCTACTAATATCGTATCTCCATCAGTAGAATGATACGTTTGAAGTTGAATTTTAGACTGTTTTTTCTTTTTACTTTGTTTTCTTTGCTTCATGAATCCCTGTTCAGCAAGTTCATCGCGAATATCATCGATATCATCAACGGTAATGTGCTTTAACTGTTGTTCAATATTATCAAAGTAATCAATATTCTCTTTAGTAAGTTTAATCTGATGAGTCAATTCGTGCTCCCGTGTTTTCATACGGTTATATTGTTTATAATAATATTGAGCGTTAGTTGATGGCGATTTTGTAGGGTTAAGTGGAATCTTTACTTCTTCACCAGTATAGTAATTCAACGCTATAACAGAATCGTCACCTTGTTGAATACGATATATATTAGCTGTAATCAACTCTCCATATAATTGCTGAGTTTCTTTGTTTTTAGCACTTTCATACTCATCGATAAGTTTACTCAATTTATTTTGTTGTTTTTGCAGTTGCTGATGTACAAATCTGACTAAATCATTTGCACGTTGTTTGACTCTTTCTCTCTCTCCACGTGCATCATAAAAGCGATCCAATAGTTCATGAAGTGAATGATACTCAACTATATCATCATAGAATTGATTAAGTTTCATGAAATAGAAGTCCTCTTTACCTGTTTCATGATTTTTATGAAAGACAGGGGTAGGTGCTGATTTTGTTTCGGCCATGACTTCATCAAAAGCATCAGGTAATGTTTCTTGAGTCATAAATTGACGACGATTCACAATTTCATTAGCGATTAGCGGACTAAAGCCCTCACATATATTAAGTAATTGTTTGGCAATCTTTCCAGCATTAAAGTCTATATATTTTAATACCTCTTGTCCTGTTAATTCATAAGGATTGATTTTATTTTGATTTGGTGGTGCTTCATATTTGAAGCCAGGCATAACGGTTCTGTACTGATTTGTGTTAGGAGTTAGATGTTTAAACCCTTCGATGATTTTACGTTGATCATCGACAAGGATAAGGTTACTATGTTTACCCATTATTTCCAATATGATAGTTCTATATATTGTATCACCAATTTCATCTTTACTTTCGATATCAATCTCTATACGTCTATCGTTACCAACCTGTCGAATTGCTTTTATAAAGCCTCCCTCAAGGTGTTTACGGAAAACTCTTGCAAACATTGGTGGGGTAAATGGATTGTCGTATTTTTTAGTGGTTAATTGTAAACGAGAGAAACTAGGGTGAATCGATAGAAGTAGTTGATGATTTTTACGATTTTGTCTTATTACAATAATTATTGTGTCATTTTCTGGTTGATTTATTTTATGAATTCGGCCTGAGACTAAACCTTGTAATGATTCAATCATTTTTTTAGTAAATAAGCCATCATATGCCATAATTATCTGCCACCTTATACTTTTTCATTCATCATATTGTAACATGCGTAAACTGAGAGGTCATGATTAAAGACTGTAAATTATTTTAAAGTTGAATATTCTTAATTTTTATAGCAATTTATAAAGGCGAATTGAAGTGCTTAAAAATTTTAAAGATATGACGAAATAAGATGAATTTGACTCTATAACAATGTACGGCTATACATATATCGTAGCAATATGATATTATATTTAAATAATAGAAGAATAGCTTAGAGAGGTCGTAAGGCATGGATAAGGAAAAAGGACTGTTAATTGTTCTTTCAGGCCCTTCAGGTGTTGGAAAGGGAACTGTTAGAAAGAAGATATTTGAAGACCCAACTACTTCATATAAGTATTCTATATCAATGACGACACGTCATATGCGTGAAGGTGAAATTGATGGTGTAGATTACTTCTTTAAAACAAAGGAAGAATTTGAGGCGTTAATTAAAGACGACCAGTTTATTGAGTATGCACAATATGTAGGTAATTACTATGGTACACCTGTACAATATGTAAAGGATACTATGGAAGAAGGTCATGACGTCTTTTTAGAAATCGAAGTTGAAGGTGCTAAGCAAGTAAGAAAGAAATTTCCAGATGCGTTGTTCATATTTTTAGCGCCTCCAAGTTTAGATGACTTGAAAGAACGTCTTGTTGGTAGAGGAACTGAATCAGATGAAAAGATTCAAAGTCGTGTGAACGAGGCACGAAAAGAAGTAGAAATGATGAATTTATACGACTACGTTGTAGTTAACGACGAGGTTGAACTCGCTAAGAATCGAATTCAGTCAATAGTTGAAGCTGAGCATTTAAAAAGAGAGCGAATCGAAGCTAAATATAGAAAAATGTTACTGGAGGTCAAAAAATAATGTTAAATCCACCGTTAAACCAACTTACTGCAAAAGTGAATTCAAAATATCTTATTGCCACTACGGCGGCTAAAAGAGCACGTGAATTAGATGAAAAACGCGAAACAGCGCTTTTAGATCAGTACCATTCAGCTAAACCTGTTGGAAAAGCTTTAGAAGAAATTGCTGATGGTAAAATAGAACCTGTTGTACCGAAAGAGTATTTAGGATAAAGTTTTATTAATATTGGTAGAGCCTGGGACATAAAAATTGTCCTAGGTTTTTTAATTACTAGTAAATTATAAAATAGTTGAATAGCGTATAAAACAAGCTTGAAATCAGACAAAAATTCTTTGTCCAACTTGAAAGTTACATTTAGTAATAGTCACTTTTTTAATTTAATGATTAATTTGTGTATAATAATTATAAATAAGTCGTCAATGAATCTGAAATATAAATGACTAGTTTTAGCCATTAAATCTCTTCGCAGTAGATTGACTACCCTGAAATGTACTTAAAATAAAACGTTTAAGGGTCTGAGTTTCTGTTATGAAAATTTTATTAGATTCTCTATTTAAGGTCATATTGCGAGAGGGTGGGATAATGAATTCATTATGAATTCTATTCCGCTCTCTTTTTACGAGGGATATGCTTTTGCTTAGCCAAAGTTGCCTTTAAATTTGATATTTAATAGATAACACATAACTAAATTATTCCGTTCCATTTCTAATTTAGGCGTATTGATAAAGTATTAAGGGAGAATATAAATAATGAAACATATTTTATTAGCTGTTACAGGCGGTATCGCAGCATATAAAGCAATTGATTTAACAAGTAAATTAATACAATCCGGCTATGATGTAAGAGTTATGCTATCTGATCATGCTCAAGAGTTTGTTACTCCGCTAGCTTTTCAAGCAATCAGTAGAAATCCTGTTTACACAAATACATTTAAAGAAGAAAATCCTGAAGAGATTCAACATGTATCATTAGGAGACTGGGCAGATGCGATTATAGTCGCGCCAGCAACTGCTAATACTATCGCAAAATTAAGTGTTGGAATTGCTGATGATTTAATTACTTCTACATTACTTGCTACAACAACACCAAAATTCGTTGCACCCGCAATGAATGTAAATATGTATAACAATCCACGTACTAAACATAATATGAAAGTGCTAAGTCAAGACGGATATTATTTTATTGAACCTGGTAGTGGCTATTTAGCATGTGGTTATGTAGCAAAAGGGCGAATGGAAGAACCCATGCAAATCCTATCTGTTATTAATAAATTTTTTACTCAACAGAAGAATGTTATCAAAAGCTCTTTTTCTGGAAAGCGCGCATTAGTTACAGCTGGGCCTACAGTTGAAGTTATTGATCCTGTTCGATACGTATCAAATCGTTCATCAGGAAAAATGGGATATGCTATAGCTGAAGCATTACGAGATAAGGGAGCAATCGTAACTTTAATTAGTGGTCCCACCCACTTATCTCTACCTGAAGGGATTAATGTAGTAAAAGTTGAGAGTGCAGATGATATGTTTCAAGCTGTAACCGAACGCTTTGCGAAACAAGATATAGTGATTAAAGCAGCGGCGGTGTCTGATTATACACCAATGGACATACTTGAACATAAATTAAAAAAACAAGAAGGAGGATTATCTGTTCAATTTAAGCGTACAAAGGATATTTTAAAATACTTAGGAGAAAATAAAACGCACCAATATCTTGTTGGTTTTGCTGCTGAAACACAAAATATTGAACAGTATGCTCTAGACAAACTCAAAAGAAAAAATGCAGATGTTATCATTTCGAACAATGTAGGTGATACATCCATAGGCTTTAGTTCAGATGACAATGAATTAACTATGCATTTTAAAAATAATGAAAAAGTAAATATTAAGAAAGGAAAAAAATCAGCTTTAGCACATCAAATTATAGAAATTTTAGAAACTAGGTGGCAGTAATGATTGCAAAAGTAATTGTTGATATTCCGTCGAAAAGTGTCGATTTTAAATTTGATTATATCGTTCCTAAAAATTTAGAACGTGTGATTCAAATTGGCGTTCGCGTTGTGGTACCTTTTGGCCCTAGAACTATACAAGGATACGTCATGAATATTCAACAAAAACCAGATGGAAATATGGATATATCGAAACTAAAAGAAATAAAAGAAGTACGTGATATTAAACCTGAATTAACATCCGAACTGATTCAATTAAGCGAATGGATGAGCCATTATCATGTGATGAAACGTATTTCTGTTTTAGAAGCGATGTTGCCAAGTGCCATTAAAGCAAAGTATAAGAAAGCTTTTTCAATTATCGATCCAAAAAATTTATCTTCAAAAACCAAAGCGCTATTTAACAATGACGGTTATTACTTATATAAAGAAGCTCAGCAAAACAATGATTTAGAAGAAATGTTGACTTTGTTAAATCAAGGATTGATTGAAGAGGTCACGATACTTTCTCAAAACACAAAAAAGAAAACTCAAAAAGCTGTTGGCGTAGTTAATACGTTGAATGGTGATGAAGTACTTGCAAAACTCGAGAAATATACAAAACAATATGATTTGTATGCATTTTTATTAGAAGAGTCTCATCGAACAGTGTTTTTAAAAGAAATCAATGATATGGGCTTCTCTCACTCGAGTTTAGATTCTTTAATCAAAAAAGGTTATATTGAAAAATATATCGCCGAGGTTTTCAGAGATCCATATGCAAATCGTATATTTGAACAAGAACAAAAGAGGATATTAACTAAAGAACAGCAAGATGCATTTGAAGCTATTCAACATTATATTCATGATGAAAAAGAAAGAACATTTTTATTACACGGAGTCACAGGTTCAGGTAAAACCGAAGTCTATCTTCAAACAATAGAAGAAGTTCTTAATAAAGGTAAAGAAGCCATGATGTTAGTGCCGGAAATCGCCTTAACACCTCAGATGGTACTAAGATTTAAACGTCGATTTGGAGATGATGTAGCGGTATTACATTCCGGACTTTCAAAAGGTGAACGTTATGATGAGTGGCAAAAAATTAGAGACGGTCGAGCTCGAGTGAGTGTAGGTGCTCGTTCAAGTATTTTCGCACCGTTTAAAAATTTAGGCATCATTATAATTGATGAAGAACATGAATCTACATATAAACAAGAAGATTATCCCAGATATCATGCACGTGATATTGCACAATGGAGAAGTCAATTTCATCATTGTCCTGTAGTTTTAGGTAGCGCAACACCGAGTCTTGAGTCATATGCTAGAGCAGAAAAAAATGTTTACGAGTTGTTGTCATTGCCACATAGAGTCAATCAACAAGCGTTACCGCATATTGATATTATAGATATGAGAGAAGAATTAAGTGAAGGTAATCGTTCCATGTTTTCTATAGCACTAAGACAAGCGATACAAGAACGGTTGGATAAAAAAGAACAAATAGTACTATTCTTAAATAGAAGGGGATATGCTTCATTTATGTTATGTAGAGATTGTGGTTACGTTCCCCAATGTCCCCATTGTGATATTTCGTTAACATATCATAAAACAACCGATCAATTAAAATGTCATTACTGTGGTTATCAAGAAAATCCACCATCTCAATGTCCAAATTGTGAAGGTGATCATATCAGACAAGTCGGAACTGGAACGCAACGTGTAGAAGAATTATTACAACAAGAATTCCCTCATGCTCGTATTATAAGGATGGATGTTGATACAACTTCAAGAAAAGGTGCACATGAGAAATTGTTAAATGACTTTGAAGCAGGAAAAGGAGATATCTTATTAGGTACGCAAATGATTGCTAAAGGTTTGGATTATCCTAACATTACTCTAGTTGGTGTGCTCAATGCTGACACTATGTTAAACTTACCTGACTTTCGTGCCAGTGAACGAACATACCAACTTTTAACTCAGGTATCTGGACGCGCAGGTCGTCATGAAAAAGAAGGACAAGTTATCATACAAACGTACAACCCTGATCATTATTCAATAAAGGATGTGAAATTAAACGATTATCTTTCTTTTTATCAAAAAGAAATGAATTATCGAAAATTAGGAAAATATCCACCTTACTATTTTTTGATTAACTTTACCATTTCACATACTGATATAAAAAAGGTCATGATGGCCTCTAAGCATATACATCAAATTTTAGTACAGCACTTAAGTGAAAAAGCATTCGTGCTAGGCCCTTCACCAGCAGCACTAGCAAGAATTAACAATGAGTATCGTTTTCAAATACTAGTAAAATATAAGAGTGAGCCTCAATTACATCAAGCGTTACAATATTTAGATGATTATTATCATGATCAATATGTAAAGGATAAACTATCATTAAAAATTGATATCAATCCACAAATGATGATGTGAATGAAGTGCCAAACATCAAAAAGCCTCAAAATCCATCACTTTAGATGTTTTTTGAGGCTATTCTTATAAATCAAACTAAAATGCGTCATATGGACATTAAATTAATTTTACATTCTGACGTTCCCGTTTGCGTCGGCAGGTTTGAATAATGTTAAAACTGCACTAATAATTGCTAACACATGCGGGATAGCAGTCCAACAAAATAGAATATGCAATAATCCTTGAATTGGTTTACCAGCATAAAATTTGTGGATGCCAAAACTACCAAGAAAGACTGCTAGTAAAATATAAATGACTTTATTAACTTCCATTTATATCAACTCCTTTAGCATAATACTTTATATATCTTACATTTCTTATTTTATAATTTAATCAAAATTACGCAATTGTTTTACTTTATAACTTTGATATTTCATTCTAAAGTATGAGGTGAACGAAGAGGAGATTAAGATATAAGCTTACTTCGAAAGGTCGCAATTTCATACTAAGTAAGTTATAATGATATGATGAATTTTAATGAGGAGCCTAAGTGATGACTGTAAAGAAATTAGTAAAATCAACACATCCTATTTTGAATAAAACAATTCAACCTGTAAGCACGTATGATCAAAAACTAAAAGTGTTATTGGAAGATTTGGAAGATACATTATATCATGAGGAAGCTGCTGCAATTAGTGCACCTCAAATTGGAGTAGATCAAAGTGTTGCACTCATCGATATGGAACAAGAAGGGTTATTACAACTTATTAATCCTGTCGTTAAAAGTCAATCTCAAGAGACTGTTTCTGACTTAGAAGGCTCAATCAGTTTACCTCATATATATGGAGAAGTTAAACGTAGCAAAATGATCACTGTACAAAGCTATGATATCAATGGAAATGCAGTTGAATTAACTGCATATGACGATATTGCACGCATGATTTTACATATGATTGATCATCTTAATGGAATTCAATTTACCAAAAGAGCACATCATATATTAAATGAAACTGAAGTGGAGGCGTATTTTGACAATGAGTAAAATCATTTTTATGGGAACACCTGATTTTTCAACGAAAATTTTAGAGATGTTAATTGCTGAGCATGAAGTTATCGCTGTAGTGACACAACCTGATAGACCAGTGGGACGTAAGAAAGTGATGACACCACCACCAGTAAAAAGAGTAGCTACAAAGCATCAAATACCGGTATATCAACCTGAAAAACTTAAAGATTCTCAAGAATTAGAATCGTTACTTTCTTTAGAATCAGATTTAATAGTAACGGCTGCGTTCGGTCAACTATTACCAGAGTCCTTACTCAATGCACCTAAATTAGGAGCTATTAATGTCCATGCATCATTGCTACCTAAGTATAGAGGAGGAGCACCTATACATCAGGCTATAATTGATGGTGAAGAAGAAACTGGAATCACGATTATGTATATGGTTAAAAAACTTGATGCAGGTAATATCATCTCGCAACAATCAATTCGTATTGAAGAAGAAGATAATGTTGGCACAATGCATGATAAATTAAGCTTTTTAGGTGCCGAATTATTAAAGAAGACACTTCCTAGTATCATTGATAATACCAATGACAGTATCCCTCAAGATGATGCACTTGCAACATTTGCATCTAATATTCGTCGTGAAGACGAGAGAGTTGATTGGAATATGAGTGCACAAGCAATTCATAACCATATTAGAGGACTGTCTCCATGGCCAGTTGCTTATACAACTATGAATGAAAAGAATCTCAAATTATTTAGCGCTTTCATTGTGAAAGGGAAAAAAGGTAATCCAGGAACAATTATTGAAACTACTAAGCATGAACTCATCATAGCTACCGGTTCTGATGATGCCATCGCACTTACTGAGATTCAACCTGCAGGGAAAAAACGTATGAAAGTTACTGATTATTTAAGTGGTGTACAAGAGTCGTTAGTTGGGAAAGTTCTATTATGATGAAATCAGTGCGAACATATGCATTAGAAACAATCAACGACGTCCTAAATAAAGGTGCTTATAGTAATTTGAAAATTAATGAAGTTCTATCTACAAATAACATTAATACAGTAGATAAAAATTTGTTCACAGAATTAGTATATGGAACAATAAAAAGAAAATACACGTTAGATTATCTACTAAAGCCTTTTATCAAAACTAAAATCAAATCATGGGTGCGACAATTACTGTGGATGAGTTTATATCAATATTTATATTTAGATAAAATACCTAACCATGCTATTATTCATGAAGCGGTAGATATAGCAAAGAAACGTGGTGGCTTTCACACAGGGAATATAGTCAATGGTATATTACGAACAGTAATGCGCACTGAATTGCCAAGCTTTGAAGATATAGATGATACTAAAAAAAGAATTGCAATTCAATATAGTCTTCCCAAATGGATTGTTGATCATTGGGTTACACATTTTGGAGTAGAAAAAACTGAAAACATTGCACGATCTTTTTTAGAGCCTGTAACCACAACCGTGCGCGCCAATATATCTCGTGATTCTATTGATTCAATTATCTCTAAGTTAGAACAGGAAGGTTACCACGTTAAAAAAGACGATATGTTACCATTTTGTCTTCATATATCAGGTATGCCTGTGGTTAATTCAAACGCTTTTAAAGAAGGTTATATCTCTATTCAAGATAAAAGTTCAATGATGGTAGCTTATGTAATGAACCTAGGGCGAGATGACAAAGTTTTAGATGCGTGCAGCGCACCTGGTGGTAAAGCTTGTCATATGGCAGAAATTCTTTCACCAGAAGGTCACGTCGATGCAACAGATATTCATGAACATAAAATAAATCTTATAAAGCAAAATATTAAAAAATTGAAATTGAATAATATCAAGGCTTTTCAACATGATGCTACAGAAGTATACGATAAAATGTATGATAAGATTCTTGTTGATGCACCATGTAGTGGATTAGGTGTTCTTAGACACAAACCTGAAATTAAATATAGTCAATCACAAAATAGCATTAAGTCTTTAGTAGAATTACAATTACAAATTTTAGAAAATGTTAAAGATAATATTAAACCTGGTGGTACAATAGTGTATTCAACATGTACAATAGAACAAATGGAAAACGAAAATGTCATCTATACTTTTTTAAAGAGACATAAAGATTTTGAGTTTGAACCATTCCAAAATCCAGCGACTGGTGAACAGGTTAAAACGTTACAGATACTTCCACAAGATTTTAATTCGGATGGATTCTTTATTAGCAAGATAAAAAGAAAGGAAAGTTAGAGATGATAACTGCAGAAAAAAAGAAGAGAAACAAATTCTTACCTAATTTCGAAAAACAATCGATCTACTCCTTAAGATATGACGAGATGCAACAATGGCTTATTGATCACGGACAACAAAAATTCAGAGCAAAACAAATTTTTGAATGGTTATACCAAAAGCGTGTGAATACTATTGATGAAATGACTAACCTGTCTAAAGAGTTACGTCAAATTCTCAAAGATCATTTTGCAATGACGACATTGACCACTGTTGTTAAACAAGAAAGTAAAGATGGAACAATCAAGTTCTTATTTGAATTACAAGATGGTTATACTATTGAAACTGTTTTAATGAGACATGAATATGGAAATTCTGTCTGTGTAACAACACAAGTAGGATGTAGAATTGGTTGTACGTTTTGTGCTTCCACTTTGGGCGGATTAAAGCGTAATTTAGAGGCCGGAGAGATTGTCTCTCAAGTATTAACTGTACAAAAGGCACTAGACGAAACGAATGAACGTGTATCACAAATTGTCATTATGGGCATAGGTGAACCTTTCGAGAATTATGATGAAATGATGGATTTCTTAAGAATTGTTAATGATGATAACAGTTTAAATATTGGTGCACGTCATATTACTGTATCTACTTCAGGAATTATTCCAAGAATTTATGATTTTGCCGAAGAAGATATACAAATAAATTTTGCTGTGAGTCTTCATGGTGCTAAAGACGAAATAAGATCAAGATTAATGCCTATCAATCGTGCTTATAACGTTGATAAGTTAATGGAAGCTATTCGTTATTATCAAGAAAAGACAAATCGCCGTGTTACTTTTGAATATGGATTGTTTGGTGGTGTTAATGACCAACTTGAACATGCGAGAGATTTGGCACATTTAATTAAGAATCTCAATTGCCACGTTAATTTAATACCAGTTAACCATGTCCCAGAAAGAAATTATGTAAAGACACCAAAAGATGATATTTTTAAATTCGAGAAGGAATTAAAGAGATTAGGAATTAATGCTACAATTAGACGTGAGCAAGGGTCAGATATTGATGCTGCGTGTGGACAATTAAGAGCGAAGGAACGACAAGTAGAAACGAGGTAAAGACATATGTTAAACGCACAATTTTTCACTGATACTGGGCAACATCGTGAGAAAAACGAGGACGCTGGCGGTATATTTTACAATCAAACACAGCAACAAATGCTAGTATTATGCGATGGCATGGGTGGACATCAAGCTGGAGAAATAGCTAGTCAGTTTGTTACTTATGAACTTCAAAAGCGTTTTGAAGAAGAAAATCTAATTGAAATAAATCGTGCTGAATCGTGGTTGCGTTCGAACATTAAAGAAATCAATTTTCAGCTGTACAACTATGCTCAAGAAAATGAAGATTACAGAGGTATGGGTACAACGCTCGTTTGTGCCATCATTTATGACAAACAAGTTGTTGTAGCAAATGTAGGAGATTCGCGCGCTTATGTAATTAATCAGAGACAGATGGATCAAATTACGAGCGACCATTCATTTGTTAATCACTTAGTAATGACTGGACAAATTACTAAAGATGAAGCATTTCATCATCCACAACGTAATATTATTACTAAAGTCATGGGAACAGATAAACGTGTTTCTCCAGATTTATTTATCAAGAGAACTCATTTTTATGATTATCTTCTTTTGAACTCTGACGGACTTACTGATTATGTCAGAGATTATGAAATCCAAGAACTACTAAGTTCAAATAATTCATTAGACGTCCATGGTAATGAGTTATTGGACTTAGCGCTTGCCCATGATTCAAAAGATAATGTCAGCTTTATCCTTTTAAAGTTAGAAGGTGATAAAGTATGATAGGTAAAGTCATAAATGAACGCTATACTATTACCGATAAACTCGGTGGTGGTGGGATGAGTATTGTCTACTTAGCTGTAGATTCAATACTTAACAGAAAAGTTGCTATTAAAGCGATTTCGATTCCTCCAAGTGAAAAAGAAGAGACATTTAAACGTTTTGAAAGAGAAGTACATAATTCTTCTCAACTTTCTCATGAGAATATAGTCAGTATGATTGACGTAGATGAGGAAGATGATTGTTTTTATATTGTTATGGAATACATAGAAGGTCCTACTTTAGCGGAATATATACACAGTCATGGTCCACTTAGTGTAGAAACTGCTATTCAGTTTACAGAACAAATTTTGAGTGGAATCAAACATGCGCATGATATGAGAATTGTTCATCGCGATATTAAACCACAGAATATATTAATTGATAAGAATAAAAAATTACAAATTTTTGATTTTGGTATTGCTAAAGCATTGAGTGAAACGTCGCTGACTCAAACAAATCATGTTTTAGGAACTGTTCAATATTTATCGCCTGAACAGGCTAAAGGCGAAGCTACTGATGAAAGTACTGACATATATTCAATTGGAATTGTATTATATGAGATGTTAGTTGGAGAGCCACCATTCAATGGAGAGACTGCAGTGAGTATTGCTATAAAGCATATTCAAGATAGTATCCCAAATATAACAACGGATAAAAGAGATGATGTACCTCAATCATTGAGTAATGTCGTTTTACGTGCTACCGAGAAAGATAAATATCATCGCTATCATACTGTTCAAGAAATGTGTGACGATTTAACAAGTGCTTTACATGAGAATCGTTTGAATGAAGAAAAATACGAGCTAGATAAAACTAAAACGGTACCACTCACTAAAGATGATTTGAATCATAAAATCTATGATGAACAAAATCAAAATGACCTTAATAAAACCATGCAAATACCTATTGTTAACGATTCAATAAAGCAACAAGAATTTCAATCGTCTGAACCACGTTATTATCAAAAAAGCGACAAGAAACGTTCTAAAATGAAAATTGCAATTTTATCAATCATTTTTGTAATATTATTAATTGGTTTATTTTCTTTTGTAGCTATGGCTGTTTTTGGAAATAAATATGAAGAAATGCCTGACCTTAAAGGGAAAACTGAAAAACAAGCTGAAAAGGTATTAGACAGTCATCATCTAAAAGTAGGTGACATATCAAGAAATTATAGTGATAAATATCCTGAAAACCAAATTATTAAAACAAATCCAGATAGTGGAGAACGCGTCGAACAAGGGAATAGAGTTGATATCGTTCTATCCAAAGGACCAGAGAAGGTTAAGATGCCAAATGTTTTAGGTATGTCGAAAAATGATGCGCTAAAAAAATTAAAGGCTATCGGATTTAAAGATATTCACGTTGAGCAAGCTTATAGTCAAACATATGAAAAAGGATTAATTTCTGAACAAAGCGTTGTAGCTAATAGTGAGGTTGCCGTTAATAATCATCATATTACAATTTATGAATCATTAGGTGTTCGACAAGTATATGTCAATAATTATGAAAATAAGTCATATGAGTCAGCAAAAAAAGAACTTGAAGATAAAGGATTTAAAGTTCAAGTGACAAAAGAAAACAACGATGATGTCGAAAAAGGTAATGTCATTTCTCAATCTCCAAAGGATAAAACTGTTGATGAAGGTTCTACTATACTATTAGTGGTTTCTAAAGGAGAAAAGTCTGAAGAAGAAGATGATGAGGAGGACAAGGATACAACGACTAAAAATGAGACTGTTAAAGTACCGTATACCGGTAAAAAAAGTAAAAGTCAAAAAGTAGAAGTATTTATTCGTGATATTGAAAATAAAGGTGATTCAGCAGTTCAAACGTTTAATATTAAAAGTGATAAAACAATTAATATTCCTTTGAAAATTAAAAAAGGAAGTGACGCTGGGTACACCATAAGAGTTGATAATAAAATTGTAGCTGATAAAGATGTGAGCTATGATGGCTAAATGAGTAACAACTAATGATAAATTAATAATAAATTTGTAGTGTAACTTTTCAATGATGATTATAATTGAAATAATTTTAAATGATTATCTGATTAAAATGAAAAAATCCTTGTAAAAGATGAAGAGTCTGTACATATGAATACATATGTTGCAGGCTCGTTTTATTAATATGAGACAATTGGTCTTTAGAGTTTATTAAAAACTATATATTTGTAGGTAGATCATTGAGCTTGAATTGAGTTGTTATATTATAAGTACTAGTATTTTGATATAATATGATTAAGAAAATATAAATGAGAGGTGTCTTTTTGAAGACTGGTCGAATCGTTAAACTAATCAGTGGTGTGTATCAAGTAGACGTAGAAGGTGAGAGATTTGATACCAAACCACGTGGTTTATTCAGAAAAAAGAAGTTTTCACCTGTGGTGGGCGATATCGTAGATTTTGAAGTTCAAAATACAAAAGAGGGCTATATTCATCATGTACATGACCGAAATAATGAACTAAAACGACCACCTGTAAGTAATATTGACGAGTTAGTTATAGTAATGAGTGCAGTCGAGCCTGAATTTTCAACACAATTATTAGATCGCTATTTAGTGATTGCTCATTCTTATCATCTCAAACCTAGAATTTTAATCACTAAACATGATTTAGCTTCCGAACAAGAAATTCTTAAAATCAAAGACACAATAAAAATATATCAAAAAATAGGATATGCTACGCAGTTTATTGGAAAAGATAGTAATTATACTGCTACTGTTGATGAATGGTCTGACGGTTTAATAGTATTAAGTGGCCAATCTGGAGTGGGTAAATCTACTTTCTTAAATAGTTATCAGCCTCAGTTGAAGTTAGAAACAAATGATATTTCTAAGTCATTGAATAGGGGTAAACATACTACAAGACATGTCGAATTATACGATAGAAAAGGTGGTTACATCGCTGATACACCGGGGTTTAGTGCGTTAGATTTTAATCATATTGAAAAAGAACAACTAAAAGATTTTTTTATTGATATTCATGAAGCTGGAGAGCAATGTAAGTTTCGTAATTGTAATCATATAAAAGAACCACAATGTCATGTCAAAGCACTCGTTGAAAAAGGAGAAATTCCACAATTCAGGTATGATCATTATCAGCAATTATATAATGAAATTTCCAATAGAAAGGTTCGATACTAAATGGTTAAAATTTTACCATCACTTTTATCTATAGATTTTTTAAATTTAAAAGAAGAGCTTCAATTGTTAGAAACAGCAAAGGTAGACGGATTACACTTTGATGTAATGGACGGTAAATTTGTCCCTAATATTTCAATCGGTATTCCGATTTTGGATGCTGTTAGACAACAATCTCATTTGCCAATAGATGTTCATTTAATGATTGAGCAACCTGAAAATTATATTAATCTTTTTGCCGAACATGGTGCTGATATGATTTCTGTTCATGTTGAGTCGACAACGCATATACATAGAGCAATTGAACAAATTAAACAATTAGGGAAAAAAGCAGGTGTCGTCATCAATCCCGGAACATCTGTAGAAACAATTTTACCTATATTGAGTATTGTTGATTATGTTCTAGTAATGACTGTAAATCCTGGTTTTGGTGGACAAACATTCATAGAACAATGCGTGACTAAGATTGAGCAATTAAATCAACTTAAACATGAAAATCATTTAACTTTTGATATTGAGGTAGATGGAGGCATTAACGATCAAACGAGTAAACGATGTGTAGAACAGGGTGCTACAATGTTAGTCACTGGTTCATACTTCTTTAAACAAGAGGATTATGCAAAAGTAACATCTTTATTAAAGGAATGATAATGTGAAGATTAATTTATTATGTTCTCAACGTTTATTACCTAATCATATTTTTGAAAAAGAAAAAGATTCTAATTGGGCAGGTATTGATAGAGGTGCGCTTATACTCGTAAAACAAGGTATTCAACCTATATTTTCTGTAGGTGATTTTGACTCAGTGAATAATGAAGAACGTTTGATGTTGATGAAAAATCTTCAAATCGAACCGGTTGAAGCTGAAAAAGATGATACTGATTTAGCTTTAGGAGTAGCTCAAGCAGTTGAAAGAGGATACACAGAAATTACAATTTATGGTGCAACAGGCGGTCGGTTAGACCACTTTATGGGTGTGCTTCAAATTTTACAAAAACCTCAATACTTACATCAATCTATAAAAATAAAAGTCATTGATCAACAAAATCATATTCAATTATTAAATGAAGGTAAGTATGTAATCAACAGAGATAGTACTTATCCATATATATCGTTTATCCCTCTAAATGATAAAACTATATTAACTTTACAGGGTTTCAAATATAATTTAAATCAAGAACACTTAAATTTAGGCTCTACACTCACAATTTCAAATGAAGTAAAGGTTAATGAAGCAATCATTCGAGTTGAACAAGGAACAGTTTTAAAAATACGTAGTCGTGACTAAAAAAGACCTTAAAGGTCTCACCTTTAAGGTCTTAAAATTTATCCTCCACATAAGGATATTTTTATTATGTGCATTATATTTATTAAACTCTAGTAACTTTACCAGATTTTAAAGCACGTGCAGAAACCCAAACTTTCTTTGGTTTGCCGTCTACAAGGATTCTAACTTTTTGAAGGTTAGCGTTCCATCTGCGTTTATTCGCATTTAAAGCGTGTGAACGATGATTACCAGTCGAAGCTTTACGACCTGTTACGAAACATTGTTTACCCATGAAAGTACCTCCTTTAATAAATATAAATACACACTACTACTTATATACTTTAATAAGATAACACATAATGAGATTGTCGGCAATAAAGACTTTTATAAATTATAAAAATTACAATAAAATGCAATTTATTATGCTATAATTGTGTGATGTGGAGTTATATAGTATGATACTGTAAAGAAACAGTTAAATTAATTAGATAAATTTACAAACAATGTAAACCTAATTTTTAAAAATACAAATTTTATTAATTTAAAGCATCAACAATGATTTGATTTTTAAAGTATTTAAGGCATTAATAAAATAACCTAGGCATAACGCTTTAAAAATAAAACTCTGAAATTTTCAGGAGGAACAGATATGACATTAGAAATTTCAAATGACTACGGTAAAATTGATATTTCAAATGATGTAATTGCATCAGTAGTTGGTGGCAAAGCCGTTGAAAGTTATGGAATTGTTGGTATGGCATCAAGACAACAAGTTAGAGATGGTATCGCTGAAATCCTTGGACACGATAACTATGCTAAAGGCATTAAAGTTAGAGAAGACAACGGAATTATTGATGTAGACATGTATATCATCGTGAGCTATGGTGTGAAAATTTCTGAAGTAGCAAGCAATCTTCAATCAACTGTTAAATATACTTTAGAAAAAACACTAAATGTGAAAGTTAATTCAATAAATATTTTCGTACAAGGTGTACGTGTAAATGAGACAGTGAAAAAGGTTTAGGAGGACAACGTGAAATGATTAGCAAAATAAATGGTAAATTATTTGCCGATATGATTATACAAGGGGCACAAAATTTATCAAATAATGCAGACTTAGTGGATTCATTAAACGTCTATCCTGTTCCAGATGGAGATACAGGGACAAATATGAATTTAACTATTACTTCTGGTCGTGAGGAAGTCGAAAATAATTTATCTCAAAATATTGGAGAGTTAGGTAAAACATTTTCAAAAGGATTACTTATGGGGGCTCGTGGTAATTCCGGTGTTATTCTTTCTCAATTATTCAGAGGTTTTTGTAAGAATATTGAAGAAGAAAAAGAAATAAGCGTGCAACAGTTTGCTGAGAGTTTTCAAGCTGGAGTTGAAACAGCTTATAAGGCAGTTATGAAACCGGTAGAGGGAACGATTTTAACAGTAGCCAAAGATGCAGCAAAAGCCGCAATGGATTACGTGGATCAAGCTGAAGATTGCGTTGATTTAATGGCACATGTGATTGAAGCTGCAAGCGAATCTCTAGATAATACGCCTAATTTATTAGCAGTACTTAAAGAAGTAGGCGTTGTTGATAGTGGTGGTAAAGGTTTATTATGCGTTTATGAAGGATTCTTAAAGGGTCTTAAAGGCGAAAAAATAGAAGCACAAGCACCTAAACTTGATACTGAATCATTTGTTAATGACGATCATGATTTTCATGGGGTTATTAATACAGAGGATATTGTTTACGGTTATTGTACGGAAATGATGGTTCGATTTGGTAAAAATAAAAAAGCATTTGACGAGCAAGAATTTCGTAATGATATGAGTGAATTCGGAGATTCGTTATTAGTAATTAATGATGATGAAATTGTTAAAGTGCACGTACATACAGAACATCCGGGTGATGTATTTAATTATGGTCAAAAATATGGTGAACTAATTAAACTTAAAGTAGAAAACATGCGTGAACAACATCGTGAAGTTATTCGTAAGGAACAAGATGGACTTCAAAATAAAGAAGCTAATGAATCCCAAACAGTTGAAACAGCTATTGTTACAATTTCTGTAGGCGATGGGATTGCTGAATTATTTAAATCTATGGGAGCAACGCACATTATTAGTGGAGGGCAAACAATGAACCCTTCTACTGAAGATATAGTTAAAGTTATTGAACAATCACAATGTAAACGTGCAATTATCTTACCAAACAATAAAAATATTATGATGGCCAGTGAACAAGCAGCTAGTATTGTAGAAGCTGAAACTGTAGTGATTCCTACTAAATCTATTCCACAGGGAATATCAGCCTTATTCCAATATGATCTAGAATCGAGTTTAGAAGATAATAAACGCCATATGAGTGATGCTTTGGAAACTGTTCAATCTGGTTCAATTACTTTTGCAGTTAGAGATACTAAAATAGACGGTATTGAAATCAAGAAAGATGAATTCATGGGTCTAGCTGAAGACAAAATTGTGACAAGTGATGTTAATCAATTTCATGCAGTAAAAGGTCTACTCAGCAAACTTCTTAATGAAGATAGCGAAATTTTAACAATGATTTCAGGCGAAGATGCTGATAATTCAATTACAAACCAAATCATTGATTGGATTGAATCGGAGTACCCTGATGTTGAAGTGGAACAACATGAAGGTGGACAACCTATTTATCAATATTTCTTTGCAGTAGAATAAATGAAATGCTATTTACTTTTTGATAATAAATAGTCGAACTAACGGTTAGTGAATTTAACTCACTAATCGTTATTTTTATATATTAATGAGAATTTTTATAGTGAAGTGTTGATATAATTAACCTGTGAAATGCAAATTAATCAATTGAACATGGTAGAATAGATGTTGAGATTAAAGATAATGAAAAATAATAGGTGATTCATCATGTCAAAAGTTCATCTTATTGAGAGCCCATATGCATTAGATAAAATTAAAGGTATAGGTCCGAAACGTTTAGCGTTGTTAGAAGAATTAAATATTAAATCAGTTGAAGATTTAGTATTATATTTACCAACACGTTATGAAGATAATACTGTTATTGACTTAAATCAAGCAGACGATAAAGCAACTGTAACAGTGCAAGGTGAGGTTTATTCCAGTCCAACTGTTGCTTTTTTTGGTCGTAATAAATCGAAACTAACTGTCCATCTTATGATAAATCATATCGCTGTTAAATGCGTATTTTTTAATCAACCTTATTTAAAAAAGAAACTTGAATTAAATAGTATTGTCACTATAAAAGGGAAATGGAATCGTAATAAACAAGAGATTAATGGTAATCGTATATTTTTTAAAGATCAAAAAAATCAAGAGGATACTCATTTAGAACCAATATATAGGATTAAAGAAGGAATAAAGCAAAAGCAGTTACGCGATAATATAAGACAGGCGCTTAGTGATGTTACAATTCATGAATGGTTAACTGATGACCTCAGAGAAAAGTATAAATTAGAAACTTTAGCTTATACAATACAAACACTACATCATCCTATTAATAAACAAAATTTGCTAAGAGCTAGACGGACTTATGCATTTACAGAGCTATTTATGTTTGAGCTACGTATGCAATGGTTAAATCGCTTAGAAAAGACATCAGATGAGGCTATTGAAATTAATTACGATATAAATAAAGTAAAACAATTTATTGATAGTTTGCCATTTGAGTTAACTGACGCTCAAAAAGTTAGTGTCAATGAAATATTTCGTGATTTAAAGGCGCCTATTCGTATGCATCGGTTGTTACAAGGTGATGTTGGATCTGGCAAAACTGTGGTAGCAGCAATTTGTATGTACGCCTTAAAAACTGCAGGCTATCAATCTGCATTAATGGTTCCCACGGAGATTTTAGCTGAACAGCACGCTGAAAGTTTAATACAACTATTTGGTAATACAATGAACGTAGCTTTATTAACTGGTTCTGTTAAAGGGAAAAAAAGACGACTTCTTTTAGAGCAATTAGAAAATGGAACTATCGATTGTTTGATTGGTACACACGCCTTGATTCAAGATGATGTAGTCTTCAATAATGTTGGATTAGTCATTACAGATGAACAGCACCGATTTGGTGTTAACCAACGACAAATTCTAAGAGAAAAAGGTGCAATGACAAATGTATTGTTTATGACAGCGACACCAATCCCTAGAACACTCGCTATTTCTGTTTTCGGTGAAATGGATGTATCTTCAATTAAACAATTACCAAAGGGGAGAAAACCTATAAAAACAAGTTGGGCCAAACATGAACAATATGATCAAGTACTTGCACAAATGTCGAATGAATTAAAAAAAGGTAGACAAGCCTATGTCATCTGTCCATTAATTGAGAGCTCTGAGCATTTAGAAGATGTACAAAATGTTGTGGCACTTTATGAATCCTTACAAAGTGATTATGGTAATGAAAAAGTTGGATTATTACATGGGAAAATGTCTGCAGAAGATAAAGATCAAGTCATGCAAAAATTCAGTAAACATGAAATAGATATTTTAGTTTCTACTACTGTAGTTGAGGTAGGTGTAAATGTACCTAATGCAACGTTTATGATGATTTATGATGCAGATCGATTCGGTTTATCTACATTACATCAATTACGTGGGCGTGTTGGTCGTAGTGAACATCAAAGTTATTGTGTATTAATTGCATCTCCCAAGACTGAAACAGGTATTGAACGTATGACCATTATGACTCAAACTACTGATGGATTCGAATTAAGTGAAAGAGATTTAGAAATGAGAGGTCCAGGGGATTTCTTTGGAGTAAAACAAAGCGGTCTTCCAGACTTTCTTGTAGCAAATGTAGTAGAAGATTATCGTATGCTTGAAGTTGCTAGAGATGAAGCAGCAGAACTTATACAATCTGGCCAATTTTTCGAACAACAATATAGTCATTTAAGAGAGTTTATTAAACAAAACTTACGCCATATTCGTTTCGATTAGAAAAATATTATACTATTCAAAGATATATTTTGATTTTATTAAAAGATACAATCAGCTGAATATAGATTGATACAGTTTATTGTTGAGTAATAGATAAAGAAAGTGTTATGATATTTAAGGAATATTTAAGACTTGGTACTAAAATGAGGGGTGAGCGTGTGAAATTAAAGAAAAACGATAGACGAGTAGCCATTAAAGAGGCTATCGAATTAAACCCCTTCATCACTGATTATGAATTGTGTGAGAAGTTTGATGTAAGTATTCAAACTATACGTTTAGATCGCACGCATTTAAATATTCCTGAGTTACGTAAAAGAATTAAATTGGTAGCTGAACAAAATTATGGACGAATTAAATCAATAGAAGCCAATGAAATTATAGGTGATTTGATTCAAGTGAATCCTGATGTTAGCGCACAATCTTTAATTGAAATTACAATTGATTCTGTTTTTGCAAAAAGTGAGATTGCTAGAGGGCACGTCTTATTTGCACAAGCTAACTCATTATGTGTAGCTCTTATACATAAACCAATAGTATTGACACATGAAAGTCAAGTTGAATTTAAAGAAAAAGTAAAATTAAATGATACAGTTCGAGCAGATGCCCGTGTCATAGATATAACAGATAAGCATTATATTATTGAAGTGAATTCTTATGTTTCAGATATGTTAGTTTTTAAAGGTAAATTCAAAATGTACTATACAAGTGAGGATGAATAAAATGGTTAAAATCGCAGTAGATATGATGGGCGGGGATGATGCGCCTGGTATTGTATTAGATGCAGTTAAAAAAGCTGTCGAGGACTTTAAAGATTTGGAAATTATTCTTTTTGGTGACGAATCACAATACAATTTAAGTCATGAGCGAATAGAGTTTAGACATTGTACTGAAAAGATTGAAATGGAAGATGAACCAGTACGTGCAATTAAACGTAAAAAAGATAGCTCGATGGTTAAGATGGCTGAGGCGGTAAAATCAGGAGAAGCTGATGGTTGTGTATCAGCTGGAAATACAGGAGCTTTAATGTCGGCTGGATTATTTATTGTTGGACGTATTAAAGGCGTAGCGAGACCTGCATTAGTTGTAACATTGCCCACTACTGATGGCAAGGGATTTGTGTTCTTAGATGTTGGTGCCAATGCTGATGCTAAAGCAGAACATTTACTACAATATGCGCAATTAGGAAATATTTACGCTCAAAAAATTCGTGGTATTCAAAATCCTTCGGTGTCACTTCTTAATATTGGCACTGAAGCAGCTAAAGGAAATTCTTTAACTAAAAAAGCATATGATTTATTTGAGAAAAATCAATCATTTAACTTTACAGGTAATATTGAAGCAAAAACACTTATGGATGGAAATGTTGATGTCGTAGTAACAGATGGTTATACAGGGAACATGGTTCTTAAAAATCTTGAAGGTACTGCAAAATCTATAGGTAAAATGTTGAAAGAAACAATAATGAGTAGCTTCAAAAATAAATTAGCTGGTGCAGTATTGAAAAAAGATTTAGAAACATTTGCTAAGAAAATGGACTACTCTGAATACGGTGGATCAGTATTATTAGGTTTAGATGGTACGGTTGTAAAAGCTCATGGTAGTTCAAACGCTAAAGCATTTTATTCTGCAATTAAACAAGCAAAAATTGCTGGTGAAGAGAATATCGTTCAAATTATGAAAGATACAGTAGGTGAGTAAAATGGGTAAAATAGCAGTTGTATTCCCAGGCCAAGGTGCACAAAAAGTAGGGATGGCTAGTGACTTATATAATGAAGAGGAACGCTCGACTCGAGTATTAAATTTAGCTCAAGAGACAGTAGACTTTGATTTGCTAGAAACGATGTTTACTGATAATGATGGGAAATTAGGAGAAACAGAAAATACACAACCTGCACTATTAACACATAGTGTTGCGTTACTAGAATCATTAAATCATTTAAAAGTAGATTATACTATGGGACATAGCTTAGGAGAATATTCAAGCTTAGTTGCTAGTGGTGTATTATCTTTTGAAGATGCGGTTAGAATTGTGCGTAAACGTGGCCAACTTATGGCTCGAGCGTTTCCTAACGGTGTTGGAGGTATGGCAGCAGTATTAGGTTTGGATTATGATGATGTTGATAAGATATGTCAAACGTTATCTACAAAAGAACAGTTAATTGAACCTGCTAATATTAACTCACCAGGTCAAATCGTGGTGTCTGGACATAAATCTTTAATTGATGAATTAGTAAAAAAGGGCAAAGAACTTGGTGCTAAACGCGTTCTTCCATTAGCTGTTTCCGGTCCTTTTCATTCTTCAATGATGAAAGTTATTGAAGAGGATTTTGCTAATTTCATTAATCAATTTGAATGGCATAATGCTAATTATCCAGTTGTTCAGAATGTTAATGCAAAGGGAGAAACCGATGCTGAAGTAATTAAACGCAATATGGTTAAACAATTATATTCACCTGTTCAATTTATTCAATCAACGAAGTGGTTGATTAATCAAGGTGTCGATCACTTTATTGAAATTGGACCGGGAAAAGTATTATCTGGGCTTATCAAAAAAATAAATCGAGATGTAAAAATCACTTCAATTCAAACACTCGAAGATGTGAAAGGATGGAATAATCATGAATAAAAGTGCTTTAGTTACAGGTGCTTCTCGTGGTATTGGTAGAAGCATTGCATTGCAATTAGCGGAAGAAGGATATAATGTAGCTGTCAATTATGCTGGAAGTAAAGATAAAGCAGAAGCAGTTGTTGAAGAAATTAAAGCTAAAGGTGTAGAAAGCTTTGCAATACAAGCCAATGTTGCAAAAGGCGATGAAGTTAAAGAAATGATTAAAGAAGTGGTAAGTCAGTTTGGTTCTGTAGATGTATTGGTTAACAATGCAGGGATAACTAAAGACAACTTACTTATGCGTATGAAAGAACAAGAATGGGATGACGTGATTGATACGAACTTAAAAGGTGTGTTTAACTGTATTCAAAAAGTAACGCCACAAATGTTGCGTCAACGTAGTGGTGCAATCATTAATCTAACTAGTATTGTTGGTGCAATGGGTAATCCTGGACAAGCAAACTATGTTGCAACAAAAGCAGGTGTCATTGGATTAACAAAAACTGCAGCACGAGAACTAGCATCACGAGGTATTACAGTGAACGCTGTAGCACCTGGTTTCATCGTTTCAGACATGACAAATGCTTTAAGTGATGATTTGAAGGATCAAATGTTAGAGCAAATTCCTTTAAAACGTTTTGGAGAAGATACAGATATAGCTAATACTGTTGCCTTCCTAGCTTCTGATAAAGCTAAATATATTACAGGCCAAACAATTCATGTTAACGGTGGAATGTATATGTAATGTTCGAAAAGGAGCAAACGAACACATGAGCTGAGGCTCATGTATAAGAAACACTAAATACCTATGTATTAAGTGAAAAGAGGAACACATGAGCTTGAGGCTCATGTATAAGAAACACTAAATACTTATTGTATTAAGTGTTTCTAAAATTCTACTTGTATTTTAGAAAGTAAAATGGGAAAATAAAATAGTCTATCAAAAGACTCTTTAAAAGGAGGTGAAGCGACGTGGAAAACTTCGATAAAGTAAAAGACATCATCGTTGATCGTTTAGGCGTAGATGCTGATAAGGTAACAGAAGACGCATCATTCAAAGATGATTTAGGCGCTGACTCACTTGATATCGCTGAATTAGTAATGGAATTAGAAGACGAATTTGGTACTGAAATTCCTGATGAAGAAGCAGAAAAAATCAACACTGTTGGTGATGCTGTTAAATACATCAACAGCCTTGAAAAATAAAATGATTAATATCTGAGTCGTCTTCTCGTCGGCTCAGATTTTTTCTTTAGTTTTAGTCTGTTTTCACGTAAAATTAAATTAAGCTTTTGAAATTTATAGTTAGGAGGTTAGGTTGTGGCTAACCAGAAAAAGAAAGAAATGGTACATGATTTTCAACAAAAATTTACTGATAAAATGAAGTCGTTAGGATTACATTTTAAAAATATTGATTTATATCAACAGGCATTCTCTCATTCAAGTTTTATTAATGACTTTAATATGAATCGTTTAGAACACAACGAACGCTTAGAATTTTTAGGTGATGCGGTATTAGAATTGACGGTTTCACGCTATCTTTTTGACAGACATCCTCATTTACCAGAAGGTAATTTGACAAAGATGCGCGCAACAATTGTTTGTGAACCTTCACTTGTGATATTTGCGAATAAGATTAAATTAAACGAACTGATTTTATTAGGTAAAGGTGAAGAGAAGACAGGAGGCAGAACAAGACCTTCCCTTATTTCAGATGCATTTGAAGCTTTTGTAGGTGCACTGTATTTAGATCAAGGTTTAGATTCAGTATGGACATTTGCTGAAAAAGTCATCTTTCCGTATGTAGAAGATGACGAGCTTGTTGGTGTCGTAGACTTTAAAACACAGTTCCAAGAATATGTGCATAGCCAAAATAAAGGAGATGTGACATACCAATTAATTAAAGAAGAGGGTCCCGCACATCATAGACTATTTACATCGGAAGTGATTTTAGAAAATAAAGCAGTTGCAGAGGGTAAAGGAAAGACAAAGAAAGAATCCGAACAAAAGGCAGCAGAACAAGCGTATAAACTAATGAAAAATAAAAAATCATTATAATTATAAAAATATGATAATCTATGATTAATTATCATATAAAGCTTTAATCTATATTGATAATTTTTAATAATTGTTAATATAGCCCCAAGCTTATCAACTCAACACGACTGTGATAAGGAGAATACAATGGTTTATTTAAAATCAATTGATGCCATAGGATTTAAATCTTTTGCCGACCATACCAATGTTCAATTTGATAAAGGTGTGACAGCTATTGTTGGTCCTAATGGAAGTGGTAAAAGTAATATTACTGATGCAATTAAATGGGTACTAGGTGAACAGTCTGCCAAATCACTGCGCGGTGCTAAAATGGAAGATATCATTTTTTCAGGTGCTGAACATAGAAAAGCTCAAAATTTTGCTGAAGTAAAACTTAAATTAGATAATCATTCACAAAAACTACAAATTGATTCTGAGGAATTAGTTGTCACACGCCGTCTCTATCGAAGTGGTGAGAGTGAATATTATTTAAATAATGATCGTGCACGGTTAAAGGATATTATAGATTTATTTCTCGATTCAGGACTTGGAAAGGAAGCATTTAGTATTATTTCTCAAGGAAGAGTAGATGAAATATTGAATGCAAAACCAATCAATCGTCGACAAATTATTGAAGAATCTGCCGGAGTACTTAAATATAAAAAACGTAAAGCTGAATCGATTCAAAAACTTGACCATACTGAAGATAATCTTAATCGAGTCGAAGATATCTTATATGATTTAGAGGGACGAGTGGAACCGTTAAAAGAAGAGGCGGCCATTGCTAAAGAATATAAGCAATTATCTAAAGAGATGGAGCAAAGTGATGTCATCGTTACAGTATCTGACATTGATCATTATACTGAAGATAATCAGCGATTAGATGAGCGTTTAAATCACCTAAAGAGTCAACAGGCTGAGAAAGAAGGTCAACAAGCTCAAATCAATCAGTTACTACAAAAATATAAAGGTAAACGTCAACAAAACGATTATGACATTGAAAAGTTAAATTATGAATTAGTTAAAGCAACTGAGAATTATGAGCAATTATCAGGTAAGCTAAATGTATTAGAAGAACGAAAGAAAAACCAATCAGAAACAAATGCAAGATATGAGGAAGAATTAGATAATTTAGAATCACAAATTGATTCTATTAAAAATGAAAAAGCCCAAAATGAAAAATTATTAGCTGAGTTAAAAAATAAGCAAAAGCAATTAAACAAGGAAGTTCAAGAATTAGAGTCACTTCTTTATATATCCGATGAACAACACGACGAAAAACTAGAAGAAATTAAAAATAGTTATTATACATTGATGTCAGAACAATCAGATGTTAATAATGATATAAGATTTTTAGAACATACAATCAATGAAAATGAAGCAAAAAAATCACGATTAGATTCGCGTTTAGTAGAGGCTTTCAATCAACTTAAAGACATTCAACAAAATATTACTCAAACACAAAAGGAATACCAAAGTTCTAAGAAATCTATGGAAAAAGTAGAACAAAATATTCAACAATTAGAACAACAGTTGACAGATTCTAAAAGACTTCTATCTGAATATGAAAATAAACTATATCAAGCCTATCGTTATAATGAAAAGTTAAAATCAAGAATTGATAGTTTAGCTACTCAAGAGGAAGATTACACGTATTTCTTTAATGGTGTAAAGCACATTTTGAAAGCAAAAGATAAAGAATTAAGAGGAATTCATGGTGCGGTTGCAGAAGTGATTAACGTTCCTTCAGAAATGACACAAGCGATTGAAACCGCCTTAGGTGCATCGTTACAGCACGTTATTGTTGATAATGAAAAAGACGGTCGCCAAGCAATCCAGTACTTGAAGCAAAGAGGTTTAGGTCGTGCTACTTTTTTACCATTAAACGTGATTCAACCAAGACATGTAGCTGCTGACATTAAAGATGTAGCTCGTGGTTCACAAGGGTTCATTAATATTGCATCTGATGCCATAAATGTATCTGCTAAATATCAAAACATCATTGAAAATTTATTAGGTAATACCATCATTGTAGAAAATTTAAAACATGCAAATGAACTTGCACGTGCCATTCGATATCGGACAAGAATAGTAACTTTAGAAGGTGATGTTGTAAATCCTGGTGGTTCCATGACAGGAGGAGGAGCACGTAAAACAAAAAGTATATTGTCACAAAAAGATGAATTATCAACAATGCGAAATCAACTTGAAGATTATCAACGACAAACAGCAGAATTTGAACGTCAGTTTAAAGAACAAAAAACACAAGCTGAACAATTAAGTGAACAATATTTTAGTGCAAGTCAGCAGTACAACAATTTAAAAGAACAAGTACATCATCACGAATTAGAACTGGATAGACTAAAAACACAAGAAGCACATCTTAAAAATGAACATGAAGAGTTTGAATTTGAAAAAAATGATGGATATCAAAGTGATAAAAGTAAAGAAACATTAAAAGAAAAACAAAATCATTTAATTGAGATACAACAACAATTGAAGCAACTAGAAAGTGATATTGAAAGATATACACAATTATCAAAAGAAGGAAAAGCTTCGACACATCAAACACAACAACAACTACATCAAAAACAATCTGATTTAGCTGTTGTTAAAGAGCGAATTAAATCGCAAAAGCAAGTTTATGAACGTTTAGATAAACAACTTAGCGATTCAGAACGTCAAAAAATTGAAGTAAATGAAAAAATCAAATTGTTTAATTCAGATGAAATGATGGGTAAAGATGCTTTTGAAAAGTTGAAAGAGCAAATTCAGCAACAAGAAAATGTAAGACAAAATTTAAATCAACAACTTAGTGAGATTAAACAGCAACGTAAAGATCTTAATGAGAAAATCGAAATAAATGAAAGTCAGCTTCAAAAATGTCATCAAGATATACTTTCTATAGAAAATCATTATCAAGATATTAAAGCAAAACAATCAAAGCTAGATGTATTAATCAACCATGCAATAGATCATTTAAATGACACGTATCAACTCACAGTAGAACGTGCAAGAATGGAATATGATTCTGATGAAACTATTGACAATTTGCGTAAAAAAGTAAAATTAACGAAGATGACAATCGATGAATTAGGTCCTGTAAATTTAAATGCAATAGAACAATTTGAAGAGTTGAATGAACGATACACATTTTTAAATGAGCAACGAACAGATTTAAGAGAAGCAAAAGAAACCTTAGAACAAATCATTCATGAAATGGATAAAGAAGTTGAAGGTCGTTTTAAGACAACATTTCATGCGGTTCAAGATCATTTTACGACAGTGTTTAAGCAATTATTTGGTGGTGGACAAGCAGAACTTCGTTTAACTGAAGATGACTATTTGTCTGCTGGCGTTGATATCATCGTACAACCGCCAGGAAAAAAATTACAACATCTTTCATTATTAAGCGGTGGTGAACGTGCTTTAAGTGCTATAGCATTATTGTTCGCCATTCTCAAAGTTCGATCAGCACCTTTTGTTATACTAGATGAAGTAGAAGCGGCATTAGATGAAGCGAATGTGATACGATATGCCCAATATTTAAATGAATTATCTACAGAAACACAATTCATTGTAATTACACATCGGAAGGGAACGATGGAGTTTTCTGATCGTTTATATGGTGTAACAATGCAAGAGTCTGGTGTTTCTAAGTTAGTTAGCGTCAACCTAAATACAATAGATGAGGTTATGAAGGAGGAACAAGCATGAGTTTTTTTAAACGTCTGAAAGATAAATTTTCTAGTAAAAGTGAAGATGATATTCAAAAAGACCTAGATGAAACTGTAGATTCAAATGCTAATAGTGACTCAGATTCAATGGACCCGAATGATTCTGATGAACAAGTCAAACCCAAAAAGAAACCTAAAAAATTAAGTGAAGCTGATTTTGACGAAGATGGTTTGATATCGATTGAAGATTTTGAAGAAATTGAAGCTCAAAAAATTGGAGCAAAATTCAAAGCCGGTTTGGAAAAATCACGTCAAAACTTCCAAGAACAGTTAAATAATTTAATTGCTCGATATAGAAAAGTTGACGAAGATTTCTTCGAAGCTCTGGAAGAAATGCTTATTACTGCGGACGTTGGTTTTAATACCGTTATGAAATTAACTGATGAGCTACGTACAGAAGCACAAAGACGTAATATACAAGAAACAGAAGACTTAAGAGAAGTTATAGTTGAGAAGATTGTAGAAATCTATCATCAAGAGGACGATCATTCTGAAGCAATGAATATTGAAGATGGACGTTTAAATGTCATACTGATGGTTGGTGTGAATGGTGTCGGCAAAACAACAACAATTGGTAAATTAGCTTATCGTTATCAACAAGAAGGTAAAAAAGTAATGTTAGCCGCTGGTGATACCTTCAGAGCTGGAGCAATTCAACAATTAAACGTCTGGGGAGAACGTGTTGGTGTTGAAGTTGTGAGCCAAAACGAAGGTTCTGACCCTGCAGCAGTAGTATATGATGCGATTAATGCCGCAAAAAATAAAGGCGTAGATATTTTAATTTGTGATACTGCAGGACGCTTGCAAAATAAATCTAATTTAATGCAAGAGTTAGATAAAATGAAACGTGTGATTAATCGTGCAATACCTGATGCCCCCCATGAAGCTTTATTATGCTTGGATGCAACAACTGGTCAAAATGCACTTTCACAAGCACGTTCATTTAAGGAAGTTACAAATGTCTCAGGTATAGTTTTAACTAAATTAGACGGTACTGCTAAAGGGGGTATTGTATTAGCAATTCGAAATGAGTTACACATTCCAGTTAAATATGTTGGTTTAGGCGAAAAAATGGATGACTTACAACCGTTTAATCCTGAAAGCTATGTATATGGATTATTTGCTGATATGATAGAACAAAATGAAGATATCCCTGAAGAAATCTCTGGAAATTCATCCGTTGAATCTGAAGAAGGTAACTAAAATGGGACAAAATGATTTAGTTAAAACATTGCGTATGAATTATCTATTTGATTTTTATCAAAGTTTGCTTACAAATAAACAGAAAAATTATCTCGAATTATTTTATTTACAAGATTATTCTTTAAGTGAAATTGCTGATACATTTGAAGTGAGTAGACAAGCAGTTTATGATAATATAAGAAGAACTGGCGATTTAGTAGAAGATTATGAATCGAAATTACGACTATACCAAAGATTCGAGAAACGTCGTGAATTATATAACTTAATGAAACAATCACTTAATCAACCTGAGTTGCTTAAACAATATATCACTCAATTAGAAGAATTAGAGTAGTGATCATTATAATAAAGGAGGGCAAACGTTATGGCATTTGAAGGATTATCCGATCGCTTACAAGCCACGATGCAAAAAATGCGTGGTAAAGGGAAAGTAACAGAAGCAGATATTAAAACGATGATGCGTGAAGTGAGATTAGCGTTATTGGAAGCCGATGTTAACTTCAAAGTTGTTAAGGAATTTGTTAAGACTGTTTCAGAACGAGCGCTAGGTTCTGATGTCATGCAATCTTTAACACCTGGCCAACAGGTTATTAAAATCGTACAAGAAGAACTTACTAGTTTAATGGGTGGAGAAAATACTTCCATTAAGATGGCAAACAAACCACCAACTGTTGTCATGATGGTCGGCTTACAAGGTGCAGGTAAAACGACGACAGCAGGTAAGTTGGCATTATTAATGCGTAAAAAATATAACAAAAAACCTTTACTTGTGGCAGGAGATATTTATCGTCCAGCTGCTATTGATCAATTACAAACAGTAGGTAAACAAATTGATATCCCTGTGTATAGTGAAGGTGATCAAGTATCACCACAACAAATTGTTGAAAATGCTTTAAAACATGCTAAAGAAGAACATCTAGATTTCGTTATCATTGATACAGCTGGTCGTTTACACATTGATGAAGCACTTATGAATGAGCTTCAAGAAGTTAAAGAAATCTCTAAACCAGACGAAATTATGCTTGTTGTTGATGCAATGACAGGTCAAGATGCTGTGAATGTGGCACAATCATTTGATGAACAATTAGATGTTTCAGGTGTAACATTGACTAAATTAGATGGTGATACACGCGGTGGTGCAGCACTTTCAATCCGTTCCGTTACCCAAAAACCTATTAAATTTGTAGGTATGAGTGAGAAATTGGATGGTTTAGAATTATTCCATCCTGAACGAATGGCCTCACGTATTTTAGGTATGGGTGATGTTTTAAGCCTCATTGAAAAAGCGCAACAAGATGTAGATCAAGAAAAGGCTAAAGATTTAGAGAAGAAGATGAGAGAGTCATCATTTACATTAGATGATTTCTTAGAACAGTTAGATCAAGTTAAGAATTTAGGTCCTTTAGATGACATTATGAAAATGATTCCTGGTATGAATAAAATGAAAGGTTTAGATAAGCTTAATATGAGTGATAAACAAATTGATCATATTAAAGCGATTATACAATCTATGACACCTAAGGAACGTTCAAACCCTGAAACATTAAATGTATCACGTAAAAAACGTATTGCAAAAGGATCCGGCCGATCTTTACAAGAAGTTAATCGATTAATGAAACAATTTAATGATATGAAGAAAATGATGAAACAATTTACTGGTGGCGGTAAAGGTAAAAAAGCTAAACGAAACCAAATGCAAAATATGTTAAAGGGTATGAACTTACCATTTTAATTTATAAAATCAAGCATTGAAACTCGAGAGTGTCTTCGGTGCTTGATTTTTTTGAACCTTTATAAGGATTATTAACAAAATTAATAGAAACGCATGAGCTAAAGCGCATGCATAACCAAAAGTACGATTTACTTCGTAAAAGAGTAGTGGAACGCCTGAGCTAAAGCACATGCATAACCAAAAGTACGATTTACTTCGTAAATCTACTTTTGGTAAAGAAAAAAGTCTTTACAAAAATTTGTGTAACTGTTATTATTTATTCTTGTAGAAAATAAAAATAATAAACACATAAAGGAGAGTAATTTAAATGGCAGTTAAAATTCGTTTAACTCGTTTAGGTTCTAAAAGAAACCCATTCTATCGTATCGTAGTTGCAGATGCACGTTCACCACGTGATGGTCGTATCATTGAGCAATTAGGTACTTACAATCCAGCACACGTTAATGCACCAGAAGTTAAAATCGACGAAGAATTAGCTTTAAAATGGTTACACGACGGTGCTAAACCAACTGATACAGTTCACAATATCTTATCTAGAGAAGGTATTTTGAAAAAATTTGATGAACAAAAGAATGCTAAATAATTAGCTTATGTTTTTTTGGGACGCCATTATGGCGTCCTTTTTTAATCATATTTATTTGTTACATACATACGTGTTAATATATATTTGATTCAGTTTAATAAACTTTAATTAGAAGGAGGGTCATACATGGAGGTAGAGGTTGGACAAATAGTCAATACCCATGGTATTAAAGGGGAAGTAAAGGTGAAATCCAATTCTGATTTTACTGAAACACGATTTCAACCTGGTGAACAATTACTTGTAAAACATAATAATACTGAAATTGTTTATACGGTCGCTTCTTATCGTATACATAAAGGATTTCACATGTTAAGGTTTGAAGGAATCAACAATATAAATGAAATTGAACATTTGAAAGGTGATTATATTTATCAAGAACGTGATCACCAAGATATAGAATTAGGAGAACATGAATACTATTATTCGGATATTATTGGTTGTACAGTATTTAAAGATGATGATACGCCAATTGGTCGGGTGATTAATATTTTTGAAACAGGTGCTAATGACGTTTGGGTTGTTAAAGGTGAAAAAGAGTATCTCATTCCTTATATTGAAGATGTTGTGAAAGATATTGATATAGAAACTAAAACGATTAAAATTACACCGATGGAAGGATTGTTAGATTAATGAAGATAGATTATTTAACGCTATTTCCTGAAATGTTTGAAGGTGTTTTAAACCATTCAATATTAAAACGTGCGCAAGATAAGGGAATCATTAATGTTAATACTATCAATTTCCGAGATTATTCTATTAATAAGCATAATCAAGTTGATGATTACCCATTTGGTGGTGGCCAAGGTATGGTATTAAAGCCTGAACCTGTTTTTAATGCTATGGAAGACATAAATCATAATGAACATACTCGAGTGATACTTATGTGTCCACAAGGTCGTCCCTTTACTCAAGAGATTGCACAAGAATTAAGTGAAGCAAAACATATAGTCTTTATTTGTGGACACTATGAAGGATATGATGAGCGCATACGTAAGCATCTTGTAACTGATGAAATATCAATGGGGGATTATGTCCTAACTGGTGGAGAGTTACCAGCAATGACGATGACCGATGCAATAGTGAGGCTTATTCCAGGCGTCTTAGGTAATCAAGCATCACATCAAGATGATTCATTTTCAGATGGATTGTTAGAATTTCCTCAGTATACACGTCCTCGTGAATATAAAAATATGAGTGTTCCTGAAGTATTATTATCTGGCAATCATGCGCACATTGATCAGTGGAGACATGAACAAAAACTCATTCGTACTTATGAAAAGCGACCAGATTTATTAGAACAATATCCATTAACTGAAAAAGATAGAGAAATTTTAGAAACCTATAAAAAGAAATTGAAAAATGATTAACGTTATGCTATTATAATTCAAGTGTGAAAAAACACTAATAATCACTATGATCCGCTGCTATACTTTTGTCTAGGCAAGAACATAGGTTGAAGGAGAGAATTTATAATGAGTAATCATAAGTTAATCGAAGCAGTAACTAAATCACAATTACGTACTGATTTACCTACTTTCCGTTCAGGAGACACTTTACGTGTACACGTAAGAATCGTTGAAGGTTCTCGCGAACGTATCCAAGTTTTCGAAGGTGTTGTAATTAAACGCCGTGGTGGAGGAATTTCAGAAACTTTCACAGTTCGTAAAATTTCTTCTGGTGTAGGTGTGGAAAGAACTTTCCCATTACACACGCCTAAAATCGAAAAAATTGAAGTTAAACGTCGTGGTAAAGTACGTCGTGCTAAATTATATTACTTACGTAGTTTACGTGGTAAAGCTGCTAGAATTCAAGAAATTCGCTAATCAGTATATTCGACAATTTATAAAAGGCCAGTCTATAAGCACTATAGTTGCCAATTTCAACTTATTGCTTAAGATTTGCCATAATGAAAAAAGCTTTCAAACTTCTGTTTTACCAGAGTTTGAAAGCTTTTTTATTTTATCTTAAATTAAACGGCTGTCCTAATTATTGAAGATATGAATCAGAATTCATATTGATTGTATATTTTACACCGAATACTAAATAAAATTTTCTATGATTAAGCCTAAAATTTTGATGAAAACTATGAAAGTGCTATTTTCTAATTCAGTCAATAACTAACTTTACATTAAGTAAGTCTTGAACATAGGTTTAAGTTCGACACCGACAATTGATGTTAAAAACAAAGCACTAAAATGTTTAGGTCTTTGTTTTAACTTTGTAAATAAAATCGAAAAAATTGATAGTTTTCTATCAATTAAAAATCATCATAATGAACTATGAGTTAATTTAAAGCAATCTTAAATACTTCTAATTTAAAATATTGAGTTATTTAAATCATTAATAACTAATTTATTTTCTTTTTACGTAATGAGTGAAAAGAATGCTTAAAATGATCCCAATGCAACTGACAGTGATTAATAAATAAAAATAAGGAGGGGTATAACTTAATTTTATCTTTGTTTGTCCCTCTTTTACAGGAATAGTAGTCATAATACCGTTGCCTTGTTGAACCTTTAGAGGCTTTCCATTTGCCATTGCATGCATTCCTTTAGCATATACCATTGGCAAGACAAGATAACCATGTTCTTTTTTCTTTTTAATAATTGTGAAACCATTTCTTTCTTTTTTTACTTTAACTGGTTGGAGCTGTTGAGAAGCTTTTTTTAATGTTTGATAGTTTTCACCATAAATTCCTTTTACTTTAAAACGATAAACTCCTTTTGACATCTTAATGTTAAGTTGATTTGAAGCTTTAGCACGCATCGTCACTGGCGAAACAAAACGACGGTATTTGTATGACAAACGGTTTCTTTCTTGCGAATATTCATTAACCCCTACTTTATGCTCTTTGTCAGGAGACAGTAATTCAACATCCATTTCAATATACATATCTTTATAATTTTTAACTATATTGCGAGGTAAATTGAGGGTGACGCCACCATTGTGCTGTTTAACTTTTAAATGTTTACTATCAATCCAATTCGCATGATTTAAGTTTTGTTTTGCATTAGAAAGTAAATTAGGATTAGGTTTAAAATCAGTATTGGCTTGGGATTTATGATTCAATACGACACCTTTAAGCATAGCTTGCTCTCTATCAAGGGGAGATTTTAGTTTTCTTGCATCATAAATTTTATTAGTAATGTGTGCACTAGGATAATTTATTGTATTAACAGAGTGAATCCATTGATCTTTTTTATCAGTTATAAGTTCTTTCTTTTTAAAACCATAAGGCATATTTAAATCATCAGGATGTCGTAATCGATCTTGAACATCCCAAAGAGACATTAAGTTTGCACGATTATTTAAATATCGATAAGTACTATTTTTATCTACAGGCATATTAATTTGTAACGTCTGGTCATAGTATTTCAATATATCTCCATCGAAAATACTGGAATACAATGATGTGCCGTTGTAGTGATATATCAAAGGTGAGTTTAATGCATAGTATGAAAAATAATCTAGTCTTTTCAATGGATCTGTAGAGCTTTGATGCATATACTTAATTTTTTTATTTAGGACAGGGCTTCTATAGCTCGAATCATTAATTGTTTTGATAGTCGTTTGATAAGGTTCGATAGTAATTTTTCTGGAATCATTAGTCATTAAGACTTGTTGAGCTAAAAATAAGACAACGAGTAATACCATCATTGAGGTACGTGTTAACAACGATTTATATTTAATAAATATAAATAACACTATGATTAAAATCAATGCAACAAACATCCACTTTACTGATCTTTCCGACAGTGCGATAAATATGAAACCGTATATGAATACTGGTATAGCAACAAAGGTGTATTCTTTAATTGATATTTCACTTAAATGTTGTATGAACAATGCAATTAATACACTTGTTGATAATGCTAAAAAGTAAACCCAACGTCTTTGGGGTAATGAAAAGCCATTAAATGCACTGTCAAACCATTGAGAAAAGGAACCGATAAGTAAAATCCAAGTTGCAATTGCGAACAATTTATAATAATAGTGTTGATATAATTTAAAACAAAATAATGCAATGATAGCAATAAAAGAAATTGTAATGTAAAAACCATCAGCAAAAATATTATAATTGGTTTCAAATAAATTTGTGAAAAAAGTAATTTTGAAATTAGGATTTTGTGTTCGGTCATTATCTAAAAAAGAAGATACACCAGTATATAGTCCATAAATACTTACTAATACACTTAACAAAGTGGCACATACGAGTATGTATAATTTCTGCCAACGATTCACAATATCTTTCTCATGAGGAATAGCGAATCGATAAATAAAATAGAAACCTATGACAATTGCTTCATAGTAACTAAAATAAAAGTTTGAGAATAATGTATAAGCAATCGCGAAAATAAACCAACCTATTTTACGTTCTTTAAAGAATCTTTCTATAGCCCAAAGTGACATAGGTAACATAATTAAAAGATTACCGTAAAAAGACCAAGTAAAATTATAATATGTAACAACAGTAGACATACCATATAAAATAGTTGCGATAAACATTGGTGCGGGTTTAAGTCGCAAATAACTAAATAAATAAAATGAAAAAATAAATGTGATTACAGTGCGCACATATGCCATGATTAATTGGTTTATTGTCCAAAAGCTGATGTCATGAGGATTCACATTGATAGTTTGTTCTAATATCCATATCATAGAGAAGTTGATCCACATCAATGGAGATAGTGAATAATAATATGCCAGTGATTTAACATAGTCGCCTCCCAATCCAAATGAAGCATCATAAAATCCTTTTAATGATGTGAAGTGTTCATAAAGGTACATTTGAAAAGGCATCATTTGTCTGAAGCCATCTCCACTACCACTAAATACTATACCTTTAGTTATAAATTGATAGAGAAAAGGGCCATATAGAATAAATGACAATATACAACTAACTAAAACGATTAGTGTAAAACGTTTAATAGGTTTATTCCATATATTTTTAATCATGGCGAATCCTCATCTTTCTTTTCCTTATATTCTTTAATCTAATGAATACAATACTCACCACTATACTAAATATTGAGATAGAAAACATCGTTTTTAGAAAAGGTGGTCGATATTGAATCGTAATTGTTTTATTATTTTTATTAACCGGAACACCTGTCATCATATAATTCACCTTTTTGATATTGCTTTGTCGGTCATCCACGTATGCACGCATACCTTTACGATATGGAATATTAATGACTGCAAGTCCTTTAGAATGGTGATCTAAGTTAACTTTTACCCCGTTTTTTATATCTTTATAACGCATATTAAAGTTAGCATGATGGTGTGCTTGTTTTAGCGTATCATAATTTTCACCGTTTAATTCTAACAGTTCCAAATTGAACTTACCTTTTGGTGATAGTTGAATCGTAATATCACCATTTTTGTCTGGTAAACTTCGATAAAGCACTTTGCTTATTCCCGTGCGATATATAGAATCATTGTATAGACGATGATTATGATATTGATTGATGCTCACAGTGTAATTACTGTCAGGATCGCCTCGTTTAATATTCATAGTGAGATAAAAATCTTTGTATTTGTCTCTTATATTCTTAGGTAAATGTAATTTGATTATTCCGCTCTCTTTATTAACGGTTAGTTCATTGTTTGAATATCGTGTTATATTTTGTGTTGATACACGTGTTTGGTCTAACAAATTTTTAACTTTTGAGTGATACGCTGTACCTTTTGATGTCACAATAGCACCATTAATCATTGCATGTTCTCTATCTATAGGTTTTTTTAAACTTTTATGATTATAAATGTTTTGTGTTACTTTTACACTTGGTAGTGGAAGTTGATTTTTATAAATAATATATTGTCCACGTGACTTAACTTTCTTAAAATAAGATGGAATAAAATTTTGATAATCTTTCATCATTAAATATTTTACTGAAAACAGACTCTCGATATTTTGCCGAGCATTAGTAGACTGGTATCGACTGACAGATTCTTCAGCTAAATTAATTTTTAAGGCATCATAATAGAAATCGAGAATGTTGTGATGAAATATACTAGAGTAAATACTAAGTCCTTTAAAATTTTGATACATAGGGGTATTATCTTGTTCATCGACACGCCAATTTATTCGTTGATCGTCATTCTTAGTTTGGTTCATTTCTTTTACTAACGATCTTTGTATAGTCGAGCTATAGAAACTTGAATTAATGTATCGCTTGTTCGCACGATTGATATGATCTTGAAAGAAAATTTGATTTTTTATGAATACGAAAGTAATCATAAGACTGAGAGCAGCGATTGAAATACTATAAAGGTAAGTAAGATAATAACGTACTTTTTTCTCTTTTATTAATAAAATTAATAGTCCAATCACTGACACTACTGGAACTAAAGAGAGCCAAGGTAAAAAAGTATTGTAGCTAATTGAACTTATGTAGATGACACTTTGAGCTATCAGATTAGTATAAATATAAGTCTTTGGTCGAATTGTTTTAAAATATTTTACAAATAACCCAATTAAAATTGAACTATTAAAAGCTAAGATAAAATGCCATCGTTTTTGAGGTGCTGAAAACCCATTAAATAGTTGGTCAACAAATGGGAGAAATGCAAAAATAATTGTTGCCAATAATAACAATGCAAATAATTTATAATAAAAATGTTTGTATAATTTGATTGTCAAAAGAGCTTGAATAGATAAAAATATCACAACAATCAAGTAATTATCGAAAAATATATTGGTATCTTTATTTAAATGTTCAATCCAATTCACTTGTCCTGTAAATGATTGTCGACGATTATTAAGAAAACTTTGAACACCATGAAAGAACACAAACATACTATTTCCTAAAGCGAGCAGAGCACTACATATAATTGTAAGAGAAGCTTGCCAACGAGTTAAACTATCTTTAGGATGTCTGTAAATAATTCTAATCAAGGTATAACCTATACCAATAATGAGGAAATAATATGCAAAATAAAAGTTATTAATTAGAATTAGACTTACAGTTAGTATAAATAAACCTACTTTAAAATCCCTTAATAAACGTTCAATCCCTAATAATAAGAGTGGTAACCAAATGAAAGTATCACTAAAGAATGGCCAGTAAATTGTAAATCTAAAGTACAAAGGTGAAATAACAAAGATAAATGAAATCAATAAACCGATTATTTTATTTTTAGAAATATAATAACTAAATAAATAAGTGCAAAACAGAGCAATAGTTGATTTAATAATTGAAACAATTAGTGCGTTGTACATCCAAAGAAGAATTTGATTTGTGTTCAATGAAAAGAATATTTCACATAATTTGATGATAGGGACATTTAAAATAAATATTAAATTTGTTGAAAAATAATAACTTAAGTCAGTGAAAAAATCTCCGCCAAGACCCAAATGTGTTGAATAAAATAAGTTCCCTTGAGTCCATTGATGATAAAGATACATTTGAATAGGAATCATCTGTTCCATACCATCATTTGGGCCAGTTGAAAGAACACCATCATGATGGAAGCGAAAAATAATATAACTATGACCAATTAATGATAATGTAATTAATAATATAATGAAACATGCTTTTCTTCTCATTTACTTCTCCTAAAATGCATCATATTGACCTAAAAATTTTGTTAGCTTAGTCAAATTGTAGGTTATTATGGCAATGAATGAAAGTATTAGTGGCATTATTTAAATCTATTTACATTAAATTTAATGTTATTTAATAAAGTTAATTGATTTTAATAGTTTTGAATAAGTTTACAAATAGTCATCGTAGATTTTTTATGAATAGAAAAATGATTTTTATACTAAATGATGCACGTGTTAAACTTAAAGTGGTTGGGGTAGCTATTATAAAGTATAATTATGAAGTTATAGATAAAAGTTTAAGAAAATAATAAGAATAGGATGATGACTCATGGCGATACAATGGTATCCAGGTCATATGGCTAAAGCCAAAAGACAAGTTAGTGAACAACTGAAAAAGGTAGATGTAGTTTTTGAACTCGTCGATGCACGTATTCCATACAGTTCGAGAAACCCTATGATTGATGATGTCATTAAACAAAAACCTCGAGTAGTAATTTTAAATAAAAAAGATATGACGAATTTAAAAGAATTAGAAAAATGGGAAACTTATTTTAAAGATGAAGGTTTCTATCCGGTAGCTGTAGATGCAAAACATGGCAAGAATCTTAAAAATGTTGAAGTTGAAGCTATAAAAGCAACTCAAGAAAAATTTGATCGTGAAAAAGCTAAAGGTTTAAAACCTAGAGCGATAAGAGCTATGATTGTAGGCATTCCTAATGTAGGAAAATCAACACTTATCAATAAGTTAGCAAAACGTAGTATCGCCGAAACTGGAAATAAACCAGGAGTAACAAAACAGCAACAATGGATTAAAGTTGGAAAGTCTCTTCAATTACTAGATACACCAGGTATTTTATGGCCTAAATTCGAAGATGAAGAAGTCGGTAAAAAATTAAGTTTAACTGGTGCAATTAAGGATAGTATCGTTCATTTAGATGAGGTAGCTATTTATGGTTTGAATTTTATGATTAAACATGATGTTTCAGCTTTAAAGAGACATTATAATATTGATACACATGAAGACGCTGAGATACTCGATTGGTTTGATGCAATTGGAAGAAGAAGGGGATTGTTACAAAAAGGAAATGAAGTAGATTATGAATCTGTCATTGAGTTGATCATCAATGATATGAGAAATGCAAAAATTGGAACTTATTGTTTTGATATTTTAAAAGAAATGAAGAGTGAATGATAGTATGTCTCTAACAATTAAAGAAATCAAAGAAAAACTATCTCGAATTGAAACGTTGGAAGAGTTACATAAACATGAAGCAAATAATGATTCACGTAAAGGTGTTATAAATGCGATTAAGTCTAGGGAAAAAAATATTCTTAAGCAACAAGCATTAGAAGAGCACTATTTATCCATGAATCAATACGAAAACAACATTATGTCCTCTAACAGGGATGCATTAATTTGTGGAATTGATGAGGTAGGGCGTGGGCCCTTGGCTGGACCAGTTGTGGCTTGTGCAGTTATTTTAGAGAAGAATCATCATTATATTGGTTTAGATGACTCTAAAAAAGTGTCTCCCAAAAATAGAGCACGACTTAATCAAAATTTAAAAGAAAATGTCTATCAATATGCATATGGCATAGCGTCCTCAGTTGAAATAGATGAATTGAACATTTATCGGGCAACTCAATTAGCTATGCTACGTGCTATAAATCAATTAGATGTTACACCTACACATTTATTAATAGACGCAATGACACTAGATATTGATATTCCACAAACCTCAATTATTAAAGGTGATGCTAAAAGTGTGTCTATCGCAGCAGCAAGTATCATGGCTAAAGAATACCGTGATCAATATATGAGACAACTATCTAAACAGTTTCCAGAATATGGTTTTGATAAAAATGCAGGTTATGGAACTAAGCAACATTTAAAGGCTATTGATCAAGTGGGCATAATCAATGAACATCGTCAATCATTTGAACCAATTAAATCAATGATGAAATAATTTGAATTTTGCTTAAATTGCAATAAATACTGTCAATCAGTTTACAATAGCGCTTACATTTTTTATAATTAAAGGGCAACTTAACCTAAGAAACAGGAGGATGGAAGATGAATATCCACGAGTATCAAGGGAAAGAAATATTTCGTTCAATGGGCGTTGCAGTTCCAGAGGGACGAGTAGCATTTACTGCTGAAGAAGCAGTGGAAAAAGCGAAAGAATTAAATTCAGACGTATATGTGGTTAAAGCGCAAATTCACGCTGGGGGTAGAGGTAAAGCAGGCGGCGTGAAAATTGCTAAATCATTATCTGAAGTCGAAACGTACGCAAATGAACTGCTAGGTAAACAATTGGTCACACATCAAACTGGGCCAGAGGGCAAAGAGGTCAAACGTTTATATATCGAAGAAGGATGCGATATCCAAAAAGAATATTATGTTGGTTTTGTTATTGATCGTGCTACTGATAAAGTGACTTTGATGGCATCAGAAGAAGGTGGAACTGAAATTGAAGAGGTTGCAGCTCAAACACCTGAAAAGATTTTCAAAGAAACAATTGATCCAGTAGTAGGATTATCACCTTACCAAGCGCGACGTATCGCTTTTAATATTAACATTCCAAAAGAATCAGTTGGAAAAGCAACTAAATTTTTATTAGCACTATATAATGTCTTTATCGAAAAAGATTGTTCTATTGTTGAAATTAACCCACTTGTTACAACTGGAGACGGTCAGGTATTGGCTTTAGATGCTAAATTAAACTTTGATGATAATGCATTATTTAGACATAAAGATATTTTAGAATTACGAGATTTAGAAGAAGAAGATCCTAAGGAAATAGAAGCTTCTAAATATGATTTATCATACATCGCTTTAGATGGAGATATTGGTTGTATGGTTAATGGCGCAGGTTTAGCCATGGCAACTATGGATACAATTAATCATTTTGGTGGAAATCCAGCCAACTTCTTAGATGTAGGTGGCGGTGCTACAAAAGAAAAGGTAACTGAAGCATTTAAAATTATTTTAGGTGATGACAATGTTAAAGGTATCTTTGTAAATATTTTTGGTGGAATTATGAAATGTGATGTTATTGCCGAAGGTATTGTAGCAGCGGTTAAAGAAGTTGAACTAACATTACCATTAGTTGTTCGTTTAGAAGGAACTAATGTCGAACGTGGTAAAGCAATATTAAACGAATCAGGTTTAGCTATTGAGCCAGCAGCAACTATGGCTGAAGGTGCTCAAAAAATTGTGAAACTTGTTAAAGAAGCATAAGGAAAGGATGGGAGCACTAAGATGAGTGTATTTATTGATAAAAATACGAAAGTAATGGTACAAGGTATCACAGGGTCTACTGCCCTTTTCCATACAAAACAAATGCTTGATTATGGGACACAAATTGTTGCAGGGGTAACACCTGGTAAAGGTGGACAAGTTGTAGAAGGTGTTCCAGTATATAACACTGTTGAAGAAGCTAAAAATGAAACAGGAGCTAATGTATCTGTTGTATACGTACCAGCACCATTCGCTGCTGATTCAATTATTGAAGCAGCTGATGCCGATTTAGACATGGTTATTTGTATTACTGAACATATACCTGTTGTTGATATGGTTAAAGTAAAAAGATATTTACAAGGTCGTAAAACACGTTTAGTAGGACCAAACTGTCCTGGTGTGATAACTGCCGACGAGTGTAAAATCGGTATTATGCCGGGATATATCCATAAAAAAGGCCATGTCGGTGTCGTGTCTCGTTCTGGTACATTAACGTATGAGGCAGTGCATCAATTAACTGAAGAAGGTATCGGTCAAACAACTGCTGTAGGTATCGGCGGTGATCCAGTAAATGGGACTAACTTTATTGATGTTTTAAAGGCGTTCAATGAAGATTCTGAAACTAAAGCCGTTGTAATGATTGGAGAAATTGGTGGTACCGCAGAAGAAGAAGCGGCACAATGGATTAAAGAAAATATGAACAAACCTGTAGTAGGTTTTATCGGCGGTCAGACAGCACCTCCAGGTAAACGTATGGGTCATGCTGGAGCTATTATTTCAGGAGGTAAGGGTACAGCATCTGAAAAGATTAAAACATTAAACGATTGTGGTGTTGAAACTGCAGATACACCTTCTGAAATAGGAACAACCCTTATTGATGCAGCTAAAAAAGCAGGCATTTATGAAGAGTTATTAACTATTAAAAAATAATATATATTAGTATTGATTTCAACGAACCTTGAACATTAAACCTTTGTTCAGGTTCGTTGTTTTTTGTATAAAGAACACCATACGTTATGCGTATGATTCACAAAAGTTTAGCTTTATCTAAAAAAAGCATCTCTATATGCTAGAATATACATCGGTCAGCCAACCAAAATATTCAACACGAAGAGATGCTTTTTAATGTCATCCGACACAAACAGTTTAGCACATACATAATGAAATTGTAAGTAGCACATTGTTTTTGAGCCCAGATATAGCAGGCTAGTGATATATGGAAAAGAAATAAGGTATAAGAAATCCCTTGTGTCAATGATGTGAGTGGAAAATTGTAAAATAATTGAAGCAAAGGTATATACATATGTTGGTAAGTATTCCATCCCATATAGGTGTATCATCATTTGTTGAATACTTAAATAGAAGAATAGTTTAATTTTTGATAGATATTTCAATTGAAAATATAAATATGGGAACAGAATGGTAACGGAAAATTTTAGTGCAGAGAATTTGGTGAGGAACCAGGTAGGTTGATTTAAATAAAAATCAAAATAATGGATTAAGTATTAGCATGATTTTATTTAAAAAAATTAGTTATCTTTTTTTGATACGTTGATTTATATATAATAGTAGAAACATGAAATTCGACAATTTTACAATACACTATGACACATTAAACCTTTGTCATTAAATTACTCCTTACAAATACATGATATTTAAAAAATAAATGTCTTTAAACAGTAAACTAAAATATTTGAATTTGAAGGTATAATAAGGACAAAGGAGTAATGATAATTGATACAACAGACGATGTTAAAACTATATTGGGCAAATTTCACTACGGCACAACTTCATCATCTTACAAGTACATATCCTGACTTTCTATCAGAAAACGTATTTCATCAACATGACATGATAAAAAGGTGGCTTACAGAGCGTAATTCTGAAAGGCTATGGAACAAATATGAACGTTTCAAAGAATTAAAGCTGATGGACATTATTAAAGAAATGAAAAAAGCAAATGTTAGTTTTACAACATACTTTGATGATAACTACCCTTCTCTTTGCAAAGAAATGTATGATTATCCTTATGTGATATTCTACAAAGGAAATCCACAGTTCTTTAATCATTCTCACTCTTTAGCTGTAATTGGCTCACGTAATGCCACACAATATACAAGTCAATCTTTAAACTATCTTTTTCCTTCATTTAGACAATTAAATATGGCGATTGTTTCTGGATTAGCGCGCGGTGCAGATAGTGTAGCACATCAAACCGCACTTAAATACCTATTACCAACTATTGGCGTACTTGGATTTGGCCATTGTTATCATTATCCTAAAGCAACCTTAAATTTAAGAACTAAAGTTGAAAGGAATGGCTTAGTGATAAGTGAATATCCACCATTTTCTCCTATAAGTAAGCATAAATTTCCTGAAAGAAACAGGCTTATAAGTGGTCTGTCCAGAGGGGTACTTATAACTGAGGCTGAAGAAAGAAGTGGTAGTCAAATCACTATCGATTGTGCTTTAGAGCAAAATAGAAATGTTTATGTTCTACCTGGTTCAATGTTCAACAAAATGACTAAAGGTAATTTAAGAAGGATAAATGAAGGTGCTCAAGTTGTTATAGATGAAAGTAGTATATTATATGATTATCTATTTTAGTAAATGATAGATTTACTTTCTGAATTAATTATTTATATCCTTTAATTTAGTTAAAGTTTAATGAATCAAAAATAATAACAATTCTTACAAAATTGGAAATTAAAAATTAAAACGTTGACAAATACAAAATTAACCGTTTATCATTTATCTTTAGTAATTCAATTTGCAAGGGGGAATAAACTTTGGCAGATAATTTAGTCATTGTTGAATCGCCTGCAAAAGCTAAAACCATTGAAAAATATTTAGGCAAAAGATATAAAGTTATTGCTTCAATGGGACATGTTCGTGACTTACCAAGAAGTCAAATGGGTGTCGACACTGAAGATAACTATGAACCAAAATATATTACAATTCGTGGCAAAGGTCCTGTAGTTAAAGATTTAAAAAAACATGCGAAAAAAGCAAAAAAAATATTTTTAGCTAGTGACCCTGACCGTGAAGGTGAAGCGATTGCTTGGCATTTATCAAAAATTTTAGAATTAGAAGATAGCAAAGAAAATAGAGTAGTATTTAATGAAATTACAAAAGATGCTGTTAAAGATAGTTTTAAGCATCCTCGTGGTATTGAAATGGATTTAGTTGACGCGCAACAAGCACGTCGTATTTTAGATAGACTCGTTGGTTATAATATTTCTCCAGTATTATGGAAGAAAGTTAAAAAAGGGCTTTCTGCTGGGAGAGTTCAGTCAGTTGCTTTACGTTTAGTCATTGATCGTGAAAATGAAATTCGTAATTTTAAACCTGAAGAGTATTGGTCCATTGAAGGTGAATTTAGATACAAGAAATCTAAATTTACAGCTAAATTTCTACACTATAAAAATAAACCTTATAAGCTAAACAACAAAGACGATGTTCAAAGGATTACTGAAGCATTAAATGGTGATCAATTTGAAATCACAAATGTGAATCGTAAAGAAAAAACACGTTATCCTGCTCATCCATTTACTACATCAACCTTACAACAAGAAGCTGCACGTAAACTAAATTTTAAAGCACGCAAGACAATGATGTTAGCACAACAATTATACGAAGGTATTGACTTAAAGCGTCAAGGTACAGTAGGTTTAATTACGTATATGCGTACCGATTCTACTCGTATCTCAACTTCTGCAAAATCAGAAGCGCAGCAATATATAAATGATAAATATGGTGAACAGTACGTGTCTCAGCGTAAATCATCGGGTAAACAGGGCGATCAAGATGCTCACGAAGCTATTAGACCTACTAGTACAATGCGAACTCCTGATGACATGAAAGCTTTTCTTACTAGAGATCAACACCGTCTATACAAATTAATTTGGGAAAGATTTGTAGCAAGTCAGATGGCTCCAGCTATTTTGGATACAGTAGCTTTAGATGTAACTCAAAACGACATTAAATTTAGAGCTAATGGTCAAACTATTAAATTTAAAGGTTTTATGACACTATATGTAGAAGCAAAAGATGATAAAGAGAATGATAAAGAAAATAAGCTTCCTCAACTAGATAAAGGAGATAAGGTAACTGCGACAAAGATTGAACCGGCACAACACTTTACACAACCTCCTCCTCGTTATACTGAGGCGCGTTTAGTTAAAACGCTTGAGGAACTTAAAATTGGAAGACCTTCAACATATGCTCCAACCATTGATACGATTCAAAAGCGGAACTACGTCAAGTTAGAAAGTAAACGCTTCATCCCAACTGAATTAGGAGAAATTGTTTATGAGCAAGTTAAAGAATACTTCCCAGAAATTATTGATGTAGAATTCACTGTAAACATGGAAACATTACTTGATAAAATTGCCGAAGGTGACATGAATTGGCGTAAAGTAATAGGAGACTTCTACAACAGTTTTAAACAAGATGTTGAACGCGCAGAATCTGAAATGGAAAAGATTGAGATTAAAGACGAGCCAGCTGGTGAAGATTGTGAAGTCTGTGGTTCTCCAATGGTTATTAAAATGGGAAGATATGGTAAGTTTATGGCATGTTCGAACTTTCCGGACTGTCGTAACACCAAAGCAATTGTCAAAACGATTGGTGTCACATGTCCGAAGTGTAATGAAGGAGATGTCGTAGAACGTAAATCAAAGAAAAATAGAATTTTCTATGGTTGTTCTAGATATCCAGAATGTGATTTTATTTCTTGGGATAAACCTGTTGGAAGAGATTGTCCTAAGTGTCATCATTACCTTGTGAACAAGAAAAAAGGTAAAAGTAGTCAAGTTGTGTGCTCCAACTGTGATTATGAAGAAGAAGTTCAAAAATAGATGAGTGATTTTAGGAGGGGCAAAATGACGCAAAAAGTAAACGTTGTAGGAGCTGGTTTAGCTGGCTCTGAAGCTGCATATCAATTAGCTCAACGTGGAATTAAAGTGAATTTAATTGAGATGCGTCCAGTTAAACAGACACCGGCGCACCATACAGATAAATTTGCTGAATTGGTATGTTCAAATTCATTGAGAGGTAATGCACTTACAAATGCTGTTGGTGTTCTTAAAGAGGAAATGAGACATTTAGACTCGTTAATTATCACATCAGCAGATAAAGCACGTGTGCCAGCGGGTGGTGCTTTAGCAGTGGATAGACATGATTTTGCTGGCTATATTACAGATACCTTAAGAAACCACCCTAACATCACTGTATTAAATGAAGAAGTTAATCATATACCAGAAGGTTATACGATTATTGCAACTGGCCCTCTAACTACTGAGCATTTAGCTCAAGAAATTGTTGATATTACTGGTAAAGATCAATTGTATTTTTACGATGCTGCCGCACCAATAATAGAAAAAGATTCAATTAATATGGATAAAGTATATTTGAAATCACGTTATGATAAAGGTGAAGCAGCGTATCTTAATTGTCCTATGACTGAAGAAGAGTTTAACCGGTTTTATGATGCAGTATTAGAAGCTGAAGTTGCACCAGTCAATGAGTTTGAAAAAGAAAAATATTTTGAAGGGTGTATGCCTTTTGAAGTCATGGCTGAAAGAGGGCGAAAAACTTTGTTATTTGGTCCGATGAAACCTGTTGGACTTGAAGATCCTAAGACTGGGAAACGCCCTTATGCAGTTGTTCAATTAAGACAAGATGATGCAGCTGGAACATTATATAATATTGTTGGCTTTCAAACACATTTAAAATGGGGTGCGCAAAAAGAAGTCATTCGTTTAATTCCAGGATTAGAAAATGTTGATATTGTAAGATATGGTGTGATGCACCGAAATACCTTTATTAATTCACCTGATGTTTTAAACGAAAAATATGAATTAAAAGGACATGATAATTTATATTTTGCTGGACAAATGACTGGCGTTGAAGGTTATGTTGAAAGTGCTGCCAGTGGATTAGTTGCAGGTATTAATCTTGCGCATAAAATTTTAGACAAAGGGGAAGTTATTTTCCCTAGAGAGACAATGATAGGTAGTATGGCTTACTACATATCACATGCCAAAAATGAGAAGAATTTTCAACCTATGAATGCCAATTTTGGTCTTTTACCATCTCTCGAAAAACGTATTAAAGATAAAAAAGAAAGATATGAAACACAAGCCAAAAGAGCGTTAGAGTATTTAGATAATTACAAACAAACGCTGTAATTTACAAATAGGTTAACTAGGTAGTGGGTAACTACCTGGTTTTTTTGTGATGAATATTATTTAAAACTAACTTAAATTAAGTAAGACAAGTGAGTTAGAGAAAATTATGACTAATTTTGGATAAAGTTTGAAATTAATTCTCTAAAGATTTTGAATTGATTATCAAATTATTGTATGCGTTTTTACACATATGCTACAATGCAATATGATGGAGGGGATTGATTTTGGATAAAATCCAAGAAACATTTTTATATATGTTAAAGGTTGAAAGAAACTTTTCAGAGTATACGTTAAAATCTTATCATGATGATTTAGTTCAATTTAACAACTTTTTAGAAAGAGAACATTTACAACTTGAGACTTTTGAATATAAAGATGCTAGAAACTATTTGGCTTTTTTATATTCTAATCAATTAAAAAGAACTACGGTGTCAAGAAAGATATCAACTTTACGTACCTTCTATGAATTTTGGATGACTCAAGATAATTCAATTATTAATCCCTTTGTTCAACTAGTGCATCCTAAAAAAGAGAAGTATTTACCTCAATTCTTTTATGAAGAAGAAATGGAAGCACTTTTTCAAACTGTAGAGCATGATAATAAAAAAGGCATACGAGACAAAGTTATTATTGAATTGTTATATGCAACAGGAATACGTGTGTCTGAATTAATAAATATTAAACTAAAAGATATAGATATGAACTTACCAGGTGTAAAAGTTTTAGGTAAAGGAAATAAGGAAAGGTTTATCCCTTTTGGAGAGTTCTGTAGACAGAGTATAGAAAGATACTTAGAAGAATTCCAACCTAAACAATTAGCCAATCATGATTATTTAATTGTAAATATGAAAGGTGATCCTATCACCGAAAGAGGAGTAAGATATGTACTTAATGATGTCGTTAAAAGAACCGCTGGCGTCAATGACATACATCCTCATAAATTAAGACATACTTTTGCTACACATTTATTAAATCAAGGTGCTGATTTAAGGACTGTACAATCTTTACTTGGTCACGTCAATTTATCGACTACTGGACGTTATACACATGTTTCGAATCAACAACTGAGAAAGGTGTATTTAAACGCACATCCTCGAGCAAAAAAAGGAGAGTAATTTATGGATAATTCTTTACACGCTACAACAATTTATGCTGTACGCCATAATGGTGAAGCAGCTATGGCTGGTGATGGTCAAGTCACATTAGGTCAACAAGTTATTATGAAACAAACTGCTAGAAAAGTAAGACGTTTATACGAAGGAAAAGTATTGGCTGGTTTTGCAGGTAGTGTTGCTGACGCCTTCACACTTTTCGAAAAATTTGAGACAAAGCTTCAGCAATTTAGTGGTAATTTAGAGCGCGCAGCTGTTGAACTAGCACAAGAATGGCGTGGAGATAAACAATTACGACAATTAGAGGCGATGCTTATCGTAATGAATAAAGATGCCATACTTATTGTTAGTGGTACAGGTGAGGTTATTGCACCTGATGATGATTTAATTGCCATTGGGTCAGGTGGTAACTATGCACTTAGCGCAGGTCGAGCACTAAAAAGACATGCAGCACAACTTTCTGCTAGTGAAATGGCATACGAAAGTTTAAAAGTTGCAGCTGATATTTGTGTGTTTACAAATGACAATATAATTGTAGAAACGCTATAAAATCGCATTGCTCAAATTAAGGAAATGAATCTCATAAAACAAAGTAGCAATATGGAGGAATGTTAAATATGGATACAAATGGAATTAAATTAACCCCAAAAGACATCGTATCTAAATTGAATGAGTATATTGTAGGACAAAATGACGCAAAACGTAAGGTGGCTATTGCACTAAGAAATCGTTATCGTAGAAGTCTTTTAAAAGAAGAAGAGAAACAAGAGATTGCGCCTAAAAATATTTTAATGATAGGTCCAACGGGAGTTGGTAAAACTGAAATAGCTCGACGCATGGCAAAAATTGTTGGAGCACCATTTATTAAAGTTGAGGCAACTAAATTTACAGAAGTCGGTTACGTCGGAAGAGACGTTGAAAGCATGGTTAGAGATTTAGTTGATGTTGCTGTACGTTTAGTAAAAGACGAGAAAAAGTCATTAGTTAAAGATGAAGCAACTAAGAAAGCAAACGACAAATTAGTTAAATTACTTGTTCCGAGTTTAAAAAAGAAGGCAGCACAAGGTAACAACCCTTTGGAAAATTTATTCGGTGGAGCAATTCCAAACTTCGGTCAAAATCAAGATGAAGAGGAAGAACCGCCAACTGAAGAAATTAAAACCAAACGTTCTGAAATAAAAAAACAACTTGAACAGGGCAAACTTGAAAATGAAAAAGTAAGAATTAAAGTAGAACAAGATCCTGCATCAATGGGTATGTTAGGGACTAATCAAAATCAACAAATTCAAGATATGATGAATCAATTGATGCCCAAGAAAAAAGTCGAAAGAGAAGTTTCGGTTGAAACAGCTAGAAAAATCTTAGCTGATGATTTTGCAGATGAATTAATTGACCAAGAAACTGCGAATCAACAAGCCTTAGAGCTTGCAGAACAAATGGGTATCATATTTATTGATGAAATAGACAAGGTTGCTACTAACAATCAAAATAGCGGTCAAGATGTGTCAAGACAAGGCGTACAACGAGATATTCTTCCTATACTTGAAGGTAGCATGATTCAGACAAAATATGGTACTGTAAATACTGAACATATGCTATTTATAGGTGCTGGTGCATTCCACGTATCAAAACCAAGTGATTTAATTCCTGAATTACAAGGTCGATTTCCAATTAGAGTTGAATTAGAAAGTCTTTCAGTAGAAGATTTCGTGAGAATTCTGACAGAACCAAAATTATCGCTTGTCAAACAATATGAAGCATTGCTTCAAACTGAAGAAGTTACAGTAAATTTCTCAGAAGATGCCATTCAACGATTAGCTGAAATTGCATATCAAGTTAATCAAGATACTGATAATATTGGTGCTCGTAGATTACACACTATTCTAGAAAAAATGCTTGAAGATTTATCATTTGAAGCACCAAGCATGCCGAATGCTGTTGTGGATATTACTCCACAATATGTAGATGACAAATTAAAATCAATCTCAACAAATAAAGATTTAAGTGCATTTATTTTATAAATATATATAGAAGGAGAAAAATTATGAGCTTATTATCTAAAACAAGAGAATTAAACACTTTATTACAAAAACATAAAGGTATTGCAGTAGATTTTAAAGATGTTGCTCAAACAATTAGTAATGTTACAGTTACTAATGTATTTATTGTGTCGAGAAGAGGTAAAATCTTAGGGTCTTGTTTGAATGAATTATTAAAAAGTGAACGCATTAAAGATATGTTAGAAGATCGACATATACCGCGTGAATATACTGAAGAGTTGATGAATGTTAAACAAACAGAATCGAATATCGATATTGATAATGAATTAACTGTATTTCCGCCAGAGAATAGAGAGGTATTTTTAAATAGTAGAACAACTATTTTCCCAATTTTAGGTGGTGGCGAAAGACTTGGTACGCTAGTCTTAGGTCGAGTTCAAGACGACTTCAATGAAAATGACTTAGTATTAGGAGAATATGCAGCCACTGTAATTGGAATGGAAATTTTACGAGAAAAACATAATGAAGTCGAAAAAGAAGCTAGAGATAAAGCTGCTATAACAATGGCAATCAACTCACTTTCATATTCAGAAAAAGAAGCAATTGAACATATATTTGAAGAACTTGGTGGTACAGAAGGTTTACTTATAGCTTCAAAAGTAGCTGACAGAGTGGGCATTACACGATCAGTCATTGTGAATGCTTTACGTAAACTTGAAAGTGCTGGTGTCATAGAATCACGTTCTCTTGGAATGAAAGGGACATTTATTAAAGTAAAAAAAGATAAATTCCTTGATGAACTTGAAAAAAAATAAGTAAAAGTTGCACTTGAAATGTTTTATTGAAATATTAGTAAATTAAGAGTAATATGCGAATAATGAATGGACTGATTTTTAACTTTTTCAGAAACCTATTACTTTATATGTTAGTTATCGCACTATACAATGGTTAGAGGAATTAAGAATGTTATTAAATAATCACCATCTTTATTGTTTTTAAAACAGAAATTCAATAATACAATTCATGTTATTGCTTTTATGCATTAAATATGATATATTAATTGACGGCTATAAAGCCAATACACACATAATCAATTTAAATATAGAGGGTGCAAATTAAATATTTGTCTTTATATCAGTTGATTATGGAGGTAAATAACCACTAGGAGGAATTTAAAATGGCAGTAATTTCTATGAAACAATTACTTGAAGCCGGTGTTCACTTCGGTCACCAAACACGCCGTTGGAACCCAAAAATGAAAAAATATATCTTCACTGAAAGAAATGGTATTTATATCATTGATTTACAAAAAACAGTGAAAAAAGTTGAAGAAGCATACAACTTTGTAAAACAAATCTCTGAAGAAGGCGGAAAAGTCTTATTCGTAGGTACAAAAAAACAAGCGCAAGAATCAGTTAAAGCTGAGGCAGAGCGTGCTGGTCAATTCTACGTTAACCAAAGATGGTTAGGTGGGATTTTAACTAACTACAAAACAATCTCAAAACGAATTAAACGTATTTCTGAAATTGAAAAAATGGAAGAAGACGGATTATTTGAAGTATTACCTAAAAAAGAAGTTGTTGAACTTAAAAAAGAATACGACCGTTTAATTAAGTTCTTAGGCGGTATTCGCGATATGAAATCAATGCCTCAAGCATTATTCGTTGTTGATCCTCGTAAAGAGCGCAACGCTATTGCTGAAGCTCGCAAACTAAATATTCCTATCGTAGGTATTGTTGACACTAACTGTGATCCTGATGAAATTGATTACGTTATCCCAGCAAACGATGATGCTATTCGTGCCGTTAAATTATTAACTGGTAAAATGGCAGACGCTATCTTAGAAGGTCAACAAGGTGTATCTAATGAAGAAGTAGCTGCAGAACAAAACATCAATTTAGATGACAAAGAAGAATCTGAACAAGCAGAAACAACTGAAGAAAACACTTCTGTTGAATCAAACTAAGAGATAGTTTAAATGGGTGATAAGATACTAATGCTTATCACCTTTTTTTAAAAATAAAATTAAATCATATTACTGTAATGGAAATATAACCTAAAATAATGCTAAAATTTAGGTATATCAATAATTACTATTTATATTGGAGGAATAATGAATGGCAATTTCAGCAAAACTTGTTAAAGAATTACGTGAAAAAACTGGCGCAGGAATGATGGATTGTAAAAAAGCGCTAACTGAAACTGATGGTGACATCGATAAAGCGATTGACTACTTACGTGAAAAAGGTATTGCAAAAGCAGCTAAAAAAGCTGACCGTATCGCAGCAGAAGGACTTGTACACGTTGAAGTAAAAGATAATGAAGCTGCAATCGTTGAGATTAATTCAGAAACAGACTTCGTAGCACGTAACGAAGGTTTCCAAGAATTAGTTAAAGAAATTGCTAACCATATTTTAGATAGCAAGGTAGAAACAGTAGACGCTTTGATGGAATCTAAATTATCTAGCGGTAAAACTGTTGATGAAAGAATGAAAGAAGCTATCTCAACAATTGGTGAAAAATTAAGTATCCGTCGTTTCTCTATCAGAACAAAAACTGATAATGATGCATTTGGTGCATATTTACACATGGGTGGACGTATTGGTGTGTTAACTGTAGTGGAAGGTACTACTGATGAAGAAGCTGCTAAAGACGTAGCAATGCACATTGCGGCAATCAACCCTAAGTATGTTTCTTCTGAACAAGTAAGCGAAGAAGAAATCAATCATGAAAGAGAAGTATTAAAACAACAAGCATTAAACGAAGGTAAACCAGAGAAAATCGTTGAAAAAATGGTTGAAGGTCGTTTACGTAAATATTTACAAGAAATTTGTGCTGTAGATCAAAACTTCGTTAAAAATCCAGACGAAACTGTTGAAGCTTTCTTAAAAGCTAAAGGTGGTAAACTTACTGATTTCGTTCGTTATGAAGTTGGAGAAGGTATGGAAAAACGTGAAGAAAACTTTGCTGAAGAAGTTAAAGGACAAATGAAATAATCTGTCATAAAGTTTAACAAGGAAGAAGACACCTCACACGTTTCCTTTTTATTAGCCTATTGTTAAGATAGCTGAAAGGAGACAATCGTGTCTTCTTTACTTATATATTTACATATTTTTACGATAGAGAGGATAAGAAAATGGCACAAACTTCTAAATATAAACGTGTAGTATTAAAATTGAGTGGCGAAGCTTTAGCAGGTGATAAAGGATTCGGCATAAATCCTATCATTATCAAAAGCGTTGCACAGCAAGTTGCTGAAGTTGCCAAAATGGATTGTGAAATTGCTGTCATTGTCGGCGGTGGAAATATTTGGAGAGGCAAAACTGGTAGCGACCTAGGTATGGATCGTGGTACGGCCGATTACATGGGGATGCTTGCTACTGTTATGAATGCTTTGGCATTACAAGACAGTTTAGAACAATTAGATTGTGATACACGTGTTTTAACTTCTATTGAAATGAAACAAGTTGCTGAACCATATATTCGTCGACGTGCAATTAGACATTTGGAGAAAAAACGTGTTGTTATATTTGCCGCTGGAATTGGTAATCCTTACTTCTCAACTGACACAACTGCTGCTTTACGTGCGGCTGAAGTAGAAGCAGATGTAATTTTAATGGGTAAAAATAATGTAGATGGTGTTTATTCAGCTGATCCAAAAGTTGATGCAAATGCAATTAAATATGAACATTTGACACATATTCAAATGCTTCAAGAAGGTTTACAAGTGATGGATTCAACAGCTTCATCGTTCTGCATGGATAATAATATTCCGTTAAATGTTTTCTCTATTATGGAAGAAGGTAATATTAAGCGTGCTGTAATGGGTGAAAAGATCGGAACATTAATTACAAAATAATTTTGAGGTGTAAAAAATGAGTGACATAATCAAAGATACAAAGTCTAGAATGCAAAAATCAATTGATAACTTATCTCGTGAACTTGCTAACATTAGTGCTGGTAGAGCAAACTCTAATTTACTTAATGGTGTTACAGTTGACTACTATGGTGCACCTACACCAGTGCAACAATTAGCAAGTATCAATGTGCCTGAAGCACGTCTATTAGTTATTTCACCATATGATAAGTCATCAGTTGCTGATATTGAAAAAGCAATTATCGCGGCTAATCTTGGGGTTAATCCAACGAGTGATGGTGAGGTTATTCGTATCTCTGTACCAGCTTTAACTGAAGAAAGACGTAAAGAATTAGTTAAAGAAGTTAAAAAAATTGGTGAAGATGCTAAAGTCTCAATTAGAAATATTCGTCGTGATATTAACGATCAGCTTAAAAAAGACGAAAAAAATGGTGACATTACTGAAGACGACTTAAGAAGTCAAACTGATGATGTACAAAAAGCTACAGATAATTCGATTAAAGAAATAGATCAATTGGTTGCCGACAAAGAAAAAGATATTATGTCAGTATAGGTATTTTATTATCGCAAACACTTTCATATTAGTATATTATCTAAAATGAAACATCTGTTAGACATTGAATATCTTCATAGTCTAAACTGTACCAACTAAGACTTTGGTACAGTTTTTTTATTTGCTTATTCAATGGAATAAATGAGTATGATAAAATGATAGATGATTGTTTAATTAACTAATATAATAAACAGAGACGATCAGGCTCGGAGGAAAGACCATGTTTAAAAAGCTGAAAAATAAAAATAAAACTGAGACAAACCATAATAATGACTTAGACATACATAATATACCTGAACATGTGGCTATTATCATGGATGGAAATGGGCGTTGGGCAAAAAAACGTAAAATGCCTAGAATTAAAGGCCATTATGAAGGTATGCAAACAATCAAAAAAATTACTCGCGAAGCGAGTGATATAGGTATTAAGTATTTAACATTATACGCATTTTCAACAGAGAATTGGTCTAGACCTGAAAGTGAAGTTAATTACATTATGAATCTTCCAGTGAATTTCCTTAAAACATTTCTACCAGAATTAATTGAAAAGAATGTTAAAATTGAAACAATAGGGTTTTATGAAGGTTTACCACAATCTACAATTGATGCTATTGATTTTGCTAAAGCTAAGACTCAGCACAATACTGGGTTAACTCTTGTGTTTGCTATAAATTATGGTGGACGAGCTGAGATTATTCAGAGTATGAAAGCAATATATAACGAATTACAATTAAACGGACAAGGATCTGAAGTGATTGATGAGGCGTTAATAAAGCGTCATTTAATGACTCATAGTTATCCAGATCCAGACTTATTAATACGCACTTCAGGAGAACAAAGAATAAGCAATTTCTTAATATGGCAAGCTTCATATAGTGAATTTATTTTTAATGAAAAGCTATGGCCAGATTTTGATGAAAAAGAGTTAAGAGAGTGTTTGAAAATATATCAATCACGCCAAAGACGTTTTGGAGGATTAAGTGAGGAGTAAAAAATGAAAGTAAGAACATTAACCGCGATTATAGCCTTATTAATATTCTTGCCCATCTTGCTCAAAGGTGGCTTAATATTAATGCTTTTCGCATTCTTATTAGCTTTGATAGCCTTAAAAGAACTACTTAATATGAATATGATCAAATTTTTATCTATACCTGGTCTGATTAGTGCTTTAGCCCTAATTATTATCATGTTACCTCAAGATGCAGGTGAATGGGTTCAAGTTATCCAACTTAAAGGTTTAATTGCTATGAGTTTCATAGTTTTAAGTTATACAGTGCTATCTAAAAACAGATTTAGTTTTATGGATGCTGCATTTTGTTTGATGTCTGTAGCATACGTAGGAATTGGCTTCATGTATTTTTATGAGACACGTTCTGAGGGCTTGAGATATATTTTATTTGCATTTTTAATAGTTTGGCTAACAGATACGGGTGCTTATATTTTTGGTCGCCTTATGGGTAAACATAAGTTATGGCCAGTCATTAGCCCTAATAAAACAATTGAAGGTTTCTTTGGTGGTATTTTATGTAGCATTTTAGTACCATTAGTGATGCAAATGTTTGTAGATTTACATATGAATATTTGGCTTTTACTATTAGTCACAATTGTTTTAAGTATGTTTGGTCAATTAGGTGATTTAGTAGAATCTGGGTTTAAACGTCATTTTGGTGTTAAAGATTCAGGACGTATACTACCAGGACATGGTGGTATATTAGATAGATTTGATAGCTTCATGTTTGTATTACCGCTATTAAATATTTTACTGATACAAACTTAAATTTATGAATTGTAAAATGAAATAGATGTTATAATGAAGGAGTTATTGAGATGTTGATTAGTGGTGAATATCTCTTAACTCCTTTTCAGCACTTATTGATAAACTGAAAAGATACAACAACACAAAATAATATGATATTAAGTATTAACATATTATAATATTTAATATTATCTATCGATTTAATTACTTAGATGATTTTTTAATTAAACATAAATTCATTAGAGGTGTAGAACATGAGCATTTTAATTACGATTATTTCATTTATCATCGTATTTGGTGTACTCGTAACTGTTCACGAATATGGACACATGTTTTTTGCTAAGCGAGCAGGAATTATGTGTCCTGAATTTGCGATTGGTATGGGTCCTAAAATTTTTAGTTTTCGTAAAGATGAAACATTATATACAATTCGTCTATTACCGGTGGGTGGTTATGTCAGGATGGCTGGTGATGGTCTTGAAGAACCACCAGTTCAACCAGGTATGAACGTAAAAATAAAGTTAAATAACCAAGACGAAATCACACATATAATTCTAGATGACCAACATAAATTCCAACAAATTGAAGCCATAGAAGTTAAGAAATGTGATTTTAAAGATGACCTATATATTGAAGGTATCACTTCTTATGATGATGAAAGGCATCACTTCACTATAGCGAAAAAGGCATTTTTTGTCGAAAATGGAAGCCTTGTTCAAATTGCTCCAAGAGATAGACAGTTTACACATAAGAAACCATTGCCAAAGTTTTTAACATTATTTGCAGGTCCGTTATTTAATTTTATTTTAGCTTTAGTTCTATTTATTGGATTAGCATACTACCAAGGTACGCCAACCAATGTCATAGGAGAAGTTGTGAAGAAATCTCCAGCTGATGAAGCTGGATTGCACAAAGGTGATAAAATAGTTCAGGTAGGTAATCATAAAATTAAAAATTTTGATGATATCAAACATGTTCTTGACCAAAATAAAACGGCGAAAACAACTGTAAAAATTAAAAGGGATGGCCAAAACAAGTCTGTAGATCTCCAACCTAAAAAAGTAGAGAGAAAGATAACTAAAACTAAAACTCAAACAACTTATCAAATTGGTTTTGCCCCTACTACAGAACACAGCGTTTTTAAACCAATAAGCTACGGTATTTATAACTTTTTCGATAAAGGTAAGCTTATTTTTACAGCTGTTGTTGGTATGTTAGCTAGTATATTTACAGGAGAATTTTCATTTGATATGTTAAATGGCCCTGTTGGTATTTATCACAGTGTTGATTCTGTTGTTAAATCTGGAATTATTAATTTAGTAGGATACACCGCTTTATTAAGTGTTAACTTAGGAATAATGAATTTGCTACCTATTCCAGCGCTTGATGGTGGTCGCATATTATTTGTACTATATGAGGCTATTTTTAGAAAACCAGTGAATAAAAAAGCGGAAACAGGAATTATTGCTGTAGGCGCACTTTTTGTGGTTATTATTATGATTTTAGTCACTTGGAATGATATACAACGGTATTTCTTATAAATAGGGAGGAAAAAGAGAATGAAACAATCTAAAGTATTTATACCAACGATGAGAGAAGTCCCTGCAGAGGCGGAAGCATTAAGCCATCGTTTATTATTAAAAGCAGGGTTAATTAAACAGAGTACAAGTGGTATATATAGTTACTTACCACTTGCTACACGTGTACTAAATAATATATCTAAAATCATACGTGAAGAAATGGAAAGTATAGATGCTGTAGAAATTCTTATGCCAGCTTTACAACAAGCAGAATTATGGGAAGAGTCAGGACGTTGGAGTGCATATGGTCCAGAACTAATGCGTTTAAAAGACAGAAACGGACGTGAATTTGCATTAGGACCTACTCATGAGGAAGTAGTCACTTCTTTAGTAAGAGATGAATTAAAATCATATAAACAGTTACCCCTTACTTTATTTCAAATTCAATCCAAATATAGAGATGAGAAAAGACCACGCTTTGGATTATTAAGAGGACGCGAATTTCTTATGAAAGATGCATATTCCTTCCATTCAGATGAAGCTTCATTAGATGCAACTTATCAAGATATGTATCAAGCATATAGTCGCATATTCAAACGTGTAGGCATCAATGCAAGACCGGTTGTGGCAGATTCAGGTGCAATAGGGGGAAGTCATACACACGAGTTTATGGCATTGAGTGAAATTGGGGAAGATACAATAGTTTATAGTAATGAGAGTGACTATGCAGCGAATATTGAAAAGGCTGAAGTTGTTTATCATCCTTCTCATAAGCATTCTGCACTTGCGGAATTGACTAAAGTTGAGACGCCCAATGTTAAAACAGCTCAAGAAGTTGCAGAATATTTAAAGAGACCATTAGATGAAATTGTAAAAACTATGATCTTTAAAATAGATGGCGAATTTATTATGTTTCTAGTTCGTGGACATCATGAATTAAATGAAGTGAAATTAAAATCATATTTCGGCACGGAACATGTTGAAATGGCTACTCCAGATGAAATTGTTAATCTTGTAGATGCCAATCCGGGGTCTCTTGGTCCTATTTTTGATAAAGATATTAAAATTTATGCCGATAATTACTTACAAGATTTAAATAACTTTGTTGTAGGAGCTAATGAAGATCATTATCACTATATAAATGTCAATATTGGTAGAGACTTTGATGTAACAGAATACGGTGACTTTAGATTCATTACACAAGGTGAGATGTTAAGTGATGGCTCGGGAGTAGCACAATTTGCTGAAGGCATTGAAGTAGGACAAGTTTTCAAATTAGGGACAAAATATTCTGAATCAATGAATGCAACTTTTCTAGATAATCAGGGAAAAGCTCAACCACTCATTATGGGCTGTTATGGTATTGGAGTATCAAGAACATTAAGTGCAATTGTTGAACAAAACAATGACGAGAATGGAATTATTTGGCCAAAATCAGTAACGCCTTTCGATATCCATCTAATTACTATCAATCCTAAAAAGGATGATCAACGTACTTTAGGTGATCAACTTTATCAAAAATTAATGGATTCATACGATGTTTTATATGATGACCGAAAAGAACGTGCTGGTGTTAAATTTAATGATTCAGACCTAATTGGGTTACCGGTACGAGTTGTTGTTGGTAAAAGAGCTGAAGAAGGTATTGTTGAGGTAAAACAACGCATTAACGGTTTAAGTGAAGAAGTGCAAATTGATGAATTAGAGTATTACTTACAAGAATTATTTAAGAATATTAAGTAAGTTGCAATAAAATTTTTGATAGTCAAATTGATATTAATAAAGAGCAGGAAAGATGATGAAACATAATTTTAAATCTAACCTGCTCTTCTTTATTGTATTATTTACTATTTGTTTTTCATGAAAATACGTGCAATCAGTAGTATAATATGAAACGAATTTATTTAGTGACTTTATGAGCAGTTGTAACATATCCAATGATGTTTAATAGTTTTAAATTTAGTATTAATTAAGGTGGTTATTATTTTGGCAATGACAAATCGAGAAAAGTTTAAAGTGCTTGCCGATCAAATAAAAATATCAAATCAACTAGAACAAGATATTCTTGAACAAGGTGAACTCACTCGTATAGATGTTTCAAATAAAAACAGAACATGGACTTTCCAAATATCACTCCCACATTTTTTATCTCATGAAGATTATCTTCTTTTTACACATGCAATTGAAGAAGAATTTAAAGAAATAGCTACAGTAGCAATTGATTTTTCAATTAAAGATACCAACAATCAAGATGAGTTTGCTTTAAAATATTTCGGACATTGTATTGATCAAACACGATTGTCGCCAAAAGTGAAAGGTCAATTGAAACAAAAAAAACTCATTATGAGTGGAAATGTTTTAAAAGTCTTAGTTTCAAATGACATTGAGAGAAATCATTTTGATAAGGCATGTAATGGTAGTTTGGTTAAAGCATTTAGACAGTGTGGCTTTGAAATTGATAAAGTCGTTTTTGAAACAGATTCAACAAATCACGATGATGACCTTGCATCGTTAGAAGCACATATTCAACAAGAAGATGAACAAAGTGCAAGAGAAGCAACTGAAAAATTAGAAAAAATGAAAGCAGAAAAAGCGAAACAACAAGATAATAATGAAAGTACAGTGGAAAAATGTCAGATTGGAAAACCAATTCAGATTGAAAATATAAAACCAATTGAATCAATTATTGAAGAAGAATTCAAAGTAGCTATTGAAGGTGTTATATTTGATATTAACCTAAAAGAACTTAAAAGTGGACGTCATATAGTTGAGCTTAAAGTTACTGATTACACAGATTCACTTGTATTAAAAATGTTTACAAGAAAAAATAAAGATGACTTGGACCACTTTAAGGCACTTAGTGTTGGTAAATGGGTTAGAGCTCAAGGTCGTATTGAAGAAGATACTTTTGTTAGGGATCTTGTCATGATGATGTCAGATATTGAAGAAATTAAAAAGACACCTAAACAAGATAAAGCAGAAGATAAGCGTGTAGAGTTTCATTTACATACGTCTATGAGTCAAATGGATGGTATTCCTAATATTAGTGCATATGTTGAACAAGCTGCTAAATGGGGGCACCAAGCTTTAGCAGTAACAGATCACAACGTAGTACAAGCTTTTCCTGATGCACATAATGCTGCCGAAAAACATGGTATTAAGATGATTTATGGTATGGAAGGTATGCTAGTAGACGATGGTGTTCCTATAGCTTATAAACCAACAGACCGTAATTTAAAAGATGCAACATATGTGGTGTTTGACGTAGAGACAACAGGTCTTTCTAATCAATATGATAAAATTATTGAATTAGCTGCAGTAAAAGTGCATAACGGTGAAATTATAGATAAGTTTGAACGTTTTAGTAATCCACACGAAAGATTATCTGAAACCATTATCAATCTTACACATATCACTGATGATATGTTAACTGATGCTCCCGAAATTGAAGAAGTGTTAACTGAATTTAAAGAGTGGGTTGGAGATGCTATATTTGTAGCTCATAATGCTTCATTTGATATGGGATTTATTGACACAGGATATGAAAGGTTAGGCTTTGGACCTTCTACAAACGGTGTAATTGATACACTTGAGCTTTCACGTACAATTAATACCGAATATGGGAAACATGGTTTGAATTTCCTTGCCAAAAAATATGGTGTCGAATTAACGCAACATCATAGAGCGATTTATGATACAGAAGCAACAGCTTATATTTTTATAAAAATGGTTCAACAAATGAAAGAACTAGGTGTGAACAACCATCTAGAAATTAATAAAAAATTAACTAATGAAGATGCATATAAAAGAGCTCGTCCATCTCACGTTACACTCATTGTTCAAAATCAAGAAGGTCTTAAAAATTTATTTAAAATAGTTAGTGCTTCATTAGTTAAGTATTATTACCGTACGCCAAGAATTCCACGTTCTCTTTTAAATGAATATCGAGAAGGGATCTTGATTGGTACAGCTTGTGATGAGGGTGAATTATTCACAGCAGTAATGCAGAAGGATCAGTCGGAAGTAGAAAAAATAGCAAAGTTCTATGATTTTATAGAAGTTCAACCGCCTGCGCTTTATCAAGATTTAATGGATAGAGAATTAATACGAGATAATGAAACGTTAACACAAATTTACAAGCGATTAATAGATGCTGGTAAAAGCGCTAATATCCCAGTGATTGCTACTGGTAACGCGCATTATCTATATGAACATGATGCTATAGCCAGAAAAATTTTAATTGCATCCCAACCAGGGAATCCATTAAATCGTTCAACATTACCAGAAGCTCACTTTAGAACCACTGATGAAATGTTAGATGATTTTCACTTCTTAGGTGAAGAAAAAGCATATGAAATCGTTGTAACAAATACAAATGAGCTCGCTAATAAAATTGAAAAAGTGGTTCCTATAAAAGATAAACTATTTACGCCAAGAATGGATGGGGCTAATGAAGAAATTCGTGAGTTGAGTTATTCTAATGCGAAAAAACTATATGGTGAAGATTTACCACAAATTGTTATAGATCGCCTTGAAAAGGAATTAGATAGTATTATTGGTAATGGCTTTTCTGTTATTTACCTCATATCTCAACGTTTGGTGAAGAAATCGCTAGATGATGGTTATTTAGTTGGATCGCGTGGTTCAGTTGGTTCTAGTTTCGTAGCAACAATGACTGAAATTACAGAAGTTAATCCGCTTCCACCACACTACATTTGTTCACATTGTAAGACAAGTGAGTTCTTTGATGATGGTTCGGTTGGATCTGGATTCGATTTACCAGATAAAAAATGTCCTACTTGTGGTAATGAATTAATTAAAGAAGGACAAGATATCCCTTTTGAGACATTCCTTGGATTTAAAGGAGATAAAGTTCCAGATATTGATTTGAACTTTAGTGGTGAATATCAACCTAACGCTCATAATTACACAAAAGTATTGTTTGGTGAAGATAAAGTATTTCGTGCTGGAACAATAGGTACTGTTGCTGAAAAAACAGCTTTTGGTTTCGTAAAAGGTTACTTAAATGATCAAGGTATTCACAAACGTGGTGCTGAAATTGATCGGTTGGTTAAAGGTTGTACAGGGGTCAAACGTACAACTGGTCAACATCCTGGAGGAATCATTGTTGTACCGGATTACATGGATATTTATGATTTTACACCGATTCAATTCCCAGCAGACGACCAAAGTGCAGCGTGGATGACAACCCATTTCGACTTCCATTCAATACACGATAATGTCTTAAAATTAGATATATTAGGACATGATGACCCAACGATGATTCGTATGTTACAAGACTTATCAGGAATTGACCCCAAAACTATACCAGTAGATGATAAAGAAACAATGCAAATATTTAGTGGTCCTGAGAGTTTAGGTGTTACAGAAGACGAAATATTATGTAAGACAGGTACATTTGGTGTACCAGAATTTGGTACTGGATTTGTACGTCAAATGCTTGAAGATACTAAGCCAACGACATTCTCAGAATTAGTTCAAATTTCAGGTTTATCTCATGGTACGGACGTTTGGTTAGGTAATGCACAAGAGTTAATTCGTCAAGGGATATGTGACTTATCTAGTGTGATAGGCTGTCGTGATGATATCATGGTATATCTGATGTATGCTGGACTTGAACCGTCAATGGCTTTTAAAACGATGGAATTTGTACGTAAAGGTCGTGGCTTAACAGATGAAATGGTTGAAGCGATGAAGGAAAATAACGTGCCAGATTGGTATTTAGATTCTTGTCGTAAAATTAAATATATGTTCCCTAAAGCTCATGCCGCTGCTTATGTACTGATGGCTGTAAGAATTGCATACTTTAAAGTACATCATCCACTATATTATTATGCAGCATACTTTACCATAAGAGCTTCCGATTTTGACCTTATAACAATGATTAAAGATAAAACGAGTATTCGTAATACAGTTAAAGATATGTATTCACGATATATGGATTTAGGGAAAAAAGAGAAAGATGTATTAACTGTATTAGAAATAATGAATGAAATGGCGCATCGAGGTTTTCGATTGCAACCGATTAGTTTAGAAAAAAGCCAAGCTTTTGACTTCATCATTGAAGGGGATACATTGATTCCTCCATTCATTTCAGTGCCAGGACTTGGAGAAAACGTTGCACAAAGAATTGTTGAAGCGAGAGAAGAGGGACCATTTTTATCCAAAGAAGATTTAAATAAAAAAGCCGGCTTATCTCAAAAGGTTATTGACTATTTAGATGAATTAGGCTCATTGCCAGATTTACCTGACAAGGCACAATTGTCGATATTTGATATGTAAGCATTTCTAATTACTAAATTGATATCATATATGTTCAATCATCTTTATTAGTAACCCTATATCAGTTTGTTTACTTATTAGACTTGTGATATACTAAATATGCGTAAAAAATGATTAACTCAGGCAGAAGAGTGGGCATAAACCCGCTCTTTTCTATTTGCCAAAAAAGGAGGCCTGTATGAGTAAAATTACTGAGCAAGTTGAAGCATTGATTCAACCAGTTTTAAATGATTTGAACTTTGAATTAGTAGACATTGAGTATGTTAAAGAAGGTAAAGACCATTTTTTAAGGATTTCCATTGATAAAGAAGGTGGCGTAGATCTTAATGATTGTACTATAGCTTCAGAAAAAATTAGTGAAGTTATGGATGAAAATGATCCAATACCTGAAATGTATTATCTTGATGTTGCATCGCCAGGGGCAGAAAGACCAATAAAAAAAGAAAAAGATTTTTATAATGCTATCAATCAACCCATTTTTGTATCTCTTTATGCACCAATTGAAGGAGATAAAGAATGGTTAGGTGTTTTAAAATCTGTAAATGATGAATCAATTAATATGGAAGTTAAAGAAAAGGCAAAAACAAAAGAAATTGAAATTCCAAGAAATAAAATAGCAAAAGCACGTCACGCTGTAATGATTTAACGTGATGAGGAGGAAAAAACGTGTCAAGTAATGAATTATTATTAGCTACTGAATATTTAGAAAAGGAAAAGAAAATTCCTAGAGAAGTTTTAATTGATGCAATTGAAGCAGCTTTAATTACTGCGTACAAGAAAAACTATGATAGTGCCAGAAATGTAAGAGTAGAATTAAATATGGACGAAGGTTCATTTAGAGTGATTGCACGTAAAGAAGTCGTAGAAGAAGTGTTTGATGACAGAGATGAAGTTGATTTAAGTACTGCTTTAGTCAAAAATCCTGCCTATGAAGTAGGAGATATTTATGAACAAGATGTAACACCGAAAGACTTCGGACGTGTAGGAGCTCAAGCAGCTAAGCAAGCTGTGATGCAACGACTTAGAGACGCAGAAAGAGAAATTTTATATGATGAATTTATCGATAAAGAAGAAGATATTCTAACAGGTGTGATTGACCGTGTAGACCATCGCTATGTATATGTGAATTTAGGAAGAATTGAAGCTGTGCTGTCAGAAGCTGAAAGAAGTCCTAATGAGAAATATATTCCTAATGAACGTATCAAGGTGTACGTAAATAAAGTTGAACAGACTACAAAAGGTCCACAAATTTACGTATCAAGAAGTCATCCTGGATTACTAAAACGCTTATTCGAACAAGAAGTTCCAGAAATTTATGATGGTACTGTTATTGTTAAATCAGTAGCGCGTGAAGCTGGAGATCGTTCTAAAATTAGCGTGTATTCTGATAATCCTGATATAGATGCTGTTGGCGCATGTGTAGGTTCTAAAGGAGCACGAGTAGAAGCGGTTGTTGAAGAACTTGGTGGCGAAAAAATCGATATCGTCCAATGGGATGAAGATCCGAAAGTATTTGTTCGTAATGCTTTAAGTCCATCACAAGTTTTAGAAGTAATTGTTGATGAAGAGAATCAATCAACTGTAGTTGTAGTTCCTGATTACCAATTATCCTTAGCTATAGGTAAAAGAGGGCAAAACGCACGTTTAGCTGCTAAATTAACAAGTTGGAAGATAGATATTAAATCAGAATCTGATGCCCGAGAAGCTGGAATTTATCCTGTTATTGAATCAGAAGAAGTTGCAGATGAAATTGTTAATTCCGGTGACGAAGATGTTGAGTTTGATAATGTTAACTTGGAAGAGACAAACTTAACTAGTACAGAATTAGCTGCTGAAAATGATGAAGATAAAAAAGATAAAACAGAAGAAGATAATGACACAGAATCATAGGTTGGAGTGATAAATTAATGAGAAAGAAAAAAATTCCAATGAGAAAATGTATTATATCTAATGAAATGCGTCCAAAAAAAGATATGATTCGAGTGGTTATTAACAAAGAAGGCGAAATCTTTGCAGATGCGACAGGAAAAAAACAAGGGCGCGGTGCATATGTGTCTAAAGATGTAGCTTTAGTTGAAAAGGCTCAACAAAGAGAAGTTTTAGAAAAATATTTTAACGCTACTAAAGATACACTTGATCCTGTTTATAAAGAAATAATAAGACTGATTTATAGAGAAGAGATCCCAAAATAATGACTAAAATGAAAATTTTTAATTTGCTTGGTTTAGCTATGAGAGCTGGTAAAATCAAAAGTGGCGAATCGGTCATCTTAAATGAGCTTAAAAAGAATCAAATAAAACTTGTCATATTAGCTAGCGATGCATCTAGTAACACTCTAAAACAAATGAATAATAAATGTAATAGTTACCAAGTGCCATTAAAAGTGTTTGGTACTAGAAATGAATTAGGGTTAGCAATAGGTAAAAGCGATAGAGTTAATATTGGTATAACAGATAATGGTTTTGCAAAAAAATTGTTATCAATGATAGATGAATATGGTAAGGAGTGATTATATGAGTAAAAAAAGAATTTACGAATATGCGAAAGAATTAAATCTAAAGAGTAAAGAGATTATAGATGAGTTAAAAAGTATGAATGTTGAAGTGTCAAATCATATGCAAGCTTTAGAAGAAGAACAAATCAAAGCATTAGATAAAAAATTTAAAGCCTCTCAAGCGAAAGACACTAATAAACAAAATACTCAAAATAATCACCAAAAATCTAATAATAAACAAAATTCTAACGATAAAGAAAAACAACAAAGTAAGAATAATAGTAAACCAACGAAGAAAAAAGAACAAAACAACAAAGGAAAACAGCAAAATAAAAACAATAAAACTAATAAGAATCAAAAAAACAATAAAAATAAAAAGAATAATAAAAATAATAAACCTCAAAATGAGGTAGCAGAAACAAAAGAAATGCCCTCTAAAATCACTTATCAAGAAGGCATAACTGTCGGTGAGTTAGCTGAAAAGCTAAATGTAGAATCAGCTGGTATTATTAAAAAATTGTTCTTACTAGGTATTATGGCTAATATCAATCAATCATTGGATGAAGAAACATTAGAATTAATTGCAGATGACTATGGCGTTGAAATAGAGAAAGAAGTAGTCGTTGATGAAGAAGATTTATCAATTTATTTTGATGATGAGACTGATGATTCTGATGCAATTGAACGTCCAGCAGTTGTTACAATCATGGGCCACGTAGACCATGGTAAAACGACTTTATTAGATTCTATTCGTAACACTAAAGTTACAGAAGGAGAAGCTGGCGGAATCACTCAACATATTGGTGCTTATCAAATTGAAAATTCAGGTAAAAAAATTACGTTCTTAGATACTCCTGGACATGCTGCATTTACGACTATGCGTGCACGTGGTGCTCAAGTTACTGATATTACAATTTTAGTCGTGGCCGCTGATGATGGTGTGATGCCTCAAACAATTGAAGCTATAAATCACGCTAAAGAAGCAGAAGTACCTACGATTGTTGCAGTAAACAAAATTGATAAACCAACTGCTAACCCTGATCGTGTTATGCAAGAACTCACTGAGTATGGATTAATTCCAGAAGACTGGGGCGGTGACACAATCTTTGTACCACTATCTGCATTGAGTGGAGACGGTATTGATGATTTATTAGAAATGATCGGTTTAGTAGCGGAGGTACAAGAACTTAAAGCTAATCCTAATAAACAAGCTGTAGGTACTGTGATTGAGGCTGAATTAGATAAATCACGAGGTCCAGCTGCATCTTTACTTGTTCAAAATGGTACTTTAAACGTTGGAGATGCAATTGTTGTAGGTAATACTTATGGACGTATACGTGCAATGGTTAATGATTTAGGAAAAAGAATTAAATCTGCCGGTCCTTCAACACCTGTAGAAATTACTGGTATTAACGATGTTCCACTTGCAGGTGATCGTTTTGTTGTATTTGGTGATGAAAAACAAGCACGTCGAATTGGTGAAGCACGTCATGAGGCAAGTGTCATACAGCAACGTCAAGAAAGTAAAAATGTTTCATTAGACAATTTATTTGAGCAAATGAAACAAGGTGAAATGAAAGATTTAAATGTCATCATTAAAGGTGATGTACAAGGTTCAGTTGAAGCATTGGCCGCATCTCTAATGAAAATAGATGTTGAAGGTGTGAATGTACGAATTATTCATACAGCTGTTGGTGCTATCAATGAATCAGATGTTACATTAGCAAATGCATCAAATGGTATTATTATTGGTTTTAATGTACGCCCAGATGCAGGTGCGAAACGTGCGGCTGAAGCTGAAAATGTAGATATGCGATTACACAGAGTTATCTATAATGTTATTGAAGAGATAGAATCAGCTATGAAAGGTTTACTTGACCCAGAATTTGAAGAGCAAGTCATTGGACAAGCTGAAGTGCGTCAAACATTTAAAGTTTCTAAAGTTGGTACAATTGCTGGTAGTTATGTGACTGAAGGTAAAATCACTCGTAACGCTGGTGTACGCGTAATTAGAGATGGTATCGTGTTATTTGAAGGTGAACTTGACACATTAAAACGTTTCAAAGATGATGCTAAAGAAGTAGCTCAAGGCTATGAATGTGGTATTACAATTGAAAAATATAATGATCTCAAAGAAGGAGACATTATTGAAGCGTTTGAAATGGTAGAAATTCAAAGATAATTTTTGAAACTTATTGAGAGGCTATATGCTAAGTTAAGTACTTTAAGATATTTCATAAACCTAATATCTTAAAGTAGAGTATGACATACTTTGCTTAACCAACAATCAAATTGAAGATATAAATTTTTGATTTGGAAAAGCTTAATGTTATGCTATCAATACTTTAGTTATGGTCTCTCATTTAGTATTATTTTATTGATTCGTTGTTGATAATTTAATAAAATGAACATCAATAGTTAATCATTAAATCTGATATTTCACATTTATTTGTGAGTAAAGTAAAAATAAAGAGAGGTGAGATGATGAATAATATAAGAGCAGAACGTGTAGGAGAACAAATGAAACAGGAAATCATGGACATTGTTAATAATAAAGTTAAAGACCCTAGAGTTGGTTTTTTAACAATTACTGATGTTGAACTAACCAATGACCTTTCACAAGCAAAGGTATATTTAACAGTGTTAGGGAATGATAAAGAAGTTGATAATACGTTTAAAGCTTTGCATAAAGCAACTGGGTTTATAAAATCTGAACTTGGTTCTCGAATGCGCCTAAGAATTATACCTGAGTTAACATTCGAATATGATGAATCTATCGAATACGGTAATAAGATAGAACGCATGATTCAAGAGTTACACAAAAATGATAAATAATATATTTTATAGTAGGCACAATCATTCATAAAGCATATTTTTGATATTGCCTACTATTTTTATGTAAAACGCTAATTAAAGAATTAAAATATCGTGTTATAATAATACACGTTATTAAAAGTTAAAGGTGTGACAACATGTATAATGGCATACTACCGGTATTTAAGAAACGAGGTTTAACAAGTCACGACGTCGTTTTTAAATTACGTAAAATTTTAAAAATGAAAAAAATTGGTCATACAGGAACATTAGATCCTGAAGTTAATGGTGTGTTACCAATTTGTTTAGGCGATGCGACAAAAGTCAGTGATTATATCATGGAAATGGGAAAAACTTATCACGCTATGATAACGCTAGGAAAGAGTACGACTACTGAAGACCAAACTGGAGATATTTTAGAAACTAGGGCTGTTGATAAGAATGATATTAATGAAGATACGATTGACCAAGTGTTGCAGCAATTTGAGGGGCATATTCAACAAATTCCGCCTATGTATTCTTCTGTTAAAGTAAATGGAAGAAAATTATATGAATATGCGAGAAATAATGAAACTGTCGAACGCCCTAAACGACAAGTTTTTATTAAAGATATACATAGAATATCTGAAGTTACTTTCCAGGAGCAGACATGTCATTTTGAAGTTGAAGTAACATGTGGTAAAGGAACTTATATTAGAACTTTAGCTACAGATATTGGACTTAAACTTGGTTTTCCAGCTCATATGTCACGTCTAACTAGAATTGCTTCTGGCGGTTTTCAATTAGAAAGTAGTTTAACGATTGATCAAATTAAAGAATTACATGAGCATGATTCATTACATAATGAATTGTTTCCTATAGAATATGGCTTAAAAGGTCTGAAATCATTCCAAGTGAAAGATTCAAATTTTAAAAAGAAAATCTGTAACGGTCAAAAATTTCATAAAAAAGTGTTAAGTCAAAATGTTAAAGAACCTTTTATATTTGTCGATAGTAGCACTCAAAAAGTTTTAGCAATATATATAGTTCATCCAGATAAACCTTATGAAATAAAACCTAAAAAAGTTTTTAATTAAAGGAGAAATAATATTATGAAAGTGATAGAAGTTACACATCCCATACAAAGTAATCAATTCATAACTGAAAATGTTGCTATGGCTTTTGGTTTCTTCGATGGTATGCATAGAGGTCACGACAAGGTGTTTCAAGTGCTTGATGAAAAAGCAAAAGAGCATCAACTTAAAAAGGCTGTTATGACGTTTGATCCACACCCCTCAGTCGTATTAAACCCTGAGCGTAAACGTACAACCTATCTTACACCACTTTCAGATAAGTTAGAAATGATAGCAGAACACGGTATAGACTATTGTATCGTTATCAATTTTTCATCAAGATTTGCTAATGTGACATCTGACGATTTCATAAAAAATTATATTATTAATAATCATGTTAAAGAAGTGATTGCAGGGTTTGATTTCACCTTTGGTAAATTTGGAAAAGGAAATATGACGGTACTTCAGGAATCAAAAGCTTTTAATACGACTATTGTAGGAAAACAAGAGATGGATTCTGAAAAAATTTCTACAACTGCAATACGCCAAGCGCTTACAGATGGTCATTTACAGAAAGCAAATGACGAATTAGGGTATATATATAGGATTAAAGGAACTGTAGTACAAGGTGAAAAACGTGGAAGAACAATTGGTTTTCCAACAGCTAATGTGCAACCCAGTGATGATTATGTACTACCAAAAAAAGGTGTTTACGCAGTGAGTATGGAAATTGGTCCAGAGAGTAAATTACATCGTGGTGTAGCTAACGTTGGAGTTAAACCAACATTCCACGATCCAACTAGGGCTGAGTTAGTTATTGAAGTGAATATATTTGATTTTAATGAAAATATTTACGGTGAACGTGTGACTGTGTATTGGCATCACTTTTTAAGACCAGAAGTTAAATTTGATGGTATCGATCCATTAGTTAAACAAATGAATGAAGATAAAGCGCAGGCTAAACATTTATTATCTATTGATTTCGATGATGATATATCATATAATATATAAAGTTGACAGAGATACAAGATTATTCTTATTCTCTAGATATACCTTTTTCTTAGTAGGTCGATTCTCCGACGCCTCACTCAGATTAAGGAGTTAAATTATAATTAAGGAGGAAATTGATAATGGCAATTTCACAACAACGTAAAGATGAATTAATTAAAGAATATCGTGTGCACGAAACTGATACTGGTTCACCAGAAGTCCAAATCGCTGTATTAACTGCAGAAATTACTGCATTAAATGAGCATTTACGTGAACACAAGAAAGACCACCATTCACGTCGTGGTTTATTGAAAATGGTAGGTCGTCGTCGTCACTTATTAAACTACTTACGTAGTAAAGATATTCAACGTTACCGTGAATTAATTAAATCATTAGGTATTCGTCGTTAATCTTAATATAGAATTAGGAAAGCACCATGGATGGTACTTTCCTTTTTTTATTATGTATCATAATAAAAAATATAAAATCAGTTAAATAAATGATATGATATAAATATTAGAATTAAGAGAGGAGATTCATAATGTCTCAAGAGAAGAAAGTTTTTAAAACTGAATGGGCTGGGCGTTCTTTAACTATTGAGACAGGACAATTAGCAAAGCAAGCTAATGGTGCTGTTTTAGTGCGTTATGGAGATACAGTTGTCCTATCAACTGCAACTGCTTCTAAAGAACCTAGAGATGGCGATTTTTTCCCATTAACTGTAAATTACGAAGAAAAAATGTATGCTGCTGGTAAAATACCAGGAGGATTCAAAAAAAGAGAAGGTCGCCCTGGTGATGAAGCAACGTTAACAGCTCGTCTCATTGATAGACCTATTCGTCCACTGTTTCCAAAAGGATATAGACATGACGTACAAATCATGAATATTGTCTTAAGTGCTGATCCAGATTGCTCACCAGAAATGGCAGCAATGATTGGTTCTTCGATGGCGTTAAGTGTTTCAGATATTCCATTCCAAGGTCCCATCGCAGGTGTAAATGTAGGTTATATCGATGGCAAATATGTCATTAATCCTTCCGTCGCTGATAAAGAAATTTCTAGATTAGATTTAGAAGTTGCTGGTCATAAAGATGCGGTAAACATGGTTGAAGCAGGCGCAAGTGAAATTACTGAGAGTGAGATGCTTGAGGCTATTTTCTTCGGACACGAGGAAATCAAACGACTTGTTGCATTCCAACAAGAAATCATCGATCACATTCAACCGATAAAACAAGAATTTGTACCGGTGGAAAGAGACGAAGATTTAGTTGAAAAAGTAAAAAGTTTAACTGAAGATAAAGGACTTAAGGACACGGTTTTAACTTTCGATAAGCAACAACGAGATGAAAACTTAGATGCTCTGAAAGAAGAAGTTGTTGGTCATTTTCTAGATGAAGAAGATCCTGAAAATGAAACGCTTGTTAAAGAAGTTTATGCAATTCTAAATGACTTAATTAAAGAAGAAGTAAGACGTCTAATTGCAGATGAAAAAATACGACCTGATGGACGTAAAGTAGATGAAATAAGACCTCTTGAATCAGAAGTTGGTTTGTTACCAAGAGCTCATGGGTCAGGTTTATTTACTCGTGGTCAGACACAAGCACTTTCAGTTTTAACTTTAGGCGCACTTGGAGATTATCAATTAATTGATGGTTTAGGACCTGAGGTAGAAAAACGTTTTATGCATCATTATAACTTTCCTAATTTCTCTGTAGGAGAAACTGGCCCTGTACGTGCACCTGGTAGACGTGAGATTGGGCATGGTGCGCTTGGTGAAAGAGCATTACGTTACATTATACCTGATACTCAAGATTTCCCTTATACAATTCGTATTGTAAGTGAAGTATTAGAGTCTAACGGTTCATCATCTCAAGCATCGATTTGTGGTTCAACATTAGCATTAATGGATGCCGGTGTACCAATTAAAGCGCCAGTCGCAGGGATTGCAATGGGACTAGTAACGCGTGACGATAGCTATACAATTTTAACTGATATTCAAGGAATGGAAGATGCATTAGGTGATATGGACTTCAAAGTAGCAGGTACTAAAGACGGTATTACTGCGATTCAAATGGATATTAAAATTGATGGTTTAACTCGAGAAGTTATTGAAGAAGCACTAGAACAAGCGCGTCAAGGACGATTAGCTATTATGGATCATATGCTTCACACGATTGAACAACCACGCGAAGAATTAAGTGCTTACGCACCAAAAGTGGTAACTATGAGTATTAATCCAGATAAAATTCGAGACGTGATTGGACCAGGTGGTAAGAAAATCAATGAAATTATCGACGAAACTGGAGTTAAATTAGATATTGAACAAGATGGTACAATCTTTATAGGTGCTGTAGATCAAGCGATGATTAACCGTGCAAAAGAAATTATCGAAGATATTACACGCGAAGCGGAAGTTGGACAAGTATATCATGCTAAAGTAAAACGTATTGAAAAGTATGGTGCTTTCGTTGAATTGTTCCCTGGTAAAGACGCGTTATTACACATTTCTCAAATTTCACAAGAAAGAATTAATAAAGTAGAAGATGTTCTTAAAATTGGAGATACAATTGAAGTGAAAATTACTGAAATCGATAAACAAGGTCGCGTTAATGCGTCACATAAAGTATTAGAGCAATCTAAAAATTAAAATGTATCATATATGAACTTAATGTATTTGTTCTGTAAAAAGCTGCCGACAAAGCTAAATGCTTTGCGAGCAGTTTTTTTATTTTAATATGACTATTCAGTGAGATAAATGTATTTTGTTAGTGATGTTATATGGTGACTGAAAAACATATATTCAATTAAAATCATTTAATAAGTAAAAGTAATATTTAGTATGTACATGCGACAATTGCTTTATTAAATATGATAAAAATATTAATCTTAAAAAATATAATCTCAATAATCAAATGGTATAACAGTGCAATAATAGTGTACATCAAGGTCGTTTTAACTTATAATAAATAGTGAGTTTATATATGGACGGGTCACTATTTATAGGAGGTAACATTTTGAGTTTAATAAAGAAAAAAAATAAAGATATTCGTATTATTCCACTCGGTGGAGTAGGCGAAATCGCTAAAAATATGTACATCGTTGAAGTAGACGATGAAATGTTTATGTTGGATGCAGGATTAATGTTCCCAGAAGATGAAATGCTTGGGGTAGATATCGTTATTCCTGACATTCAATATGTCATTGAAAACAAAGAAAGATTAAAAGGAATATTTCTTACACACGGTCATGAACATGCTATAGGCGCAGTAAGTTATGTGTTAGAACAAATCGATGCACCAGTTTATGGTTCTAAATTGACAATCGCACTTGTTAAAGAAGCAATGAAGGCCCGAAATATTAAAAAGAAAGTACGTTACTATACTGTAAACCATGATTCAATTATGAGATTTAAAAATGTTAACGTGAGTTTCTTTAATACGACACATAGCATTCCTGATAGCTTAGGCGTATGTATTCATACTTCGTATGGTTCTATAGTTTATACTGGAGAGTTTAAGTTTGATCAAAGTTTGCATGGACATTATGCTCCAGACTTGAAACGAATGGCAGAAATTGGTGATGAGGGTGTGTTCGCATTAATCAGTGATTCAACAGAAGCTGAAAAGCCTGGATATAACACGCCTGAAAATATTATTGAACATCACATGTATGATGCTTTTGCCAAGGTTAAAGGTAGACTTATTGTATCATGCTATGCTTCAAACTTCGTTCGTATTCAACAAGTGCTTAACATTGCAAGTCAACTTAATCGTAAAGTGTCATTTTTAGGTCGTTCACTTGAAAGTTCGTTTAACATAGCACGTAAAATGGGATACTTTGATATACCAAAAGATTTATTAATACCTATTAACGAAGTGGAAAATTATCCTAAAAATGAAGTGATTATTATTGCTACAGGTATGCAAGGTGAACCAGTAGAAGCATTAAGTCAAATGGCTCGCAAAAAGCATAAAATTATGAACATAGAAGAAGGAGATTCAATATTCCTAGCAATTACTGCTTCAGCTAATATGGAGGTTATTATTGCAGATACATTAAATGAGTTAGTGCGTGCTGGAGCACATATAATTCCAAACAACAAGAAAATTCATGCGTCAAGTCATGGTTGTATGGAAGAATTGAAAATGATGTTAAATATTATGAAACCTGAATATTTTGTACCTGTTCAAGGTGAATTTAAAATGCAGATTGCACATGCCAAATTAGCAGCAGAAACCGGTGTAGCACCTGAGAAAATTTTCTTAGTTGAAAAAGGCGACGTGATTAGTTATAACGGTAAAGATATGATTTTAAATGAAAAAGTTCAATCAGGTAATATACTTATTGATGGGATTGGCGTTGGTGACGTAGGTAATATCGTATTAAGAGACAGACATCTATTAGCCGAAGACGGTATTTTTATTGCGGTTGTGACATTAGATCCTAAAAATCGACGTATTGCTGCAGGACCTGAAATTCAATCAAGAGGCTTCGTCTATGTTAGAGAAAGTGAAGAACTTTTGAAAGAGGCTGAAGAAAAAGTACGTAAAATTGTAGAGGAAGGTCTTCAAGAAAAACGAATAGAATGGTCAGAAATCAAGCAAAATATGAGAGATCAAATCAGTAAGTTACTATTTGAGAGTACAAAACGCCGTCCAATGATTATTCCAGTCATATCGGAGATCTAATCTTAATAGAATAATATTTAAAGAGGTTGGGACAATTTAGTAAAGCAAAATCATGTTTAATGACTTTGTTCAACAATTAGTTTTTCTTTTAATTATTTATCAGTTTCTAAAATCTTAGAGTTTGGTAAATATGAAAGTGAATCTAAATAATCTAAGTTGTTCTTGCCTCTTTCATCTTATTAAAAATACATATAAGTATATATTCAAATGGGATGAATACTCTAAATATAGTAATGATGAGAGATTAAAAAAGAAGGTGTAGGTATTGCCACAAGCAAAAAAAAGAACATCGACGAAGAGAAAGGGTAATAAAAAAACGAATAAAAAAAAGCAAAATGAAACGCCTTTAAGATATATATTCTCAATAATTGTAGTAATTCTTATTATACTAGGCGCTTTTCAATTAGGAATCATTGGTAGAATGATTGATAGCTTTTTTAATTATCTTTTTGGTATGAGTCGATATTTAACTTATATTTTAGTACTTATTGCAACAATTTTTATAACATACTCTAAGCAAATACCTAGAACTCGACGTAGTATCGGTGCAATAGTTTTACAATTAGCTTTGTTATTTATAGCGCAATTGTATTTTCATTTTTCACATAATATCACTTCTCAAAGAGAGCCTGTACTGTCCTTTGTTTATAAAGCTTATGAACAAACACATTTTCCAAATTTTGGGGGAGGCTTAATAGGTTTTTATTTACTTAAACTATTTATACCTCTCATATCTATTGTAGGTGTAATAATAATTACTATCCTATTACTAGCTTCGAGTTTCATTTTATTACTTAATTTAAGACATAGAGATGTTACAAAAAGTTTATTCGACAACCTCAAGTCATCAAGTAATCATGCATCTGAGTCAATAAAACAAAAAAGAGAACAAAATAAGATTAAAAAAGAAGAAAAAGCCCAATTAAAAGAGGCAAAAATTGAACGAAAAAAACAAAAAAAATCACGTCAGAATAATAATGTCATTAAAGATGTTAGTGATTTTCCAGAGATTTCTCAGTCAGACGATATTCCAATATATGGTCATAATGAGCAAGAAGATAAAAGACCAAATACTGCTAACCAACGTCAAAAACGTGTTTTGGATAATGAACAATTTCAACAATCATTACCAAGTACCAAAAATCAATCAATAAATAATAATCAGCCATCTACAACCGCTGAAAACAATCAACAACAAAGTCAGGCTGAAGGCTCAATATCTGAAGCTGGTGAAGAAGCCAATATTGAGTATACGGTGCCACCTTTATCCTTATTAAAACAGCCTACTAAACAAAAAACTACTTCAAAAGCTGAAGTCCAACGTAAAGGTCAGGTTTTAGAATCTACACTAAAAAACTTTGGAGTTAATGCTAAAGTAACACAAATTAAAATCGGTCCTGCAGTTACGCAATATGAAATTCAACCAGCGCAAGGTGTTAAAGTAAGTAAAATAGTCAATCTCCATAATGACATTGCATTAGCTTTGGCTGCGAAAGATGTACGAATAGAAGCACCTATTCCAGGTCGCTCTGCGGTAGGAATTGAGGTTCCCAATGATAAAATCTCACTTGTCACTCTAAAAGAAGTTTTAGAAGATAAGTTCCCATCTAAGTATAAATTAGAAGTCGGCATTGGTAGAGATATTTCTGGTGATCCAATATCAATTCAATTAAATGAAATGCCTCACTTACTCGTTGCTGGTTCAACAGGAAGCGGTAAATCAGTTTGTATTAATGGTATTATAACGAGTATATTACTCAACACAAAACCGCACGAAGTTAAACTTATGTTAATCGATCCTAAAATGGTAGAGTTAAATGTTTACAATGGTATTCCTCATTTACTTATACCGGTTGTAACAAACCCACATAAAGCGTCTCAAGCTTTAGAAAAAATTGTTTCAGAAATGGAACGTCGTTATGATTTGTTTCAACATTCATCGACACGAAATATTGAAGGATATAACCAATATATACGCAAACAGAATGAAGAACTTGATGAAAAACAACCTGAGTTACCGTATATCGTCGTAATAGTGGATGAATTGGCTGATTTAATGATGGTTGCAGGTAAAGAAGTAGAAAATGCTATCCAACGTATTACTCAAATGGCTAGAGCAGCGGGTATACACTTAATTGTAGCTACTCAAAGACCTTCCGTTGATGTTATTACTGGTATTATTAAAAATAACATTCCATCAAGAATTGCGTTCGCTGTAAGTTCTCAAACTGACTCTAGAACAATAATTGGTGCTGGTGGAGCTGAAAAGCTACTTGGTAAAGGTGATATGCTATATGTTGGTAACGGAGAATCTACTACAACCCGAATTCAAGGTGCTTTTTTAAGTGATCAAGAAGTGCAAGATGTTGTTAATTATGTTGTAGAGCAACAGAAAGCAAATTATGTTAAAGAAATGGAACCAGATGCACCTGTAGATAAATCAGAAATGAAGAGTGAGGATGCTTTATATGATGAAGCTTATTTATTTGTAATAGAAAAGCAAAAAGCTAGTACTTCTTTATTACAACGACAATTTAGAATCGGTTATAATCGAGCTTCAAGGCTCATGGATGATTTGGAACGTAACCAAGTTATTGGTCCACAAAAAGGAAGTAAACCTAGACAAATATTAGTTGATTTAGAAAATGACGAGGTGTAAAAATGTCGGAAATGAGTGCAATCTATAGAGTAAAACAATACATTTTAAATTTAATCAAAGATGGTGAACTAACCAATGGAAGTAAATTACCTAGTAATTTGTCAATTGCGAGAGCATTAAATGTTAAAACAGATGATGTTTATGATGGTATAGATGAGTTGATTACTGAACAAGTAGTAACGGATAATTTTGAAGAGGGGACTAGCGTAAAAGTAAAGCCCCCTTTCTATTACCCGTTAAATAAAATTATTAGTATAGGGACTATGATTAAAGAAGCGGGTTATGAAGCAGGAACAGAATATCTGAATCTTGACGAGCAACCTGCAACTATTTTAGATGCTGAACATTTAGGTATAGAAACAAAAGAACCTATAACAATTATTGAGAGACTAAGGACTGCTAATCATAAGCCTGTCGTATATTGTTTAGACAAAATAGCAAAAACTTATCTAACTTGTACAGATTATCAACAGAGTAGTGGTTCAATGTTAGAAGCTATTAAAGCATCTACAAATCATCAAATCATGCATGCAGAAATGGATTTAGAAGCAATTAGTTACGAACCCCATATCTCTGAAGTGCTTAATGCTTCACCTCACGAAGGGCTTATGTTACTTAAAGTAGTACATTATGACGAAAAGCATCAACCAATTTTGTATTCTTTAAATTATATTAAGAGTAGTTTAGTTAAATTCACTATTACTAAAAGTGAATAAATTGTCATATTAAAACCAGGAGGTTAGATTTTGAAGAGATTCAATCAAGATAACACAAAAGTTCGAGTCAATGTTTTGCCTACCGATAAATTTAAAACAACGACAATTACATTTAAATTTATGGCACCATTAAACTATAAAACAATTACTTCACGTTCAATTTTAAGTAAAGTATTAGTTCGTGCAACACAACAATGGCCCACCGATAAAACTTTAAATAAACAGTTATCAGAATTGTATGGCGCCTATGTTAATAGTTTTGTTTCTAAGTTTAAAGATAAGCATGTTATTACAATCTCATTAGAAGTAGTTAATGAAAAATTCTTAAAAGATAAAACCCCTTTATTTGAAAAGGGATTAGATACGTTAAAAGAAATAATTTGGAATCCATTAATCAAAGATAGATGCTTTGATCATACATATGTAGCTCAAGAAAAGTCTTTACTTAGCAAAAAACTTGAAGCAATGGAAGATAATAAAGCACAGTATTCATTTCTTCAGTTAATGAATTATATGTTTAAACAAGAACCCTATCGATATATAGCGACAGGTCAATTAGAACAAATTCCACAAGTGACTTCTGAAAGTCTATACGATACATATCTATCCATGGTACAAAATGATGATTGTGCCATATATGTTGTAGGAAATATTAACAAAGAGGAAGTAACGCAACTAATTCTAGATAAGTTTGCAATTAAGCCTTTCTATTTAGAAAATAAAGAAAGTACTGAAATCACACCTTCTTTTGATCAACCGCAATATATAATTGAAAAAGACGATGTTGACCAAGCTAAATTGAATTTGGGATATCGCTTTCCATCTTATTATGGGAAAAGTAATTACTATGCATTTATAGTATTAAATATGATGTTTGGAGGAGATCCTTCCTCAGTACTATTTAATGAAGTCAGAGAAAAGCAAAGTTTGGCATACTCTATACATTCACAAATTGATGGTAAAAACGGATTTTTATTTGTTTTAAGTGGTGTTTCTGCTGAGAAATATGAGCAAGCAAAAGATACTGTCATCAAAGAGTTTGATAAGATAAAAAATGGAGATTTTGATTCTAATAAAATTGAATTAGCTAAAAAAATCATTATTTCCCATAGACACGAAGCATCAGATAGACCTAAAAGTATAATTGAAATACTACATAATCAATTATTATTAAACCGACAGCAAACTGATCAAGATTTTATAAATGCAGTTAATCAAGTGACGAAAAAAGATGTTATTAAATTGGCAAATGAAGCTGTTCTAGATACAATTTATGTACTAACGAAAGGAGACCAACACTGATGAAAACACATCAATATGAACTTATAGATGAGAAAGTTTTCGAACATGAGTTTGATAATGGATTGAAATTATTTATCATTCCTAAGCCTGGTTTTCAAAAAACGTATGTGACCTACACAACACAGTTTGGTTCATTGGACAATCATTTTAAGCCCATAGGTAGTCAGCAATTTGTAAAAGTTCCTGACGGTGTGGCACATTTTTTAGAACATAAATTGTTTGAAAAAGAAGATGAAGATTTATTTACTGCATTTGCCGAAGAGAATGCGCAAGCTAATGCTTTTACAAGCTTTGATCGTACGAGTTATTTATTTAGCGCAACAAGTAATATTGAAAGTAACATTAAACGTCTCCTCAATATGGTAGAAACACCTTATTTTACTGAAGAAACAGTTAATAAAGAAAAAGGGATTATAGCTGAGGAAATTAAAATGTACCAGGAACAACCAGGATATAAATTAATGTTTAATACTTTAAGGGCTATGTATTCCAAGCACCCGATACGGGTGGATATCGCTGGTAGTGTTGAAAGCATTTATGAAATAACAAAAGATGATTTATATCTATGCTATGAGACATTTTATCATCCCTCTAATATGGTGTTGTTTGTGGTAGGCGATGTTAGTCCTCAATCGATAATTAAACTTGTAGAAAAGCATGAAAATCAAAGAAATAAAACTTATCAACCACGTATTGAACGTGCGCAAATTGATGAGCCTAGAGAGATAAATCAACGGTTTGTTTCTGAGAAAATGAAGTTACAGTCACCACGATTGATGCTAGGTTTTAAAAATGAACCATTAGATGAAAGTGCAACTAAATTTGTTCAAAGAGATTTGGAAATGACATTTTTCTACGAATTGGTTTTTGGAGAGGAAACGGAGTTTTATCAACAACTTTTAAATAAAGATTTAATAGATGAAACATTCGGTTATCAATTTGTATTGGAACCGAGCTACAGTTTTTCAATTATTACTAGTGCAACACAACAGCCTGATCTATTTAAACAATTAATAATGGATGAATTAAGAAAATATAAAGGAAACCTTAAAGATCAAGAAGCATTTGATTTGTTGAAAAAGCAATTTATTGGAGAATTCATATCAAGTTTAAATTCTCCAGAATATATTGCTAATCAATATGCAAAACTCTATTTCGAGGGAGTGAGTGTATTTGATATGCTTGATATCGTAGAAAATATTACGTTAGAGAGTGTAAATGAAACTTCCGAATTATTCTTGAACTTTGACCAACTTGTTGATAGTCGTTTGGAGATGGAAAATAGATGAAAGCGCTAGTCATAGGTGGTTCTGGAACAATAGGTCGTGCCATTGTAAAACGACTGCTATTTGAAGGTTATGAAGTTTTCTTACATTATCATTCAGCTCAATATTCTGATTTAAGTAATCAATTTAAAAATAGCAAAGTTACATTTATTCAATGTGATTTAACCAAAGATATAGAGCTCGAAGATTACTTTGGACACATTGACGAGCTAGATTGTCTAATTTATACCAGTGGGACAGCATTATATGGCATGTTACAAGATATGAGTGATTGTGACATCGATAATAGTTATGCATTAAATGTAAGACAATTTATACGTTTGACTCGCTACTTTATTGATATTTTAAGGCAGAGTAACAATGGACGTATCATTGTTATTTCATCAATTTGGGGAGAAACTGGAGCTAGTTTAGAGACAATCTATTCAGCGATGAAAAGTGCTCAAATTGGTTTTGTTAAAGCATTAAGTCAAGAATTAGCTTTAACTTCAGTAACTGTAAATGCTATTACACCAGGTATGGTAAAAGGGAAAATGAGCGATGTATGGTCGAAAGATGAGTTATCGAATATAGTATCAGAGTTACCTCAGCAAAGAATGATTGATCCTTCTGAAGTGGCACATGCTTGTGCATACTTGTGTAGTACTATGTCAAAAAGTATTACGGGTACAGTACATAAAGTGAATGGCGGATGGTATATTTAAATGCTTTGTCAGTAAAAGATAAGTTTCTTGTTTCAATTGTTATAGGAGCAACATTTTAGTAATAATAAAAGAAGTATCTTTTTATTATTGGTGTTATAATATGATAAACAAAGATTTCATGTGCTTCGTTGTTAACAAGGGGTGATCAAGAAATGACTTTTGCAAAAAGGAAAGAGTGGTACTTAGAATATGAGATAACTGTAAATCGTGCTGGCTTACTCGGTGATATTTCAAGTTTGCTTGGAATGCTCGGCATTAGTATTGTTACAATTAATGGTGTTGATCAGGGAAAAAGGGGATTGTTAATTAAAACAGATCAACTAGAAAAGGTCGAAAGGTTCGAACAAATTGTAAAAGAAATTAATGAAATAGAAATTACAAAGTTAAGAGTTCCTGAATTACGAGATAGACTCGCTGTACGACACGGTAGATATATTGAACAAGATGCTGATGATAAAAAGACTTTTAAATTTGAACGAGAAGATTTAGGATTACTTGTTGATTTTTTAGCTGAGTTATTTAAAGAAGAAGGACATAAATTAATCGGAATACGTGGAATGCCTAGAGTTGGTAAAACTGAATCTATTGTAGCTGGAAGTGTTTGTGCACATAAAAGATGGTTATTCATAAGCTCAACTTTAATTAAACAAACAGTAAGGCGTTCACTATTTAAAGGTGAATATGATTCTAATCACGTATATATCATTGATGGTGCGGTAACAGCACGTGAATTGAACCCTGAGCACCAAGAATTGGTGAGAGAGGTTATGACGTTACCCTCAATAAAAGTAGTTGAACATCCAGATTTATTTGTAGAGTCGTGCAATTATAATATGGAAGATTTTGACTATATTATTGAATTGAGAGAAAATGAAGATCAAGAGATTCGATATGAAGAAATGAAGAAACATACGGTTCAAAGCAAGAATAATTTAGATTTTGGAGATCCATTTGGTGGAGGGTTTGGTTTCTTTGAATAATGTCTAGGAGGACTTTGAGTGAAAACGATTGGTGAAGTGTTGAAAAGTAGACGTGAAAGATTGGGTATGACACTAAGTGAATTAGAACAAAGAACTCAGTTAAAGCGTCAAACGTTAATACATATAGAAAATAATGATTTTAATGAACTAGCCAAGAGTGATTATACTGAAGGTTTTATTAGAAAATACGCTAAAGTTGTAAATATCGAACCAAATCAACTTATTGAAGCACATCAAGATGAGATTCCTGAAACACAATATCAAATTGATGATGTGATACAAACATTTTCTAATGGGTATGAACCCCCTTACCGACGTCAATCTAAGGAAGCGTTTCAATTGTTGATGTGGATGGGTTTCATTATTTTAATATCTTTAATCGTTTGGATACTCGCAGTATTAATTATATAAATATATGTTTTAGAAATGAGGATTTAATATGAATATACCGAATCAAATAACGGTATTTAGAGTTATTTTAATACCATTTTTTATTTTATTTGCTTTAGTTGATTTTGGTTTTGGACAAATTTCAATTTTAGGTGGAAATCATATTAGAATTGAAATATTAATTAGTGCTATCATATTTGTGGTTGCATCATTAAGTGATTTTGCTGATGGTTATCTTGCCCGTAAATGGCAATTAGTTACTAATATGGGGAAATTCTTAGATCCACTTGCAGACAAATTATTGGTCGCGAGTGCATTAATTGTTATGGTACAACTTGGTTTTACTAATTCTGTCGTTGCTATCATAATTATTGCTCGAGAATTTGCCGTCACAGGATTACGATTACTACAAATTGAACAGGGGTTTGTAAGTGCTGCAGGACAACTAGGGAAAATAAAAACAGCAGTGACAATGGTTGCAATTATATGGATTTTATTGGGCGATCCTTTCTTACACTATCTACATTTCCCAATTGGAGTGTGGTTATTATACATTGGAGTATTCTTTACTATTCTTTCAGGTATTGAATATTTTTATAAAGGAAGAGATGTATTTAAACATTCTAAATAAATGTGTAATTAAAAAATTGAGCTTGTATATTTATTTCATATATAAATTACCATATCAATTTGTTATATAATCATACTCTCTAAAATATATACATTTTGATTAAGTTATCTTTGTCAAAGGTTTGTTCCCTATTCTATATGGGGTGCAAACCTTTTATTTTTCGGTTGCTTTAGTGTGACAAAGAAGATAAAACAATTACTATAATTGATTTAATATTTTCAATTTTCAGGTGTAATATCGATATACATCTGTAAATCTTTTATATAAATGTAATGTCAGTATGTTATAAAAATAATGTGATGCTATGTTTAAGTTATATTAGATGACAGTTCTGTGATAAATAATTAAACTGTTTTTATAAAGATTCATATTTTAGATTTATATTACAAAAATATATATAATGGACTTATTGAAAAGACAATATAAATATCAGGGAGTATATCATTGATGAATATTTCAATTGTAGCTGTTGGCTCTGAATTATTACTAGGTCAAATAGCTAATACAAATGGGCAATATCTTTCAAAACTTTTTAATAGTATTGGTAAAAGTGTAGTAGAACACACAGTTATTGGTGATAACCCTCAAAGGTTAGAATATGTAATAAAGCAATGTCTATCTAGATTTGATACCATTGTTTTAACAGGTGGCTTAGGACCAACAAAAGATGATTTAACTAAACATACTGTAGCTAAAGTATTAGGAAAAAATCTAGTGACGGATGAAGCATCGTTAAACTTTATCAAAAACTATTTTAAAGAACAAGGTCAAGATATGACCTCTAATAATAAGCAACAAGCATTAGTAATTGAAGATGCCATAGTTTTACCAAATAAAAATGGTATGGCTCCTGGTATGCTTGTAGAATTAGGTAAACAAAAAATAATTCTACTACCAGGTCCACCGAAAGAGATGCAACCTATGGCGAAGAATGAATTATTACCTTATCTTATGGATAAAGATGAAGTTATTTTTTCTGAATTACTTAGATTTGCTGGTATAGGAGAGTCGAAATTAGAAACACTATTAATTGATCTAATAGATGATCAAACTAATCCGACAATCGCACCTCTTGCAGGTACGCATGAAGTATATTTTAGATTAACAGCCAATGCTGAAAGTAAGGAACGATGTCAACTGCTTATTAAGCCTATTCGAGATGAAATTTTAAATAGGGTTGGTACTTATTATTTTGGCTCAGACGAAGTTAATATTGAAGAATCGGTTATAAATAGTGCAAAACAGAATTTTGCTATTTATGACGGTGTAACTAATGGAGCTTTGTTTACTCGATTAAAAAATGCTGACAGTAAAAATCTAGTTAAAGGTATGCTACCACATTCTAATCAATTTATTGATGTGACTTCTGAGTTTAATGCCGTGTTATTCAATGCAGCACAATATGTCAGGGATTTGTACCAAACAGATTTGGGTATTGTACTTTTAAATAAAGATAACATTGTATATTTAGGAATTTATGATGGAAATAATTTCGATATCGAAACATTTAAGATGTCTCAAAGTCGTAATTTATTGAGAAGCAGAAGTCAAAATTATGCAATGATTAGATTATTAAATTGGTTTAATAAATAGTATATTTTAAATTTTTGCAAAAAATATAAGTACGTTTGTTCGTTTTTGTATCAGCTATCACACAATAAACGCGAACAAATATTCGCAAAAGACTTGTATTTTGCTTAAAATGCTTGTATAGTAAGTATAAGATATTATACAGATAACTTTCTGTAGTAGGAGGTCTCGTTTTGGATAATGAACGTCAAAAAGCTTTAGATACAGTAATTAAAAACATGGAAAAATCTTTTGGTAAAGGTGCCGTTATGAAGTTAGGCGATAATAAAGGTCGCAGAGTATCAAGCACTTCAAGTGGTTCTGTCACAGTTGATAATGCATTAGGGGTTGGAGGTTATCCTAAAGGAAGAATTATCGAAATATATGGACCTGAAAGTTCAGGTAAGACGACAGTAGCTTTACATGCTATCGCTGAAGTACAAAAAAACGGTGGTGTAGCAGCATTTATCGATGCCGAACATGCTCTCGATCCAGTATATGCACAAGCATTAGGTGTAGATATTGATAATTTATATTTATCTCAACCTGATCATGGTGAACAAGGTCTTGAAATCGCCGAAGCTTTTGTTCGTAGTGGTGCTGTGGACATTGTTGTTGTCGATTCAGTAGCAGCATTAACACCTAAAGCTGAAATTGAAGGTGAAATGGGAGATACTCATGTTGGTTTACAAGCAAGATTAATGTCTCAAGCATTAAGAAAGTTATCAGGGGCTATTTCTAAATCTAATACTACAGCTATATTTATTAACCAAATTCGTGAAAAGGTCGGTGTGATGTTCGGGAATCCTGAAACAACGCCCGGTGGTAGAGCCCTAAAATTCTATAGTTCTGTACGTTTAGAGGTAAGAAGAGCAGAGCAGTTAAAACAAGGTCAAGATATTGTAGGTAACAGAACCAAAATAAAAGTTGTAAAAAATAAAGTTGCACCTCCATTTAGAGTTGCAGAAGTAGATATTATGTATGGTCAAGGTATCTCTAAGGAAGGAGAGCTCATTGATTTAGGTGTAGAGAATGATATCGTTGATAAATCAGGTGCTTGGTATTCTTATAATGGAGATAGAATGGGCCAAGGTAAAGAAAACGTCAAAAATTATCTTAAGGAAAATCCACAAATCAAAGAAGAAATTGACCGTAAGTTACGTGAAAAGTTAGGTATTTTCGATGGTGATGTGGATGAAAATGAGAATGAAGACGATTCACCAAAAACTTTATTTGATGAATAGTTTTTTAGTTGACTAATTAAAAGGATGGCTTATTTAGCCATCCTTTTTTGTAGTTTTTGATTTGTTCTTTAAAAAAAGCAATTTAAAATGAGTGTAGTGCAATTTCATATCTTGACACATATCTGTCGATAAACGTACAATTAGTATGTATGATTCTTATATAATTTCATATAATCATATTGATTTTGATATACAAAGCAAACCCTAGATAAAGGAGGTGTTTATGTGAATTTATTAAGCCTCCTACTCATTTTGCTGGGGATTATTCTAGGCGTTGTTGTAGGGTATATTGTTGCCCGAAATTTATTACACCAAAAACAAGTTCAAGCAAGACAAACTGCCGATGATATTGTTAGCTATGCTAATAAAGAAGCAGACAATATTAAAAAAGAAAAATTACTTGAGGCAAAAGAAGAGAACCAAATTTTAAAAGAACAAGCTGAGAATGAACTGCGTGAAAGACGTGGTGAACTTCAAAGACAAGAAACCCGACTTCTTCAAAAAGAAGAAAATTTGGATCGGAAATCTGATCTTTTAGATAAAAAAGATGAGATTTTGGAACAAAAAGAATCAAAACTTGAAGAAAGACAACAACAAGTAGATGCAAAAGAGAGTAGTGTTCAAACATTAATAATGAAGCATGAACAAGAATTAGAACGCATCTCCGGTCTCACTCAAGAAGAAGCTGTGAAAGAACAGCTTCAAAGAGTTGAAGAAGAACTGTCACAAGATATTGCAATACTTGTTAAAGAAAAAGAAAAAGAAGCGAAAGAAAAAGTTGATAAGACAGCTAAAGAATTACTTGCTACAACTGTACAAAGATTAGCAGCCGAACATACAACTGAATCAACTGTTTCAGTCGTAAATCTGCCTAACGATGAAATGAAAGGTCGTATCATAGGTAGAGAAGGTAGAAATATACGCACATTAGAAACACTTACTGGCATAGATTTAATTATTGATGACACACCAGAAGCAGTTATTTTATCAGGTTTTGACCCAATTAGACGTGAAATTGCTAGAACTGCACTAGTTAATTTGGTTTCTGATGGACGTATTCATCCTGGACGTATTGAAGATATGGTCGAAAAAGCTAGAAAGGAAGTAGACGATATCATTAGAGATGCTGGAGAACAAGCTACCTTTGAAATAAATGTACACAATATGCATCCTGATTTAGTGAAAATTTTGGGTCGATTAAATTATCGAACTAGTTATGGTCAGAATGTACTTAAACATTCAATTGAAGTTGCCCACCTTTCAGGTATGCTTGCAGCAGAATTAGGAGAGGATGTTACTTTAGCTAAACGTGCTGGATTATTACATGATGTTGGTAAAGCCATTGATCATGAAGTTGAAGGTAGTCACGTAGAAATAGGTGTTGAATTAGCTAAGAAATATAATGAAAATAACATAATTATTAATGCTATTCACTCACATCATGGTGATGTTGAACCAACCTCTATCATTTCTATTTTAGTTGCAGCAGCTGATGCATTATCAGCAGCGCGACCAGGTGCACGTAAAGAGACACTTGAAAATTATATTAGAAGACTTGAGAGACTCGAAACGTTATCTGAAAGTTATGATGGGGTAGAAAAAGCATTTGCTATACAAGCTGGTAGAGAGATTCGTGTAGTCGTCTCACCTGAAGAAATTGATGATTTAAAATCATATAGATTGGCAAGAGATATTAAGAACCAAATTGAAGAAGAGTTACAATATCCTGGACATATCAAAGTGACAGTTGTTCGAGAGACTAGAGCAATAGAATATGCTAAATAATTCCATAAGCCACTGACCGTATTTACGGCCAGTGGCTTATTAAATATAATATAAAAAACCGAGCGTATAAACGCTCGGATATAATGATTTATTTTAATTGTAAATCAACTTCATTTATTTCTTTTAAAATTTCAGCTGTATCATAGCAATTTGTAGCGATATTTGCATATTTCTCTGCTAAACGATAAGCATTAATGTATAAAATTAAACTTTCTTTAGCGATATCTTCAGCGTCATCAGATTTGGCTGGATTTGAAGTTACAACTAATTCAGCAAATTTTTCAGGATCAATATTAATAGACATGAATGAATAAACAACTCCTATATTTTTATTAGTTTCATATTAACACAATACTTAAATACAAAAAAGTAAAGTCTTTTAATTTTCAGAATAATTAATTTGTTAATGAGACTTTTATTATAGTACAGTATCCATTAAACTTAATTTATGAGAGGATGAACAGAGAATGAGAATATTGTTTATAGGCGACATCGTTGGTAAAGTGGGCAGGAAAATGATTACTACTTATTTACCTAAAATTAAACAAACTTATCACCCAACAGTTTCTATAGTAAACGCTGAAAATGCCGCACACGGTAAAGGATTAACAGAAAAAATTTACAAACAACTTTTGAGAGAAGGCGTGGATTTCATGACTATGGGTAATCATACATATGGTCAAAGAGAAATTTACGATTTTATTGATGATGCTCATCGAATGGTGAGACCTGCAAATTTTCCTGATGAAGCTCCAGGAACAGGTATGAGAATAATAAAAATTAACGATATTAAATTGGCTATTATTAATTTACAAGGCCGTTCATTTATGCAAGACATTGATGATCCATTTAAAAAGGCTGACCAGCTAATCGAAGAAGCTCAAAAATCTACACCATATATATTTGTAGATTTTCATGCTGAAACTACATCTGAAAAAAATGCTATGGGTTGGTATTTAGATGGTAGAGTGAGCGCTGTTGTTGGTACTCACACACATATTCAAACTTCTGATGATCGTATATTACCTCATGGCACAGGATATATCACAGATGTCGGGATGACAGGTTATTACGATGGTATTTTAGGTATCAATAGAGATGAAGTTATTCAACGTTTTATTACTAGTTTGCCACAAAGGCATGTTGTTCCAGATGATGGGCGAGGCGTATTATCAGGAGTTATCATAGATTTAGATAAAGAAGGTAAAACGACTCAAATAAAAAGACTGTTAATAAATGAGGACCATCCTTTCCAAATTTAAAGGGATATAGTCCATTAGTATGAATTTAAACTTGTACCACTGTTGAAATAGTAAAACGGTGGTTTATTTTGTTATCATAGAGTATGAATTAATACCACAGGAGGCATGTGATATGAAATCACAAATATCATGGAAAGTGGGCGGTCAGCAAGGCGAAGGTATTGAATCTACCGGTGAAATCTTTGCTACTGCGATGAATAGAAAAGGTTATTTTTTGTATGGATATAGACACTTTTCTAGTCGTATAAAAGGTGGCCATACTAATAATAAGATAAGAGTTTCAAAATCGCCTGTGCATGCGATTAGTGATGATTTGGATATACTCATTGCTTTTGACCAGGAAACGATTGAATTAAATCATCATGAAATGAGAGAAGATAGTATTATAATTGCGGATGCTAAAGCAAAACCCCAAAAGCCAGAGAACTGTGTGGCTCAATTAATTGAGTTACCATTCACTAGCACGGCAAAGGAACTTGGAACAGCATTAATGAAGAATATGGTGGCAATTGGTGCGACATCTGCACTGATGGATTTAAATACATCAACTTTTGAAACTTTAATCGATAACATGTTTTCAAAAAAAGGTAATAAAGTCGTTGATATGAATATACAAGCCCTTAATATGGGTTATGATTTAATGAAGCAACAAGTTACCAACGTTAATGGAGACTTTACATTAGAGAATGGTAGCGGTCATCCTCATTTATATATGATAGGTAATGACGCAATCGGATTAGGAGCAATAGCAGCTGGATCAAGATTTATGTCCGCTTATCCAATTACGCCAGCTTCTGAAATTATGGAATACATGATTGCCAATCTACCTAAAGTTGATGGTACTGTTGTTCAAACTGAAGATGAAATAGCAGCAGCAACGATGGCGATTGGAGCTAACTATGCTGGCGTACGAGGCTTTACAGCGAGTGCGGGTCCAGGTCTTTCTTTAATGATGGAATCTATTGGATTGTCTGGTATGACTGAAACGCCATTAGTCATTATTAATACTCAAAGAGGTGGTCCTTCTACTGGCTTACCAACAAAGCAAGAACAATCAGATTTAATGCAAATGATTTATGGTACCCATGGTGATATTCCGAAAATTGTCGTTGCTCCTACAGATGCTGAAGATGCGTTTTATCTTACTATGGAAGCATTTAATTTAGCTGAAGAATACCAATGTCCAGTCATTCTGTTAAGTGATTTACAATTATCATTAGGAAAACAAACTGTTAAAACACTCGATTATAATAAAATCGATATTCGTCGTGGAGAAATAATACAGTCAGATATCGAGAGAGCTGAAGATGATAAAGCATACTTTAAAAGATATGCATTAACAGCTAGTGGCGTATCACCACGACCAATACCAGGTGTTAAAGGTGGTATACATCATGTAACAGGTGTTGAACATAATGAAGAAGGGAAGCCAAGTGAGGCGCCTATGAATCGTCAGAATCAGATGGAAAAACGAATGCGCAAAACTGAAAGCTTGGTTATCAATAATCCTGTGTTACTCAATGAACATGAAGACGAAGCAGATATACTGTATATAGGATTTATATCTACTAAAGGTGCTATTGGAGAAGGTGCAGAAAGACTAGAACGACATGGTGTAAAAGTGAATACGATGCATATTCGACAATTACATCCTTTCCCTAAAGATATTGTTCAACAAGCTATTAATAAAGCTTCGAAAGTAATAGTTGCAGAACATAATTATCAAGGACAATTATCAAGTATTTTAAAAATGAACACACAAGTTAATGATAAATTAGTTAATCAAACAAAATACGATGGGAAACCTTTCTTACCTTATGAAATTGAAGAAAAAGGTTTGGAAATTGCTAAAGAGTTAAAGGAGTTGGTGTAATTGGCTACATTTAAAGATTTTAGAAATAATGTGAAGCCAAACTGGTGCCCTGGTTGCGGTGACTTTTCAGTTCAAGCTGCTATACAAAAAGCGACAGCGAATATTGGTTTAGAACCAGAAGATGTAGCAATCATTACAGGGATTGGTTGTTCTGGTAGACTATCAGGTTATATTAATTCTTATGGCGTACACTCTATTCATGGACGTGCATTGCCTCTAGCACAAGGCGTTAAAATGGCAAACAAAGATTTAACAGTTATCGCTTCTGGTGGTGATGGAGACGGCTATGCAATAGGAATGGGACATACTATTCATGCTCTTAGACGTAATATGAATATGACGTATATTGTCATGGACAATCAAATATATGGATTAACTAAAGGACAAACATCACCTTCCTCAGCTAAAGGATTTGTAACTAAATCAACACCTAAAGGAAATATAGAAAAGAATGTAGCTCCATTGGAATTGGCACTGTCCTCTGGTGCAACTTTTGTAGCACAAGGATTCTCAAGTGATATAAAGGCATTAACTAAAATGATTGAAGATGCGATTCATCATGATGGTTTTTCTTTTGTTAATGTTTTCTCACCTTGTGTTACTTACAATAAAGTGAATACTTATGACTGGTTTAAAGAACATTTAACAAGTATCGATGATATTGAGGGCTATGACATCACAGATAAACAACTTGCTATGAAAACTGTGCTGGATCATGAGTCACTGGTTAAAGGTATCGTTTATCAAGATACAACAACACCTTCTTATGAATCGCAAATTTCAGAACTAGAACATGAGGCGTTAGCTAAAAGAGATATTCATATTACAGAAGAAACTTTCAACGATTTAACTGCACAATTTTTATAAAGGATACTCATTCATAGTAACTAGAATTGCGTCAAAATAAGTAGGTAAAATAAAAACGAAGGTGTACTTGATACATCATGACTATCTAATTTTACTGTAATTTCTTATCTAATAACGTTAATGATTACTATAGAAAATCAAGAAGTACGTTTCAATTTAAAAGTATTAGAGAACATGCATATAAGTAAATAACATATTTAAAGAGTGGGTCAGAATAACATTTTAATTCTGCTCACTCTTATTTTATCTCTATGTTGCTTGTCAAAAGCACTACGATTCAATAATGTAATTCTCATTTAACGTTTTTTACATGATTAATCACCCATCTCATCTAAAAGTAAATAATATAAGAATGACATAATTTATTCCAAATTATTTTAAAAATATAGATAAAGTATTTAACAAATGAAATTTTACTCAGAGTTATTATTAAATACATAAATAATGTGAACAGTTAAACGCACAGTCCTAATCAATGCAATAAGTTTGTTTTTTTAATAAATATGTAAAAGATTTTGTAAAAAGATTTTAAGAATATGAATTTTGGGAATAATAAAAATATAAGATGATTTTTCGGAGGTTAATATGGACAAATTTAAATCTATGACAGAATTAAAAGAATTGACTAAAGAAGGAAAAGATTGGGAAATAGAGTGTGAAAATCGTTCTAGCATAGTCACTATATTAGCATTACATGGCGGTGGAATTGAACCTGCCACAACTGAATTAGCCTATACAATTGCACATTGTGGCGACTATAACTATTTTTCCTTTAAAGGTATGAGAAGTAAGGGGAATAATGAGTTACATGTGACTTCCACACATTATGATGACCAAATTGCATTAGATTTAGTGAGAGGTAGCCAAAGAACTGTAGCCATCCATGGTTGTGAAGGTAATGAAAGTGTGGCTTATATAGGAGGTAGTGATGACAGACTAATTGAGTTAATCACCGAATCTCTTGAAGATATAGGAATTAGCGTGCGAGAAGCACCACATCATATTTCTGGAACTCAAGAAAATAATATTGTTAATATGACTCAAACCCAAGGAGGAGTGCAATTAGAACTGACAGCTCAGTTAAGAAAGGAGCTATTTAAAAATAGAAAAAGTTCACGCAAAAACCGTGAAAATAAAGATAATTGGGATGATTTAATGTACGACTTTGCTGATGCAATGAAAAAAGCTATAGAACGTGCATAATTAAATTCTAACGCATGTTAAAATAATATTATAAAACTTAATTGGAGAGATGAAGCATGCAAGATACATTAATGAGTATTCAAATTATTCCAAAAACACCGAACAACAACGATGTTATTCCATATGTTGATGAGGCAATTAAAATTATTGATGATTCAGGTTTGCATTTTAGAGTGGGACCGTTAGAAACAACAGTTCAAGGTGAAATGAGTGAATGTCTTATTTTAATTCAAAAATTAAATGATAGAATGGTTGAATTAGAATGTCCAAGTATTATTAGTCAAGTTAAGTTTTATCACGTACCTGAAGGAATAGAAATTGAGACGCTTACAGGAAAATACGACTAAGTTTAAATTAGAATAATATTTCTTATCTTATTTATTTAAGAGCCTAACATGCCATAGTGTTTAAGGCTCTTAAAATTTTGTATGAAAATATTGGTATGCTATAGACGCCATACATTATCACACTGAAAATATGATATAAAAGACTTTTATCAACTGATTTATTATAAATAAATGGTGTCTAAATAAACATTTAGATATGATTTACATTAATTACAGTAATAAAAGGCTAATAAGTTAATTATCAAAGATAGATGTAACATCATATACATGTCTTTTTGCACTTTGACTATAAATTTAATATAATGAAATAATGATTATGGGCATATAGAAAGGATTTTCAAAGTGAATGAAGAGCAAAGAAAGGCTGGAACGATAAATATTCTAGCAGAACGTGATCGTAAAGCTGAGAAAGATTATAGTAAATACTTTGAACAAGTGTATCAGCCACCTAGCTTAAAAGAAGCTAAAAAAAGAGGAAAACAAGAAGTTCAATATAACAGAGATTTTCATATAGATGAAAAATACAAAGGTATGGGTAAAGGTCGCACTTTTTTAATTAAAACATATGGATGTCAAATGAATGCACATGACACTGAAGTTATGGCAGGAATATTAAATGCATTAGGATATAGTGCTACTTCGGATATTAATGAAGCGGATGTGATTTTAATTAATACATGCGCCATTAGAGAAAATGCTGAAAATAAAGTCTTTAGTGAAATAGGAAATTTAAAACATTTAAAAAAAGAACGCCCAGATTGTTTAATTGGGGTGTGTGGTTGCATGTCTCAAGAAGAATCAGTCGTAAATAAAATATTAAAATCTTATCAAAATGTAGATATGGTTTTTGGGACACACAACATTCATCATTTACCTGAGATTTTAGAAGAGGCATATTTATCTAAAGCGATGGTAGTTGAAGTATGGTCTAAAGAGGGAGACATCATCGAAAATTTACCTAAAGTGCGTGACGGTCACATTAAAGCTTGGGTTAATATTATGTATGGTTGCGATAAGTTTTGTACTTATTGTATTGTTCCATTTACTAGAGGAAAAGAACGTAGTCGTCGTCCAGAGGACATCATTGATGAGGTTAGAGAATTAGCAAGAGAAGGTTATCAAGAAATTACCTTATTAGGTCAAAATGTAAATTCATATGGTAAAGATATCGAAGGTCTGGATTATGAATTAGGTGACTTATTGGAAGATATTTCTAAAATTGATATACCTCGTGTTCGTTTTACAACAAGTCATCCTTGGGACTTTACAGATCGAATGATTGAAGTTATAGCTAAAGGTGGGAACATAGTACCGCATATCCATTTACCGGTACAATCAGGTAATAACCAAGTATTAAAGATAATGGGGCGTAAATATACAAGAGAGAGTTATCTTGATTTAGTTTCAAGAATAAAGGAAGCTATCCCTAACGTAGCTCTAACTACTGATATCATAGTAGGTTATCCTAATGAAACTGAAGAACAATTTGAAGAAACATTATCATTATATGATGACGTTCAATTTGAGCATGCATACACATATTTATATTCACAAAGAGATGGAACACCAGCAGCTAAAATGAAGGATAACGTACCTTTAGAAGTGAAAAAAGAACGTTTGCAAAGGCTTAATAAGAAGGTTGGAATATATTCTCAACAAGCAATGAGTCAGTATGAAGGTAAGATTGTTACGGTATTATGTGAAGGTTCTAGTAAAAAAGATGAGAATGTTCTAGCAGGCTATACTGATAAAAATAAACTTGTGAATTTTAAAGGACCAAGAGAGAGCATTGGTAAACTCGTTGATGTCAAAATTGACGAGGCAAAACAATATTCTTTAAATGGAACATTTATACAAGAACATCAACGTTCAATGGTGACACAATAATATGTATAGTGAAAAAGAAATCATACGAAAAGTCGAAAGTTTAGCAGAGAAAATTGGAAAACTAGAAGTTGTTCAAGATTATCATAATGTAGAAAAACAAATTCATAATAATCAAGCAATAAAACAAAAGATGAATCGTTTGAAAGCGCAACAAAAACAATCGGTTAATTTTCAAAATTATGGAAAACAAAATGCACTCGAGCAATCTGAAGTTAAAATTCAGAATCTAAAAGATGAAATTAATGAATTACCTATTGTTGAAGAATTTCGTTCAGCACAATATGAAGCGAATGATTTACTACAAATGATGGTCAAAACAATGGAAGATAGACTCAATGAATATAATAAAAAAGAACACAATGAATAATTATTTTAGAGGAGTTAAGTACAATGAATATTAGAAAGTTGACCATCACAGCATTCTTAATAGCTATTAATGTCGTGTTAAGTAGTTTAATTGTCATTCCTTTAGGTCCAATTAAAGCCGCACCCGTTCAACATTTTGTAAATGTATTATGTGCTGTATTTGTTGGACCATGGTATGGTTTAGCGCAAGCTTTTATTTCTTCTGTACTACGAATTTCATTTGGAACTGGAAGCGCATTTGCTTTTCCAGGAAGTATGATAGGTGTCTTACTTTCCAGTCTGTTTTATATGTATAGGAAGCATATTTTTATGGCTTCAGTTGGTGAAGTATTAGGGACTGGTGTTATTGGTAGTTTAATGTGTATACCTTTAGCATGGTTTTTAGGACTTCAAGATTTCTTTATTAAACCATTAATGCTTATGTTCATAGTATCAAGTTTTATTGGGGCTTTAATTAGTTATATATTGCTTATTATTTTGAAAAGAAGAGGTTTACTAGATAGATTTAACAAAAATTAATATTTATTTGAAGTACGCTTGATGAATAGGGGATTATAAGTGAAATGTTGATATCTGTTCATATGAAAGCGTACTTTTTGTATCTATTACACAAAAGCGTTTCAAAAACATATATGTTAAAATGAATGAGTTAAAAACCATAAATTTATACATATAATATAAATAAAGATATAAGAATAAGGGTTGTGAAAATAGAAATGGCTAACATTACACCAATGATGCAACAATATTTAAAGATAAAATCTGAATATGATGATTGTTTGCTATTTTTTAGACTCGGAGATTTCTATGAAATGTTCTTTGATGATGCTAAAGAAGCATCAAGAGTACTTGAAATAACATTGACGAAAAGAGATGCTAAAAAAGAAAATCCTATTCCGATGTGTGGCGTACCATATCATTCTGCTGATAATTACATTGAAACATTGATTAATAATGGGTATAAGGTCGCTATATGTGAACAAATGGAAGATCCAAAGCAAACAAAAGGAATGGTTAGAAGAGAAGTTGTAAGAATCATCACACCAGGAACTGTTATGGATCAAAATGGTATGGATGAAAAGAAAAATAATTATATTTTAAGTTTTATCGAAAATGAAGAATTTGGATTATGCTATTGTGATGTTTCTACAGGCGAACTCAAAGTAACTCATTTCAAAGATACAGCAACCTTGCTTAATGAGATTACAACAATTAATCCCAATGAAATCGTCATAAAGCAAGCTCTATCTGAAGAATTAAAAAGACAAATCAACATGATAACTGAGACGATTACTGTTCGCGAAGATATATCTGATGAAGATTATGATATGAATCAGTTGACACATCAGTTAATGCATGACACAACTCAATTATTGTTAGATTACATTCATCACACACAAAAGCGAGATTTATCTCATATTGAGGAAGTAATTGAATATGCTGCAGTTGATTATATGAAGATGGATTATTATGCGAAGCGAAATTTAGAGCTGACAGAGAGCATACGATTAAAATCAAAAAAAGGGACTTTGTTATGGTTAATGGATGAGACAAAAACACCGATGGGTGCTAGACGTTTAAAGCAGTGGATTGATCGTCCATTAATTAATAAACAACAAATCAACGACAGATTAAATATTGTTGAAGAGTTTATGGACCGTTTTATTGAAAGAGATACATTACGTAATCATTTAAATCAAGTGTATGACATAGAACGACTAGTAGGAAGAGTGAGTTATGGAAACGTAAATGCAAGAGATTTAATACAACTTAAGCATTCTATATCCGAAATACCTCACATTAAAGCATTACTCAATGAATTGGGTGCACAAACTACCACGCAATTTAAAGAATTAGAACCTTTAGATGACTTGTTACAAATTTTAGAAGAAAGTTTAGTTGAAGAACCACCTATTTCCATCAAAGATGGAGGATTATTTAAAAATGGCTTCAACGCGCAACTTGATGAATATTTAGAAGCTTCAAAAAATGGTAAAACTTGGCTTGCAGAATTACAAGCTAAGGAACGTGAACGTACAGGTATTAAGTCATTGAAAATTAGTTTTAATAAAGTGTTTGGTTATTTTATTGAAATTACACGTGCAAACTTAAATAATTTTCAACCTGAAGCGTTTGGCTATAATCGAAAACAAACATTATCTAATGCTGAACGATTTATTACGGATGAATTAAAAGAAAAAGAAGATATAATACTTGGTGCTGAAGATAAAGCAGTAGAGTTAGAATATGAATTATTTGTTAAATTACGAGAACACATTAAAACGTACACTGAACGTTTACAAAAGCAAGCGAAAATCATTTCAGAACTTGATTGTTTACAAAGTTTTGCTGAAATTGCTCAAAAATATAATTATGTCAAACCTACATTTAGTGATGATAAAGTTTTACATTTAGAAAACTCAAGACATCCTGTTGTTGAGAGAGTGATGGATTATAATGATTATGTACCTAATGATTGCCATCTTGATGATGAAACGTTTATTTATCTCATTACGGGACCTAATATGTCAGGTAAGTCAACATATATGAGACAAGTTGCTATAATAAGTATCATGGCTCAAATGGGAGCATATGTACCATGTGATTCAGCAACATTACCTATATTTGATCAAATTTTTACTAGGATTGGTGCAGCAGATGACCTTGTATCAGGTAAAAGTACATTTATGGTAGAAATGTTAGAAGCTCAAAAAGCTTTAACTTATGCTACTGAAAATAGTTTAATTATCTTTGACGAAATAGGAAGAGGTACATCTACTTATGATGGTCTTGCGTTAGCGCAAGCGATGATTGAATATGTTGCTCAAACTTCCCATGCTAAGACACTTTTCTCAACACATTATCATGAATTGACATCACTTGATCAAATGCTTAAGTGTTTAAAAAATGTACATGTTGCTGCAAACGAGTATCAAGGTGAACTGATATTTTTGCATAAAGTCAAAGATGGCGCTGTGGATGATAGCTATGGTATTCAAGTGGCAAAATTAGCGGATTTACCTAATGAAGTCATTGATAGAGCGCAAGTTATATTAAATGCATTTGAGCAAAAACCTTCGTATCAACTCTCTCATGAGAATACTGACGATCAACAAACGGTTCCGTCGTATAACGATTTTGGTCGAACAGAAGAAGAGCAATCAGTTATAGAAACACATACATCAAATCATAATTATGAGCAAGCGACCTTTGATTTATTTGATGGTTACAATCAACAAAGTGAAGTTGAATGTCAAATTCGAGAATTGAATCTATCCAATATGACACCATTGGAAGCCTTAATCAAGCTGAATGAATTACAAAGTCAATTAAAGTAGAAGAGGTGTAAACGATGGGGAAAATAAAAGAACTTGAGACGTCTCTAGCTAATAAAATAGCTGCGGGTGAAGTGGTTGAAAGACCAAGTTCCGTAGTTAAAGAGCTCTTAGAAAATGCAATTGATGCACAAGCGACAGAAATTAATATTGAAGTTGAACAGTCTGGAGTTTCATCAATAAGGGTTGTAGATAATGGCACTGGTATTGCTCAGGAAGATTTAGGGTTAGTATTTCATAGACACGCAACGAGTAAAATAGTCGCAGATGATGATTTGTTCCATATTCGTACTTTAGGTTTTAGGGGAGAAGCTTTAGCTAGTATTTCATCAGTAGCAAAGGTGACATTAAAGACCTGTACTGATAATGAAAATGGACATGAAATATATGCTGAAGATGGTAAAATTATTCATCAAAAACCTGCAAAAGCTAAAAAGGGTACAGATATACAAGTGGATTCATTATTCTACAATACACCTGCTCGATTAAAATATATAAAAAGTTTGTATACCGAACTGGGTAAAATTACGGACATTGTAAATAGAATGGCGATGAGTCATCCCGAAATTAGAATTTCTTTAGTTTCAGATGGTAAAAAACTTTTAAGTACGAATGGCTCAGGAAGAACAAATGAAGTAATGGCTGAAATTTATGGAATGAAAGTAGCAAAGGATTTAGTGCATATTTCGGGTGATACTAGTGATTATCATCTTGAAGGGTTTGTAGCTAAACCTGAGCATTCTAGAAGTAATAAACATTACATTTCTATTTTCATCAATGGTAGATACATCAAAAACTTTGTACTCAATAAAGCAATTTTAGAGGGATATCACACATTGCTTACAATAGGAAGATTTCCTATATGTTACATTAATATCCAAATGGATCCTATTTTGGTTGATGTAAATGTTCATCCAACAAAATTAGAGGTGAGACTTTCTAAAGAAGATCAACTTTATGATCTTATCGTAACCAAAATCAGAGAGGCTTTTAAAGACAAAATCCTCATCCCACAAAACGATTTAAATCACGCGCCCAAAAAGAATAAGGTTTTAGAAACATTTGAACAACAAAAAATTAATTTCGAGAAGCAACAATCACAAATTGGAGAAACATCTGCACCATATGTACATGATCAAAAAGATAAGAATCATGATGTAGAGTCGCATAAGAATAATTTAGATTCAACTTCATCGACAAATAATGAAAGTACGGAAGTTTCTAATGAATTACACAATTACATTGATGATAGTTACTTACAAAGTCAAAAAGAAGTATTGTTTGATATGGAACAAAACACATCTAACGAATATGAGATATCAAATCAGCAATCAAACGATATTAAAGGAACAGTGAGTCAGACACCTCATCGTAGGGTGCCTTATATGGAAATTGTAGGTCAAGTACACGGTACGTATATCATTGCACAAAATGAAAATGGAATGTTTATGATTGACCAACATGCTGCTCAGGAAAGAATTAAATATGAATATTTTAGAGAAAAAATTGGCGAAGTGACCAATGAAGTGCAAAACTTATTAATACCACTTACTTTCCATTTCTCTAAAGATGAACAAATGATTATTGATCAGTACAAAGATGAATTAGATAAAGTAGGAGTACATCTTGAACATTTTGGTGGGCATGATTATATTGTAAATAGCTATCCAGTATGGTTTCCGAAAGAAGAAGCGGAAGAAATTATTAAAGATATGATTGAACTTGTCTTAAAACACAAAAGTGTTGATGTGAAGAAAATAAGAGAAGATGCAGCAATCATGATGTCTTGTAAGAAATCAATTAAGGCTAATCACTATTTAAAAAATAATGAAATGGCAGATTTAATTGATCAACTAAGAGAAGCAGAAGATCCTTTTACTTGTCCTCATGGTAGACCGATTATTATCAATTTTTCAAATTATGAATTAGAAAAGTTATTTAAAAGAGTAATGTAGGGGAGTTTTAATTATGAAAGAGAATATTTTGCCAGCTATTAGAAATATGAGAGATTTAGAAAAGTTAATTAAAACAGACTACAAAGCATGTGTTGTGTTAGATATGCATATAGGTCATTTGAAAAGCATTATGGAGTTACTTAAAAGTCATTCGATTGAATGTTATGTACATATCGATTTAATCAAAGGACTCAGTCATGATGAATTTGCTTGTGAGTACATTATTCAACAATATAAACCTAAAGGTATTGTTTCTACAAAAGCTAAGGTCATCAAAAAAGCTAAAATGTTAAATACTTTGACGATATTTAGAGTGTTTATCATAGATAGTCAAGCATTAACAAGAAGTATTGAACTCATTAAAAAAGTAGAGCCTGACTATGTTGAAGTTTTACCTGGTGTTGCAAGTAAAGCAGTGAGTAAAATTCAACAAGAAACATCAGCGTCAGTAATAGCTGGTGGTCTTATCGATGAACAATCGGAAATTAGAGAAGCAATTTCCAATGGCGCTAAGTACGTCACTACAAGTTACGAGAAACTTTGGTAATTTGTATACTGTTAATAAGAATGTATTTAAGTTTGTTAATCAAGGTATTATCATTTTTTCATAGGACGAGTGAATTTGAATACCGAAAGATTAATAACTTAAAGTGCATTCTTTTTTTTATGAATAAAAAAGAAGAATGTACTTTTAAAAGAATTGTTAAACCTTTTATTTAGTGCATCAAAAATAAATGCACACTATATCAATAAAAACTTTAATCAAATATGACAATTTTTTTACAAAATTGTTGACAACGCTTACAACGTAATAGTAAACTTATAACAAGTTAAAAAGTTAATATTAGAAGAGAGACGAGGAGATTTCTACAAGTAATATATTTGACGTAGGGGTCTCCCTGTTTTTTGGGAGGAATGTATATGAATGCTTATTTAGCAGAATTTTTAGGTACTGCAATCCTTATTCTTTTTGGTGGTGGCGTTTGTGCAAACGTTAACTTAAAGAGAAGTGCTGGTAACGGTGCAGATTGGATTGTTATTGCATTTGGTTGGGGTTTGGCAGTAACAATGGGCGTTTATGCTGTTGGAACGTTTTCTGGTGCACATTTAAATCCAGCTGTAACAGTTGCTTTAGCCATGGATGGTGGATTTAGCTGGGCGCAAGTACCGGGCTATATTGTTTGTCAAATGCTTGGCGGTATTGTTGGTGGAGTTTTTGTATGGTTAATGTATTTACCACACTGGAAAGTTACAGAAGATCCAGCAGTCAAATTAGGTGTATTTTCAACAGCACCAGCCATTAAAAATTATTTTGCTAACTTTTTAAGTGAGATTATCGGGACTATGGCTTTAACATTAGGAATTTTATTTATCGGGGTTAATAAAATTGCTGATGGTTTAAATCCAATTATTGTTGGTAGTCTTATCATAGCAATTGGTTTAAGCTTAGGAGGTACTACTGGTTACGCTATTAATCCAGCCCGTGACCTAGCACCACGTATTGCACATGCTATTTTGCCAATTCATGGTAAAGGTAAATCTAACTGGTCTTACGCAATTGTACCCGTTCTGGGACCCATGGCAGGTGGTATGTTAGGTGCGATTGTTTACGAAGTGTTTTATAAACAAACATTCAATTTTAGTTGTTTCATTGGTTTAATTGTACTTATATTCACACTTATACTTGGCGTGATACTAAATAAGATATCTCAAAATAAAAACAACGATATTGAATCAATTTATTAACATATGGCATTCGTATATATAACCGTATGATTAACGTGATATGTTCATGAGTGTTGAACAATCACATTTAAAAGTCTATTTAATTATCATTTTAGAATGTATAATTGTTTAGATAATGAATTCATTATTCACTTTTGAAGGAGTCATATACCTATGGAAAAATATATTTTATCAATTGATCAAGGAACTACGAGTTCACGTGCGATACTTTTTAATAAAGAAGGAGAAATTAAAGGTGTTTCTCAAAGAGAATTTAAACAACACTTTCCACATCCAGGCTGGGTAGAACATGATGCTAATGAAATATGGACATCTGTTCTATCAGTTATGGCTGAGTTACTTAATGAAAACAATATTAATGCAAATCAAATTGAAGGTATTGGTATTACAAACCAACGTGAAACGACAGTTGTATGGGATAAAAATACAGGTCGTCCAATCTATCACGCTATCGTTTGGCAATCACGTCAGACACAAGATATTTGTACAAATTTAAAGGAACAGGGTTATGAAGAAACATTTAGAGAAAAAACAGGTTTACTTTTAGACCCGTACTTTGCGGGAACTAAAGTAAAATGGATTCTTGATCATGTTGAAGGTGCTAGAGAAAAAGCTGAAAATGGTGATTTACTCTTCGGAACAATCGATTCATGGTTAGTATGGAAATTGTCAGGACGTACTGCTCATATTACAGATTACACTAATGCAAGTCGTACATTAATGTTTAATATTTATGACCTAAAATGGGATGATGAGTTGTTAGAACTTTTAAATATTCCTAAACAAATGTTACCTGAAGTTAAAGAATCAAGTGAAATTTACGGGAAAACTATCGACTATCACTTCTTTGGTCAAGAAGTACCTATTGCTGGTATTGCCGGTGACCAACAAGCAGCATTATTTGGTCAAGCATGTTTTGACCGTGGTGATGTAAAAAATACATACGGCACAGGTGGATTTATGCTAATGAATACTGGTGAAGAAGCAGTTAAGTCAGAAAGTGGCTTGTTAACAACCATTGCATACGGTTTAGATGGAAAAGTTAATTATGCACTTGAAGGTTCAATTTTCGTATCTGGTTCTGCTATCCAATGGCTACGAGATGGTTTGAGAATGATTAATTCTGCGCCACAAACCGAAAACTATGCTTCAAGAGTAGAGTCAACTGAGGGTGTTTATATGGTTCCAGCATTTGTTGGTTTAGGTACACCTTATTGGGATTCAGAAGCAAGAGGTGCTATTTTCGGATTATCTCGTGGTACGGAAAAAGAACATTTCATTCGTGCTACATTAGAATCTTTGTGCTATCAAACAAGAGATGTTATGGAAGCTATGTCTAAGGACTCAGGTATTGAAGTTCAAAATTTACGCGTTGATGGTGGTGCTGTAAAAAATAACTTCATTATGCAGTTCCAAGCAGATATCGTAAATTCATCTGTTGAAAGACCTGAAATCCAAGAAACAACAGCACTTGGTGCTGCATATTTAGCTGGATTAGCTGTTGGATTCTGGGATGATAAAGAGGATATCCGTGAACGTTGGAAACTTCAAACTGAGTTCAAACCAGAAATGGATGCAGATCAACGTCATAAACTTTATAGTGGTTGGAAAAAAGCTGTTAAGGCGACTCAAGTATTTAAATTAGAAGATTAAGCTATGTATTAGACTTTTTAAATCTTTAAATGGACTTGATTTTCTTAACTGTGTTATAATCTAGATAAGTTAATAAGAAAATCGAGAAACGAGAGATTTGTTCGTACAAAACAATTTAATGTTATTGTGGGGATAAATTTCTCGTTTTTTATTTATAACTAGGAGGCGTTTAGATAATGTCATTATCTACATTGAAAAGGGATCATATTAAAAAGAATTTAAGAGACACTGAATACGATGTTGTTATCGTAGGTGGCGGTATTACAGGTGCAGGTATTGCTTTAGATGCAAGTAATCGTGGGATGAAGGTAGCTTTAGTAGAGATGCAAGACTTTGCACAAGGTACAAGTTCACGCTCAACTAAACTTGTACACGGTGGTTTAAGATATTTAAAACAACTGCAAGTAGGGGTAGTTGCAGAAACAGGTAAAGAACGTGCTATTGTTTATGAAAATGGTCCACATGTGACAACACCAGAATGGATGCTTTTACCTATGCATAAAGGTGGTACATTTGGTAAATTCTCAACTTCTATTGGACTAGCTATGTACGATCGTCTAGCTGGTGTCAAAAAATCCGAACGTAAAAAAATGTTATCTAAGCAAGAAACGTTAAATAAAGAACCTTTAGTTAAACGTGATGGATTAAAAGGCGGTGGCTACTATGTGGAATACCGCACTGATGATGCGCGTTTAACTATTGAAGTTATGAAAAAAGCTGCTGAAAATGGAGCAGAAATCATTAATTATACAAAATCAGAACACTTCACTTATGATTCCAATAAGAAAGTAAATGGTATTGAAGTATTGGATATGATTGATGGCGAAACGTATGCGATTAAAGCTAAAAAAGTTATTAATGCTTCTGGTCCTTGGGTTGATGAAGTGAGAAGTGGCGATTATGCACGTAACAATAAGCAATTAAGATTAACTAAAGGTGTACACGTTGTTATAGATCAATCTAAATTCCCATTAGGTCAAGCAGTTTACTTTGATACTGAAAAAGACGGACGCATGATTTTTGCGATTCCACGTGAAGGAAAAGCTTATGTAGGAACAACTGACACGTTTTATGATAATGAAAAAGCAACACCTTTAACAACACAAGAAGATAGAGACTACTTAATTAATGCAATTAACTATATGTTCCCAACAGTTAATGTTAAAGATGAAGATATTGAATCAACATGGGCTGGTATTCGTCCGCTAATTCTTGAAAAAGGTAAAGATCCTTCTGAAATCTCACGTAAAGATGAAGTTTGGGAAGGTGAATCTGGATTATTAACTATAGCAGGCGGTAAATTAACTGGTTATCGTCATATGGCACTAGAAATTGTTGATTTATTAGCTAAACGTTTAAAACAAGAATACGGATTGAAATTTGAATCATGTGCCACAAAAAATCTAAAAATTTCCGGTGGTGACGTTGGCGGAAGCAAAAACTTTGAACACTTTGTTGAACAAAAAGTTGATGCAGCTAAAGGATTTGGAATTGATGAAGATGTGGCACGTCGCTTAGCAAGTAAATATGGTTCAAATGTTGATCAACTATTTAATATTGCTCAAACGGCACCATATCATGATAGTAAATTACCATTAGAAATTTATGTTGAATTAGTTTATAGTATTCAACAAGAAATGGTTTACAAACCAACTGACTTCTTAGTACGTCGTTCTGGCAAATTATACTTTAATATTCAAGATGTGTTAGATTATAAAAATGCTGTGATAGATGTTATGGCGGATATGCTTAATTATAGTGAAACTCAAAAAGAAGCTTATACTGAAGAAGTAGAAGTTGCGATTGATGAGGCACGTACAGGTAATGATCAACCTGCAACTAAAGCTTAATCATTCCTATTGATTGAATATCTAATAGATTATAATAAACTACTTGTAGATGGAATAGATCTTTTTATCTACAAGTAGTTTTTTATTTTAATGCTATAAGCTTATATAAACTCAATATGCGTACGATTTGATATGATATCTCACACACGGTATATTAAATATGATATAGGTAGATGTACTATAAATGACATAACAAATAAAAAAAGGAATAGGGGCAGATGTTGTGAGTCAAAGTCATTTTAAAATAACAGTTGAAGATGGAACAATGTTAGAGGTGAAAATTGATAAAGCAAAAAAGAGTACTATTGGTATTGTTCATCTTTTCCATGGCATGGCTGAACATATGGACCGTTATCAAGAGTTAGTTGAGGCTTTAAATACACAAGGTTATGACGTTGTTAGACATAATCACCGTGGACATGGTAAAGAAATAGATGAGAATGAACGTGGTCATTTTAATAGCATGAATCAAATTGTAGATGATGCTTATGAAATTATTGAGACATTATATCTTGAAGAGCTCAATGTACCCTATATTATCATAGGTCATTCAATGGGCTCCATTATTGCTAGATCATTTGTTGAAAAGTATCCTGACATTGCTCAAGGTTTAATTCTTACAGGAACAGGTATGTTCCCCAAGTGGAAAGGTGTACCAATACGTTTAGCAATGAAGTTAGTTACATTTATTTTTGGGAAACGACGTCGACTCAAGTGGGTGAATCAATTATTGAATAAAACTTTCAATAAAAAAATCACTCAACCTCGAACAGATAGTGATTGGATTTCTACACGTCAGGATGAAGTTGATAAATTTGTGGAAGATGAATTTTGTGGATTCAAAGTATCTAATCAGCTCATTTATCAAACTTTAAAGACCATGATGAAGACAGTAGAACGACAACAACTAAAAAGAATGGACAAAGAACTACCTATACTATTTATTTCTGGGAAAGATGATCCTTTTGGTGAATATGGTAAAGGTATAAAGCATTTAGCTAGATTATATAAAAGAGCAGGTATTAAACATATAACAGTACAACTATATAAACATAAGCGTCATGAAATATTATTTGAAGAAGATTATTTGAAAACATGGCAACACATGTTTGAATGGATGGAAAAGCAAATTTTGAAAAAACAAAAGTGAGTGAATCTTAAATGACTGAAATGACAAAGCCTTTTTTAATCGTTATTGTAGGTCCAACTGCTTCAGGTAAAACTGAGTTAAGTATTGAAGTTGCTAAAAAATTTAATGGAGAAATTATTAGCGGAGATTCAATGCAGGTCTATCAAGGAATGGATATTGGTACAGCAAAAGTTACAACTGAAGAAATGGAAGGTATACCACATTATATGATAGATATTTTGCCTCCAGATGCTTCCTTTTCTGCATATGAATTTAAAAAAAGGGCAGAAAAATATATTAAAGATATTACTAGAAGAGGCAAGGTGCCTATTATAGCAGGAGGAACAGGACTATATATACAATCTCTCTTATACAACTATGCTTTTGAAGATGAATCCATATCTGAAGATAAAATGAAACAAGTTAAATTAAAGTTAAAAGAACTTGAGCATCTAAATAATAATAAGCTCCACGAATATTTAGCTTCATTCGACAAAGAATCAGCCAAGGATATACATCCTAATAACAGAAAAAGAGTGTTGCGAGCAATAGAATATTATTTGAAAACAAAAAAACTTTTAAGTTCTCGCAAGAAAGTGCAACAATTTACTGAAAATTATGATACATTATTAATAGGGATTGAAATGTCGCGTGAAACATTATATTTAAGAATAAATAAACGTGTTGATATTATGTTGGGCCACGGATTATTTAATGAAGTGCAACATCTCGTTGAACAAGGTTTTGAAGCGAGTCAAAGTATGCAAGCCATTGGGTATAAAGAGCTTGTACCCGTTATTAAGGGAAATATAAGCATGGAAAATGCTGTAGAGAAATTAAAACAGCATTCTCGACAATATGCTAAAAGACAGTTGACTTGGTTTAAAAATAAAATGAATGTTCATTGGTTAAATAAAGAAAGGATGTCACTTCAAATGATGTTAGATGAGATTACAACCCAAATAAATAAAAGGAGTTCTAACCATGATTGCAAACGAAAACATCCAAGACCAAGCACTAGAGAACTTTAAATCGGAAAAAACTGAAGTCACAATTTTCTTTTTAAATGGCTTTCAAATGAAAGGTGTCGTTGAAAATTATGACAAATATGTTGTAAGTTTAAATTCTCAGGGTAAGCAACATCTGATTTACAAACATGCGATCAGCACTTTCACTGTAGATAATGAATCGTCTGAAGCAACTGAAGTGAATAGTGAAGAATAAAAAGTTGTAATCAAAGTGCATTCATAATGCATCACCTCAATAGAAGTCAGATTTCGACTTATTTAAGAATGTTATTAAATATTGAAGCACATGTTTTAAACGTAGCACTTTAACACAAACCAAGGAATGTTTGTAATAAAAAATGCTTCATCTAATGTAAATATTGAATTCATTAATTCAGTTCAAAAACATTAGATGAAGCATTTTCTTGTTAAAATTTATTATAGTAATTTTTCAATTTCAGTCTTAATTTGTTCCGGTTTCTTTTGAGGGGAGAAACGTTTAATCACATTACCTTCACGGTCGATTAGGAATTTAGTGAAATTCCATTTGATTTTTTCGTTTATCATACCTTTAGCAGCGTTTGTTAAAAAGTGAAATAATGGATGTTGATTATCACCTTTAACATCAACTTTTTCATGAATAGGGAAAGTCACACCATAGTTAATTTTGCAATTTTGAGCAGCTTCTTCTCCCGATCCTGGTTCTTGACCGCCAAATTGGTTACATGGAAATCCTAAAATAATAAATCCTTGATCCTTATACTCATCATATAACTTCTGTAAACCTTCGAATTGAGGTGTAAAACCACATTCGCTAGCAGTGTTGACAATAAGCATAACGTCACCCTTATACTGCTCTAATTTATAACTTTCACCATTGTTTTTTTGTACAACAAAATCATAAATACTTTCCATTTTATCACCCTTTCGATATACATCTAATTTAACACAATTTGTGTAGTTAGTCTTTGTTCACACTCTATGATAAAATGTCTTGAGTAACTTTTAAAAGGAGATGTATAACGTGACACAGCATGCGACTTATAAAACAAAAAATAAACGAGAAACTGCTGTATTAATCGGTGTACATGCTCAAACGGATCGTCAATTTAATTTTGAATCTACTATGGAAGAGCTCGATGCTTTATCACAAACTTGCCAACTTAATGTTAAAGGACAAATCACTCAAAATAGAGAGCAATTTGACCATAAATATTATGTTGGAAAAGGAAAAATCGATGAAATAAAATCTTTCATAGAATTCCATGATATAGATGTTGTCGTAACCAACGATGAATTAACGACGGCACAGTCTAAAACGTTAAATGATAATTTGGGCATTAAAATCATCGATAGAACCCAATTAATTTTAGAGATATTCGCGTTGCGAGCGAGAAGTAGAGAGGGAAAGCTACAAGTAGAACTTGCACAACTCGATTATTTGTTACCAAGACTACATGGTCATGGTAAAAGCCTATCTCGTCTTGGTGGTGGCATAGGAACAAGAGGCCCAGGTGAAACAAAATTAGAAATGGATCGTCGCCATATTAGAACACGTATGAATGAGATTAAACATCAATTAAAAACGGTCGTGGATCATCGGGAAAGATATAGAAATAAACGTGAACAAAATCAAGTTTTTCAAATCGCTTTAGTTGGTTATACAAATGCAGGAAAATCGTCATGGTTTAATGTTTTAGCTAATGAGGAGACCTATGAAAAAAATATTTTGTTTGCAACATTAGATCCCAAAACACGACAAATACAAGTGAATGAAGGATTTAATTTAATTATTTCTGATACGGTAGGATTTATTCAGAAATTACCAACGACATTGGTGGCTGCGTTTAAATCTACACTAGAAGAAGCTAAAGGTGCAGACGTACTTATGCATGTCGTCGATGCAAGTCATTCGGAATACCGTACTCAAATTGACACTGTAAATCAAATTATTAATGATTTAGATATGGACCATATTCCACAAGTAGTTATTTTTAATAAAAAAGACTTATGTAACGAACAGATGGATGTACCTGTATCTAAATCTGCGCATGTTTTTGTATCTAGTCGTGATGAAAATGATAAACAAAAGGTGAAAAATTTAGTAATTCAAGAAATAAAAAATAGTCTCAGCCCATACGAAGAAATTGTAGATAGTGCTGATGCAGATAGATTATATTTTCTTAAACAACACACGCTTGTTACTGAATTAATATTTGACGAAACACAAGCATCTTATCGTATCAAAGGATTTAAAAAATTATAAAAAGGAAGACAGATTATGCAAGATTTTAGCAATTTAGTTGAAGAAGTTGAAAACACACTTATTCCTTACTTTAGAAAAATTGAAAAGCGTGCATTATTTAATCAGGAAAAGGTCTTAAATGCTTTTCACCATGTTAAAGCTAGCGAAAGTGATTTACAGGGGTCTACGGGTTATGGATATGATGATTTTGGGAGAGACCATTTAGAACAAATTTATGCGCACACATTTAAAGCAGATGACGCACTTGTAAGACCTCAAATTATTTCAGGTACTCATGCTATTACTTTAGCTTTACAAAGTACGTTAAAAAACAATGATGAACTACTTTATATTACAGGTAGTCCATATGATACACTTCTAGAAGTCATTGGTATAAATGGCAATGGTGTTGAAAGTCTTAAAGAATATGGTGTTCGCTATAATGAAGTCGAATTACGTGACGGTCGAATTGATATTCCTAAAGTCATCACTGCAATTAATGACAATACAAAAGTTGTAGCAATTCAACGATCAAAAGGATATGATCAACGTCCATCAATTACAATTAATGAAATTGAACAAGCAATAACATCTATTAAAGAGGTTTATCCCAATATCATTATTTTTGTTGATAATTGTTATGGAGAATTTGTAGAAGATAAAGAACCGATTGAAGTAGGTGCTGATTTAATCGCCGGATCATTAATTAAAAATCCAGGTGGAGGTTTAGCTAAAATTGGAGGATATATTGCTGGTAGACAAGACTTAATTGAACGCTGTGGTTATCGTTTAACAGCACCAGGCATTGGTAAGGAAGCAGGAGCCTCACTTAATTCTTTACAAGAAATGTATCAAGGATTCTTTCTAGCGCCACATGTGGTTAGCCAAAGTTTAAAAGGTGCACTGTTTACTAGTTTGTTATTAGAAAAAATAAACATGAAGACCTCCCCTAAATATAATGTTTATCGTACAGACTTAATTCAAACGGTTCAATTTGAGACCAAAGAGCAAATGATTTCATTTTGCCAAAGTATACAACACGCTTCACCAATTAACGCACATTTTAGTCCAGAACCTAGCTATATGCCTGGATACGAAGATGATGTCATCATGGCTGCAGGTACATTTATTCAGGGCTCGTCTATTGAATTATCCGCAGACGGACCTATACGTCCGCCTTATGAAGCATATGTTCAAGGTGGTTTAACTTATGAACATGTCAAATTAGCTGTTACACGTGCGGTGCAACATATGCAAGAAAACAATTTACTATAATTTTTAAGAGATTGAGATCAAAGTATAAAAGGTTGGGCTCAATATAAGAATATAGAATAAAAGCATTCTCGTATAATTCATTAAAACATCAAGGAAATATGATATAAATGATAACGATGTTATAAGGAGTTTGTTTTAGATAAGATTTTCGACTCCCCAAAAGTAATAGGTATAGAGAGAATGGACCATGTTCTAGCCTTATTCTTAGAGTTGTTACGCCTAAGATAAAAGTTTTTAAGCTTAGTTATACTTTGAAAAGCAATCTCTTTTTATTTCAAACATTATAAAATGTCTGAAAATTATAAAAAATTTTGTGTCATAAGCCATTTTCATTTCTAATTTTAATTAATTACTAATAACTAAACATTGATATAATAAGGTTTAGAGGGTTTATGTCAGAAAACCTTACATAATTTTGTAATTAAAGTAAAACTATGCTAAATTAATAACAAGTTCAAAAGTAGAGGAGAGGTTCAAGTAATGTCTAATGATTCAATCAGACGAAACATGGCCGTTTTCTCTATGAGTGTGGTTAGTAAATTGACAGATTTATCACCAAGACAAATTCGTTACTATGAAACACATGAACTTGTGATGCCTGAAAGAACAGATGGAAATAAGAGATTATTTTCTATGAACGATTTAGAGAGGTTGTTAGAAATAAAGTCTCTTATCGAAAAGGGATTTAATATTAGAGGTATTAAACAAATTATATTCGATGAGCAAGGGCATTTAACTACTGATGAACAAGAGACAAGAAAGAGAATGATTGTTGACGCAACGCAGAAACCACGTAGTGAAACATTACCAATAAATCGCGGCGATTTATCTCGATTTATTAAATGAAATTGGAGGATTTATACCATGCCAAAACGTAGTTTTACAAAAGATGATATTCGTAAATTTGCTGAAGAAGAAAACGTAAGATATTTAAGATTACAATTCACTGATATTTTAGGGACTATTAAAAATGTTGAAGTTCCAGTAAGTCAATTAGAAAAAGTATTAGATAATGAAATGATGTTTGATGGTTCATCTATTGAAGGTTTCGTTCGTATCGAAGAATCAGATATGTATTTACATCCTGATTTAGATACTTGGGTTATCTTCCCTTGGACTGCTGGACAAGGAAAAGTTGCACGACTAATCTGTGATGTATTTAAAACAGATGGTACACCATTTGAAGGTGATCCACGAGCTAACTTGAAGCGTGTATTAAGAAGAATGGAAGATATGGGCTTTACTGATTTTAATCTAGGGCCTGAACCAGAATTTTTCTTATTTAAATTAGACGAAAAAGGCGAACCTACATTAGAATTAAACGATGATGGTGGTTATTTCGATTTAGCTCCTACAGATTTAGGTGAAAATTGTCGCCGTGACATCGTTTTAGAATTAGAAGATATGGGCTTTGACATTGAAGCAAGCCACCATGAAGTAGCGCCAGGTCAACATGAAATTGACTTTAAATATGCAGATGCCGTTACAGCATGTGATAATATCCAAACATTTAAACTAGTTGTTAAAACAATTGCACGTAAGCATAATTTACATGCAACATTTATGCCAAAACCATTATTTGGTGTAAACGGTAGTGGTATGCACTTCAACGTATCACTATTTAAAGGAAAAGAGAATGCGTTCTTTGATCCTGAAGGTGATTTACAATTGACTGATACTGCATATCAATTTACAGCTGGTGTCCTTAAAAACGCTAGAGGATTCACTGCAGTATGTAATCCAATTGTCAACTCATATAAACGTCTTGTACCAGGTTACGAAGCACCATGTTATATTGCATGGAGTGGTAAAAACCGTTCACCTTTAGTACGTGTTCCAACATCTAGAGGTCTATCAACTCGTATTGAAGTACGCTCAGTTGACCCTGCAGCTAACCCGTACATGGCATTAGCAGCAATCTTAGAAGCAGGGTTAGATGGAATTGAGAATAAACTTGAGGTTCCAGAACCTGTAAACCAAAATATCTACGAAATGAATCGTGAAGAACGAGAAGCGGTTGGTATCCAAGACTTACCTTCAACTTTATACACTGCGTTAAAAGCAATGCGTGAAAATAAATCAATTAAAAACGCATTAGGTAATCATATTTACAATCAATTTATTAACTCAAAATCGATTGAATGGGATTACTATAGAACTCAAGTATCCGAATGGGAAAGAGAACAGTATATTAAGCAATACTAAGCGCTAAACAATTTCAGGGGAAACCTAATAGGGGTAAGGAGTTAAGGCATTTTGCCTTAGCTTCTTTTTTTACAGCTATATTTTGTTAATCATTTTATAATGAGTAAAGTATTTGGTCGAATGCATTAAAATGTAATCTTAATGTACTTTTTATCGACAAAACTTAAATAAATCAACAAGCCATCAATGATTCAATTTAGTGAAATGTACTGAAGAAATCTTGTGATGAGGCAAACAAAGCACTTAAACTTTATAATTTGTCTATGAAAGTATCTAGAGAAAAGCTATTAAAGCAGCAATTAGATTTGATAGTCAAAGACTCCGCTTTAGACATTCATGATGAAATAGAAAATAAGTTGGTTGATAGAGAAGTTGAAAGACAAGCACATATACTTGGTGAACATGTGAAAATTGATGACACTGAAGTAAAAGCGGTTGTTAACAGTAACTTTAAAGGTGTGAACTGGTCTACAAGATTATGTCAAGATATGGCTGTAGTTCAAAAAGAAGTAGAAAAAACAACGAGTAATGTATTACTTAGAGGGAGACATCCTAATGAGTACGTAGCTAAGTTTAAAAAGCAAACAAATACCACAACATATAATGCAAGTAGATTGTTAGTTACTGAATCAGCATGTGTGCAGGCTGAATCACAGAAGTTAACTTATCTTAAAGATTTAGGTGAAGATGGCGAATATAAATACGTGGCCAAAATCGACAAGAAAACATCTAAAATATGTCACTCTTTAAATGGCAAAGTATTTAAAGTTAAAGATATGATGCCTGGAGTTAATGCTCCACCTATGCACCCTTGGTGTAGAAGTACTACAGTAACACATGTGGGCAATTGGCGAGATAGATTCTTTACTGAGCGTAAAGGTAAGTATCAGACAGAGAATAAAGAATCATAAAAAGAAAAAAATACAAGAAAAAGCAAAAAAGAAATTCCTGATGTGATACGTAGTGGTAAAATAAAATTAGATATAAATCCTGAAAAACAAAATAGACATTCCTTAAATCATAGTTTATATTTGAAAAATAAAAATTTTGCATTAAAAAATAATGAAAGATTACCAAGTTATACTACGTTATCTATCAATGAATTAAATAGATTAGTACAACAGTACTCAACTTCTGGTAAAATCTTAATAAATAAAAACGGTTTTAACCATAAAAAAGTAATAAATTTTGAGAGGATTATAGGAAAAGCATTTATAGATGGAAAATATATTGAGACTACATTTGGTAAAGTGCATTATTCAAAAACAGACTCTCATATAATACCTTTTATAAGTAAGGAGAAATAAAATGTTAATTAAAGATGCTTATCGTAAAAATGTTATTGTCACACTTAAAAATAATGAAAAGTTTAAAGGTTTTGTGTTTGATTATGAAAACCCATTAGAAAGTGATACTGGAAACTATTCCCTGGATTTAGAGACAGATTTAGGAATATATTCAATTGATGAATCGGAAATAAAAAGTATAAAATTAATATCTTAGTAGCATCCTTTCTGCATAGATAAATAGAAAGTGGTGCTATTTTTATAAGCTTTTTTAACCTTCTACGGAAGGTTATTTTTTATGTCCAAAACGTGCTGATGACGTTATAAAAGCAAGTATGGAATACGCAGTCGACAGACTATAAACGGAGGTATATCTCATGGAGAACAATCAAAGTAATATTACTGAAGAAACGAAACACAATGATAATTTAGAAACAACTTATGAACAAACGCAACAAAAAGAGAAAACATTCTCTCAAGAAGAAGTATCTCAAATGATTAAGGATCGTTTAGCTAGAAAAAAAAGAAATCTGAATAACGTATGAAAGATGCAATTCAAGAAGCTGAAAAACTAGCCAAGATGAATAAAGACCAAAAGAATCAATATGAGTTGGAAAAGCTGTTAAAAGAAAATGAAGAACTAAAAGCAGAAAAAGCTTTATCTCAAATGAAGAATGAGACTCGTTCAATGCTTAATGAGTCAGGTTTAGAAAACTTCGATGATCAAATTGTTAATATATTAGTAAATACTGATGCTGAAAAAACAAGGAAAAATGTTGAATCATTTACTAACTTACTTAATCAAATGGTAAAATCAAATGTTGAAAAAGCATTAAGACAAGACTCACCAGTAAGCACTCAATCAAATAAAATGACAAAAGATGAAGAATCAGATTATCTTGTTTCAGGGAGAAAATGTCTATAAACAAATGTACTAAATTCTCAATTTTTAACATTCTACTTTATAAAAATTAAATAGAAAATTGAGTTTAACCTACTAGGTGGAGAATTTTCTCTATATCGATGACATTTTAAAAGATTGAAAGTAATTGTAACTATAAAATTTTATAATAACTGAATTTACAGTCTATAAAGATTATATTTATACGAATATATTAAAGGTTTGCTTTCAACTAAGAAAACAAACCTTTAATGTTAAAACTCTTTCTTAATGATTACCTATCTAAATGATTCATTGCATATTGTGCTTCTTCAGGAGTAAATCCTTCTCCATTTTCTGAAACGAGTTGATCATATAACGCTTGATTAGAAATGTTTATATTTTTTACGTAACTTTTTGCTAATCTCAGTGCATTCATTTTATAATCTACACTGATATGGTCAACAGCATACTGTGCTATGTCTGCCGGATATTTCTCTCCGTATTCCGAAGTTAATTGTTTGTATAAACTTTTCTTAGAGATAGGTAATGTATTTGCATATGACTTTGCTTGTGCTATAGCTGCATTTTGTTCGCTAGTTGGAGAAGCTGCTTCATCATTTGCGTTATTATTTTGATCTTTTGTGTTTTGCTTTAAGTTCACAGAGTTTTGTTTGTCTGTCTGCGTTGATTTTTCCATATTTTTATTTTTAGTTGTTTTTACATTATTTATATTAGACTTTTCTTTCATAGTTGATGCATGTTCTATTTGATTTGTTTTATTCTCATTTAATAGACTAACTTGAAATAAAAGTGTTAAAACTAAACTAATAATATAGACTGATGAAACAGTCAATTTTAACCAATTCTTCCAATGCGCATACCTCCACATTAGAAAGAGACCTAATGGAAAAATAAATAGCAATGTGAGAATAATAAACCAAGATTTTTGGTACCACGATTGTCGTTCTTGTTGCATAGCATAGTCCTCCTGACTACATTCTTAGCTGCCTGTAGTGATACAGTTTTTATAACTTCATTTTGTATTTTATATTAGTTCAAGTAGTTGATTAACATTTTCTTCAGTTGTGGCCCAACTTGTTGCGAAGCGAACTACACGATGTTGATTATCGTATTTCTCCCAAACTGCGAATTTTACCTTTTGTTTTAGTTCTTCAATTTTATCGTTGCTTAAAATAAAAAATTGTTGATTGGTTGGTGAATCAAAATAGACTTGATATCCTTTATCTATAAATCCTTTTTTTACCTTTTCAGCCATTTTAATAGCATGTCGACTTATATCAAAATATAAATCATCAGTGAATAATTCTAAAAATTGAACACCAGTTAGACGGCCTTTTGCTAATAAAGCACCATGATGTTTTATAATTGTAGTGAAGTTTTTAGGTTCATTTTGTTTAGTGAAGACAATTGCTTCACCACAAAGTGCTCCAATCTTAGTACCTCCTATGTAAAACACATCACAGTATTTTGCAACATCTTCGATAGTTACATTAGTTTGATTGCTCATAAGGCCATAGCCTAAACGTGCACCATCCATAAATAGTGGAATCTGATGTCTACGGCAAACTCTAGATAAAGATTGTAATTCTTCTTTCGTGTATAAAGTTCCATATTCGGTTGGATGTGAAATATAAACCATCCCTGGATACACCATGTGTTCTTTTTTAAAATCACTTTCAAAAGTTTCTATATAATTCTCAACGTCTTGAGCAGTAATCTTACCTTCTTGGGAGGGTATGGTTAGAACTTTATGTCCACTGAATTCTATCGCACCACCTTCATGGACTGCCACATGTCCTGTATCAGCGGATATAACACCTTCATAACTATCAAGCATTGAGTTAATAACTACTTGATTGGTTTGCGTACCACCTACTAAAAAACGAATGGTAGCATCTGGACAGTCAATACGTTGTCTAATTTTATCTGCAGCTTGTGCCGAAAAGTCATCGAAGCCATATCCAGCAGCTTGTATTCGATTTGTCTCTACTAATCGATTTAAAACTTTTTCATGTGCACCTTCTAAATAATCATTTTCAAATGAAATCACAAGCGTTCCCTCCAATGTTAAATCGATATTTATTAATTTATTCGATGAAAAGTGTTGATTTGCTCTCAATTAGAAAAGATTTCAATCAATTAAAAGAGGAGCAATAAAGACATTGATGTGAATCTAGACTAATAAAATTTCTGAATATTCAATCGAATGTAATTTATTATACATCAATACCATTTAAATTAAAATATATTCTGTTCAAGATAATGAACGTTTGATTTATAAAAGATAATTTCTCTAAATTAATTGAAATTTTGTATGAAAAGTTCTATGATTTAATCAATATAATGAAAGGGGTATGGGATTTATGCAACAAATAAAATTTAAAACTTTAACTGAGGAAACACTGGAGAGCTTAGAGAAAAGTGTTAATTCGTTTTTAAAGTCTCAAGAGGGTAATGGTTACAAATTATTAAACATTACTATTAAACAAATCGAAGAACGTGCATTTCCGCATAATGACGAGGACTTTAATGCTATTTTAACATTGGTAACGGAAGCATAGTTCAGTAAATCGGCGGCTAAATTTTCTTGGTGAAAGACTGAATAGGAGTATTTAGTAATGAATTTTGGATTTTTGGGTACTATTTTAACTATATTGTTAGTAGTTGGGTTTATAACTAACGTAGTATTGGCATTTGTCATCATTTTCCTTGAACGTGATCGACGTACTGCCAGTTCAACTTGGGCGTGGTTATTCGTATTATTCGTTCTTCCTGTCATTGGATTTATTTTGTATCTATTTTTAGGACGAACGGTTTCCAAGAAAAAGATGGAAAAAAATAACGGTGATGAATTACATGCATTTGAAGATTTAGTTCAAGACCAAATCGACAGTTTTGATAAACATAATTATGGTTATATCAATGATCAAGTCATTAAACACCGTGATTTAATACGTATGTTGTTAATGAAACAAGATGCCTTTTTAACAGAAAATAATAAAATCGATTTATTTACAGATGGTCATAAGCTTTATGAAAAAGTACTTGAGGATATTTACAATGCTCAAGACTATATACATCTAGAGTACTATACCTTTGAACTTGATGGATTAGGTAAAAGAATCTTAGATGCACTTGAAACTAAACTTAAAGAAGGTTTAGAAGTTAAACTTTTGTATGACGATGTTGGTTCTAAAAAGGTTAGATTATCAAAATTTAAACATTTCAGAGCATTAGGTGGAGAAGTTGAAGCATTTTTCCCTTCGAAAGTACCTTTAATCAATTTCAGAATGAATAATCGAAATCATAGAAAGATTATCATTATAGATGGACAAATTGGTTACGTTGGCGGTTTTAATGTCGGCGATGATTATTTAGGATTAGGTAAGTTAGGTTACTGGAGAGATACACATACACGTGTTCAAGGTGAATGCATCGATGCACTACAATTAAGATTTATTTTAGACTGGAATTCACAGTCGCATCGTCCACAATTTAAATTTGATCAAAAATATTTCCCTAAAAAAAATGGGGACAAAGGAAACGCGGCTATTCAAATCGCTTCTAGTGGACCTGCATTTGATTTACATCAAATAGAATATGGTTATACAAAAATGATAATGAGCGCTAAAAAGTCTATCTATCTACAAAGCCCTTACTTTATTCCAGACCAATCATACATTAATGCATTAAAAATGGCTGCTAATAGCGGCGTTGAAGTAAACCTTATGATACCGTGTAAACCTGATCATCCATTCGTTTATTGGGCTACATTTTCAAATGCAGCTGATTTATTGGATAGCGGAGTTAATATTTACACTTATCAAAATGGATTTATTCATTCTAAAATATTAATGATTGATGATGAAATTTCTTCAATTGGTAGTGCAAACATGGACTTTAGAAGCTTTGAACTGAATTTCGAAGTGAATGCATTTATATATGATGAAGATATAGCTAAACAGTTACGTCAAGCATTTGAAAAAGATATTGAGCAATCTAAATTACTTACAAAAGAAGTATACGACAAGCGTCCATTATCAATTAAATTTAAAGAAGGACTAGCAAAATTAATATCTCCAATTTTATAAAATTTCAAAATACCCTCGTTAAAATGAACGAGGGTATTTTTTTAACGGTAAATATATTATGTAAACTTATATGTATGATATGACAAATGTCATAGTTAATTAATGACATTCGGTACTTATATCACTAACTTAAACTTGCTAAATTATAAGTAACATAAATCAAGAGGTGTGACGATAATGATTGAACTACGACATATATCTAAATCTTTCAAGGAACATAAAGTTTTAGAAGATATAAGTATTGATATAAAAAATAATTGTTGTACGGCATTAATAGGTAAAAATGGAGCAGGTAAGTCAACGTTAATTGATATTATCGTTGGAAATAATCACTATGATAGTGGTCAAATCGCTGATAAATCAAATTTGTTAAATAGACATAAGATGGGTATTCTTTTTCAAAAAACAGAGTTTCCTAAATACATAAAGGTTTGCGAATTATTACATTTATATCAATCCTTTTATCAAACGTTTATTTCTTTTCATCAGTTTAAAGAAATCACACAATTTAGTGACCGACAAATGAATCAGTTTGCATGTAATTTATCAGGTGGACAGCAGAGGATTTTAGATTTTGCTTTAGCATTGGTAGGTAAACCTGAACTGTTAATTTTAGATGAGCCTACGTCAGCTATGGATGTAGAAATGCGTCAACATTTTTGGAATGTTATAGATAAATTAAAAATGAATAACACTACGATACTATATACCTCTCATTACATTGAAGAAGTTGAAAGAATGGCAGATCAAGTAATGATGTTAGATAAAGGTAAAATACAATTAGATGATTCACCTGAAAATATAAAAAGGAATCAAAGTTATTCTGTAATTCGAATTCCTTGCAAATATCAAGAACTTATCAATCAACTGAAACATAAATACGAAATTGAATTAATAAAAAATAGATATGAAATAAAAACAACTGATGTGAGTGATGTTTTACAATTATTGAAACAATATCATGTCAATTTCAATAAGATTGAAATTCTTAAAAAATCTTTATTAGAAGTCATGTTTTCTAATGATTTGTCTAAAGGAGGGAATTACCAGTGATATCAACTTATTTTAAAATAGAATTAAAGATTATATTTAGAAAGAAATTGTATTTAGTTATGTCCATATTCCTACCTGTCGTGTTTTATTTATTATTTACTTCTATATTAGACATGCCAGAAGAAGCAAAACTTAAGTTTTATAAAGAGTATATGTACAGTATGACAGTATTTAGTTTAATGAACTTTTGTCTATTGTCATTTCCATTAGATTTGATTGAAGAGCGAAATCAAGGTTGGTATAAGCGGTTAATGGTGACCCCATTATCATCATTTCAATATTATTTAGTTAAAATTAGTAAGACAATGTGTCAGTTTTTAATAGCAATTACAATTATTTTTTCAGTAGCTCATTTTTACAAAGATGTTCACATGACTGTTTTTCAATGGATATTCTCTGCATTAACTTTATGGATTGGGGTTAGTTTATTTTTGACTTTAGGATTGATTATCGCTCAACTCAACGATATTCAAAAAGCAAGTAGTTTTGCCAATTTACTTAATATTACACTAGCTATATTAGGAGGTCTATGGTTTCCAGTATACACGTTTCCTGATTGGCTTCAGTCGATTTCTAAACACATGCCAACATATAATTTAAAGCTACTTGCTATAGATTTAGCGCAAAATAAAGGGGTGAATATAGAAGCGTTTGGCTATCTCGTGGTCTATTGTATAATCTTTGTGAGTATTGCTTTATTCATGAATAAGAAAGGAGATGTACACTAATGGAATCAAGAAGTTGGGGAGTGAGAATAGGGGAATTAAGTACTTTAATATATTTAATATTTCCGATTTTAGCTATATTTGTTGACAAACGTGGTAATTTCTTAACTTATTTAATTGTTTGTACTATTTTTATAATCAGCTATGTGACGATGATTATATTTTATAAATACCTTAGTGATAGTATTTTATATTCATTACTGGTTATTCATTATTTAGGAATCTTTTATTTTGTCTATAGTGTCAATCCTATGAATAGTTTGTTTTTCTTCTATAGTGCTTTCGCCTTACCTTTTATTTTTAATGTTCGTGTTGTATCAAAAGAATTTATAACCTTTTTAATAGCTATGATAAGTTGTTTAATACTAACTTATATATTTAATCCAACATTTGTGGTTCCATTAAGTGCATTTTATTTGGTTATATTAATTGTTGCTGTAGGTAATTTTAAAAATAGAGACGAACGAATTATGAAAGCTAAACTTGAAGAAAAGAATAAGTATATTAATGTACTAATAGCTCAACAAGAGCGTAATAGAATAAGTCAAGATCTTCATGATACATTAGGACATGTATTTGCTAGTCTTACTTTGAAGTCTGAATTAGCTGTTAAACTCATAGATACTAATCCTAAAGAAGCAAAAAATGAAATGCAGGCAATAAATCAACTTTCAACAGAAGCCTTAAATAAAGTCAGACTCATTATTGATGATTTGAAGATACAATCTTTTGAAGATGAAATTTCATCATTGGAACACTTATTGCAAAATGCTAATCTACATTTTAAATTTAACAATAAAAGTGCGGCTAAATCATTAAATCCAGCGAAACAATCAATATTATCTATGATTTTTAGAGAAGCAATTAATAATGTTATTAAACATGCGCATGCGACTGAAGTAATAGGTGAATTGAAGGTACATGAGCATCAAATCATTTTAAAAATTAAAGATAATGGTGTGGGAATAGAAAATGAAGATGCTTCAAATTTGAAAAGTATTAAAGAACGTGTAGATTATTTAAATGGTAAATTAATTGTACAATCAAATAATGGAACACTTATTATTGTTGAAATACCTAGAGGTGATTTATTATGATATCGCTTGTTATAACTGAGGATCAATTGATGTTAAGAAAAGCTATGGTACAACTGATAGAAATGCATGAAGAAATGAATGTAATAAAAGATTTTGAAAATGGTGTAGAGGCACTCGAATTTATTGAAAATAATGAACCCAATGTAGCCATTTTAGATATTGAAATTCCGGGTTTAACAGGCTTGGAAATCTTATCTTATGTAAGAAAAAAACAACTCAATACAAGAATAATCATAGTGACTACATTTAAACGTCCAGGTTATTTTGAAAAAGCCGTAGCAAATGATGTTGATGCTTATGTACTAAAAGAGCGTTCAATTGATGATTTAATTAAAACTATTTATAAAGTGACAAAGGGTGAGAAGGAATATAGCCCTTCGCTCATGACATCATTGTTTACTGAATCGAATCCATTAACTCATAAAGAACAAGTTGTTTTAAGAGAAATAGGCAATGGGTTAAGTAGCAAAGAGATTGCTAGCAAATTGTATTTATCGAACGGGACTGTGCGTAACTATACGAGTACTATTATAGACAAAATGAATTCAGATCATCGTTTTGAGGCATGGAAAAAAGCAAATGAAAAGGGGTGGATTTAATTAATAAGAGTCCACCATACGTAATTGAGGCAGACTCTATAAAATTAAATTAATCTAACAGTTATCAATATGATAAAGTTTTGATAAGTAAAACTTTGTATTGAGACAAAGATACTGAGTGAATGATGTTTAATTTCAAACCATATATACTAAAGATATTACCCAATTTTAATTCTTTTTTTTACGACGAAATGATTGAATTAGGTAGACGATAAAACCAACGAACATACCTAAAAATACTGACCCCACTAAACTCACGATTAAGGGTAGTTTAAAGACAATTTGTAGTACGACACCAACAATTATTGCTACTATAACGGCAATGATTGTTATTTTATTTTCATTAGATGTATCCATTTCTTTCACTCCTAACATCATGTATTATATCATGCTCTTATAATTTGGAAAGCGAGATTGTAATTATATAAAATCGATTACATATAATAGTATGAAATCATTTGACGTTGGATCAAATTTTCTTTAGTATAAATCGGGATATTAAGTGAAATAAGGTGACATTATTGAAATCTAAGAAAATGTCATCGCTTTTAGTAGTAGCGATGATAGGAATACTTGTAATTATTTTCCAGTTTGTAAACCATTCTGGACCGTTTAGTGGTTCAGAATCTCAACATCAATCAGATAATTCCAATTTAAATGGTAAAGACAAAGTATATGTGAAACGAGTTGTAGATGGTGATACATTTGTTGCTCAAAAAAATGGAGAGGAAATTAAAGTCAGATTAATTGGTGTAGATACGCCAGAGACTGTTAAACCTAATACGCCAGTTCAACCATATGGTAAACAAGCATCTAATTATACGAAGAAGTATCTCACGCATCAAAATGTTTATTTAGAATATGATAAAGAAAAAACTGATAGGTATGGTCGTACTTTGGCGTACGTATGGTTAAAAAATGGAGATATGTTTAACGAATCGCTGGTGAAAAAAGGTCTAGCCAGAGAAAAGTATTTTTCTCCAAACGGAAAATATAGGGATACCTTCGTAAACGCTCAAGAAGAGGCAAAAAAGAGAAAATTAAATATTTGGAGCTAGTAGCGATAATTTAGAGTCTGATATTGAGTGGAAATATAAAATTCATTTGTTATATCAATAAGTAGAAACTCAGTTGGACCATTTTGTTTAGCAGCGTTTTCTTATTCTAGCTAAAGAGATTAGAATAAAAAAAGAGTGATATTTAGTAGATTTCAACTACGTTTCTGACTAGTGTTTCAATAAAGTAGAAATTAGGATATCTACTTCTTAGTCTAGTGAAAAACATTATGTTTTAAAAAGATTTCTAATGTAAACTGATACAGTTTATAATTAAGTTTATTTATTCATGAAATAATTGCTATAAGTGTTGTCATATAAATGTGTGCTATGACTACTGAATCGTATTAAAACGTTAAAATTAAAAATATATATGACAACATTGTTGATAATAGATAATTTAATAAGTTGGAATGTAAAATTACAATTTAAGATATTTTAAAATTCAAATTGGGATAAGATTTCTTATTTTAGAAGAAACGTTTGCAGTTAAAGAAATTTGATGTGGAACTTGTTGATGGATTTACGAAAGTTATTTTAAGTTTCATCAGAATGTCGATTCGAAACATAATTAAAGTCAAAAGAGAAATTGCATTTGTATTAATGCTAATGAATATAAAAAAAGTAGTTGCTCAACAATTTAAATAATTATAATAAAAAGACAATTTCTACATTTTATAAATAGAAATTGTCTTTTTATTAGTCAAATAACTTCATGCCCCAAACTCTTTTTGAATTTTAATTATTCATATGTTGTTTAAAGTTTTCAGAAATTTCTTCGATTTGTTTATCAGTAAGGGGGTGCTTAGATAAATCGATAGCTTCCTCAATTACTTTTTCAAGTGATATCGGTGTAGATACGGTGTCGACGTATTTATCACTCTCGTCGGATCCTTCAATAATATTAACGCTACCATCACTAAAATATATGACGCCAATACTTTGAATTTTAAAATTATAATCATTTTCAATTTTATCTTTTAATGCTTTTGCATTGTTTGCGGCTTTATCGTATGGATCGTGGTCATAAAATTCATATATTACACGATTATCCTGTAAAATCTCAATAAAAGTATAGACACCAGAACGTGTTGTTTTAAACTGACTATGATATCGATTGCTAATATAATGACCGACAACTTTTTCGGTATTATATTGTGGTTGTCCTTCTTCAAGATGTTGATCTGGCACATCAAAATGATAAAACGTTTTTTGGTTCCAATTTTTAACATCCACATTTATCAAACCAACATCAGTAATGATAATAAAATCGAATGAACGTGCATATTCGAAAAGGGGATGTTTAACAGCCAAATTACTCGTAGGAACAATTGTATATGATCGTAAACGACCCTCTTCTTTAAATCTATTTAATATTTTTCTTAATTCACGCTTGGCGTTTTTAAAAGCGTGTTGACCGACGTCATTGTTTGTACTTAACATTTGGTTTTTCAATGATAAATTTTCTTCACTTAAAATTGAATTTTTAGAGATTAATTGATTTCTAGCATATTCTTCTGTTTCAACCCTATCTTTCATAAATTTTTGATTAAGAACCATAGCCATAATCAAAATAATAATTATTATAGATAAGATAATCGTTAAAGACATTACTACTCACCCAAATCTTTTAATATTAAATTCTATTTGCAAGATAAATTATAAACTTCTTAAATTTTGAGTTCAATGAAAATGAAAGGGGAAATGTGTTTTATCAAATAGTAGTGACGAAATATTTACATATCAATTAAACTTTCGTGAATTTTTATGAGAGCCCTATCATATGCGTAGCGAATAGTGATATAGTAACTTTTTATGAAAATAATTTTATTGAAAATAAAATAAATTTTACTAAATGTTCACATTTATTTGTTTGATAAGTGAAAAAAGAAAATGTATAATTTGATTGTGAAAGCGCTTGCTATAGGGGTGGTAACATGTTTGTTAAAGAAGAAAAACCAGTGAATAAAATAGTCGAAATTTTAAGGAAAACATCATCTCATTTATTCAAATTTCACGGCGAGGTAGCGATGCATCTATTTCTGAATGATGATTTTATATTACCATCGAAAATAGATATTTGTGTTGAGCGCAAAAAGTTATTGGAAATTATCAGGGTGATTCCTGAAGAATTTACGATTCACTATTATGATAATCAGTTATATGAAAGATTAAGAGAATCTTTATCTTTATCAGATGTTGAACATGTTAAAGTCTTTAAAAACGATACAGAAGTCATGACAATATTTGTTTATGATGTTGTAAATGATGAATGGCTATTTAGGTTAGATCATCATATACGTTTACCAAAAAATAATATATATTTTCATTCTTTAAGTTGGAACGTAGATTATATTAAGCCAGAAATAGTTCTTATGTATGATTTAATGAGTGAACAAAAATATCATCAGTTTAGTAATTATAAAGCTGTTATTGATTCTCTTAGTTATTATCAATTCTATATTTTAAAATTGGTAGTAGGTGAACAGCGTATTAAAAAAGCTATAGTAAATAGTTCCACTAAAAAGATATCTTAAAAAGATTTCTACATCATTGATACAGAGTTAATAAATTTACTTTATGTATTGAAAGTGATGTAGAAATCTTTTTTATTTTATTTACACAAATTTTTTAAACAAACACCGTTGTAACAAAATTCGTACGTAGATAATACTGCTTTTTCAGCATCTGCTTCATGAATTCCAAACATCATTGAAATTTCAGAAGCACCTTGGTTAATCATTATTAAATTAATGTTTGATTCTGAAAGGGCGTGAGTAATTTTACTAGCTGTACCAACAACTTGATTCATACCTTCACCAACAATCATTAGTACTGCTAAATCATGGTCGATACTTAATTCATCAACTTCACAACGTTTGCGTATGGCATTAAGAACTTGACTTTCTTTACCTTGAATTTGATTTGTACGCATGATAATACTTATGTTATCAATACCAGAAGGCATGTGGTCAAATGATATATTAAATTCTTCTAAAACGCCAAGAATCTTTCGTGTAAATCCAACTAATCTATTCATTAAATATTTTTTAATATTAATCACAGTAAAGCCTTTATCACAACTAATTCCACTAATGACATTTTTAGAATCGATTTCACGGTCATGTAAAATGTAGGTCCCTTTATCATTTGGACGATTAGTATTTTTGATAACTACGGGAATTCGATCTTTGTATAAAGGTTGTAGAGCTTCATCGTGAAAAACTCCAAATCCTGCATAAGATAGCTCTCGCATTTCTCTATAAGTTATTTCCTCTATGAGTTCAGGATTATTTATGATATTCGGATTAGCTTTATATATTCCTGATACATCAGTGAAGTTCTCATAAAGTGAGGCTCGGACGCCACGTGCTATGATAGCACCAGTTATGTCAGAACCACCGCGTGGAAACGTAACGATATAATTTTGCTTTGAAACTCCGAAAAAACCAGGAATAATTAGCTTTTCATCATAATCACGCAATTTGTATATTTCATTATATGCGGAATCTAAAATTTGAGCTTGCTGTGGTAAATCAGTTACAGTTAATCCAGCTTCTTTAGGAGAAATATAACGAGTAGGAATACCTTGACTATTATTATACTGGGCTATTAATTGAGCATTAAAATTTTCGCCACAAGATAATAAAGCATCATATAAACGGTTAGGTTTGTCAGAAAGATGTTTAATGTATTCCTCTAAAGTGTCATTAATTGTTATTAAAATGTCATTTCCTATACCTAATTCTTCTACTATATCAGCATATCTTTGGATAATTTCTTGTTTTTTACTTTCATAATTTAATTTATTAAGTACTTTTTCATAGAGACGAATTAATAAATCAGTAGTTTTAATGTCGTCATTATGCCTTTTGCCTGGAGCTGAAACGATAATGATTTTACGTTCAGGGTCTTCATTCACTATAGTTAATACCTTTTTAATTTGTTCTGCAGTTGATACAGAACTTCCACCAAACTTAGCAACTTTCATAATTTTCCTACCTTTCTAAAAAATCAGAAAATTTTATTTAGTTTTCTGATTAAGCATGGTAATATAGATTTATATTTTCAATATTAAGAACTTTACAAAAATTTAGAATGATTTTATACTAAACCATTATCTAGTATTTTTCAACAGTACAATTGTTTTTCTCAAAAGCACAAACGGAGGTAATTTACATGAAAGAGTTAAATATCGCATTACTTGGTTTGGGAACAGTCGGATCAGGTGTTGTAAAGATTATTGAAGAGAATAGACAACAGATTAAAGACACCATCAATAAGGATATTGTCATTAAACATATTCTAGTCCGAGATAAATCTAAGAAACGTCCGTTAAATATTAGTCAATATCATCTTACAGAAGATATTAATGACATCTTAAATGACAATTCTATTGATATAGTCGTTGAAGTTATGGGTGGTATTGAACCTACTGTTGATTGGTTAAGAACAGCCCTTAAAAATAAAAAACATGTGATTACAGCAAATAAGGATTTACTAGCTATCCATTTAAAATTATTAGAAGACTTAGCTGAAGAAAATGGCGTCGCTCTTAAATTTGAAGCAAGTGTGGCAGGTGGTATCCCTATTGTCAATGCTATTAATAACGGACTGAATGCAAATAATATTTCTAAATTTATGGGAATATTTAACGGAACTTCTAACTTTATTCTCTCAAAAATGACTCATGAACAAACAACTTTTAAAGATGCGTTAGAAGAAGCACAAAGATTAGGATTTGCTGAAGCTGATCCAACAGATGATGTAGAAGGTGTAGATGCTGCAAGAAAGGTAGTTATTACATCTTATTTATCTTTTAACCAAGTCATTAAACTGAATGATGTTAAATCGGTAGGAATTAGTGACATTACATTAGCAGACATCAATGCAGCAAGCGCATTAAATTATAAAATTAAATCAATAGGTAAAGGTACATATGAAAATGGATATGTGAATGCTTCTGTGGAACCGACACTGATACATAAGAATCACCAACTTGCAGCTGTAGAGAACGAATACAATGCAATATATGTTATAGGTGATGCTGTTGGCGATACAATGTTTTATGGTAAAGGTGCAGGTAGTTTAGCAACAGGAAGTGCAGTTGTAAGTGATTTATTAAATGTGGCACTTTTCTTTGAATCAAACTTACACACTTTACCACCTCATTTTGAATTAAAGACAGAGGAAACTAAAGAAATGATGGATGGTGCAGAACCAGTGGTTATTCAAGAGAAATCTAATTACTATATAGTAATTAGTAACAATAATAAATCTTTGGAGAAAGTTGAATATGACATTAAAAAGAAATTACCATTCCATAAATCGTTGCAACTTGTTGAGAGGGATCAAGATACTTATGCAATTATCGTTACTGGAATAGAAACATCTCCAGAAAAAGTTCTAAATCAATCAGGATTTAATATCAAGAAAGTTTATCCTGTAGAGGGAGTTTAATAATTATGAAAAGATGGCAAGGATTAGTTAAAGAATTTAAAGAATATTTACCAGTCAATCAATCTACACCAGCACTAACACTCAATGAAGGACATACACCACTTATTTATTGTGAAAATCTTTCTCAAAAATTAGATATTGAATTATATGTTAAATATGAAGGAGCAAATCCGACTGGCTCATTTAAAGATCGTGGTATGGTTATGGCTGTAACAAAGGCAAAAGAACAAGGGAAAAAAGTTGTTATTTGTGCTTCAACTGGTAATACTTCAGCATCAGCAGCTGCTTATGCTGCAAGAGCTGGTTTAAAAGCAATTGTCGTAATTCCTGAAGGTAAAATAGCATTAGGTAAATTATCACAAGCAGTTATGTATGGTGCAGAAATTGTTTCTATAGAAGGAAACTTCGATGAAGCACTAGAAATTGTAAAAGAGATTGCTGAAGAAAATGATGAAATTGAATTAGTTAATTCTGTTAATCCATTTAGGATTGAAGGACAAAAGACGGGTGCCTTTGAAATTGTTGAACAGTTAGATGGTCAAGCCCCTGACATTTTAGCAATACCAGTGGGAAATGCAGGTAATATAACTGCTTATTGGCAAGGATTTGTTGAATATCATAATAAAAAGAATACACAATTACCACAAATGTTTGGCTTCCAAGCAGAAGGAGCATCTCCAATTGTTCAAAATAAAATAATCAAAAATCCAGAAACAATAGCTACAGCTATCCGAATAGGGAATCCTGCTAGTTGGCAAAAAGCTGTTAATGCACTAGATGAATCAAATGGTTTAATTGATAGTGTGATAGATGAAGAAATTTTAGAAGCTTATCAGTTAATGACAACAAATGAAGGTGTTTTTAGTGAACCAGCGAGTAATGCTTCAATTGCAGGTCTAATCAAACTTCATCGCTCTGGTAAGTTACCTAAAGGTAAAAAGATAGTTGCAATATTAACTGGGAATGGACTTAAAGATCCTGACACAGCTATTTCTCTCTTAGATAATCCTATTCAACCTTTACCTAATAATAAAGAAAGTATAATTAGATACATCAAAGGGGCAATCTAGTATGGAGGAAGTTTTAAAACTTAAAATCCCTGCATCAACCGCGAATCTAGGTGTAGGTTTTGACTCAATTGGTATGGCATTGGATAAATATTTGCATATGTCTATACGTAAGATTGAAAGAGCTAATTGGGAATTTCTATATTATAGTTCAGAACTAGAAGGTTTACCTAAAGATGAGAATAATTATATTTATCAAACTGCTCTAAATGTTGCGCGTAAATACAATGTTACACTTCCAAGCTTGCAAATTGAAATGAGAAGTGATATTCCATTAGCTAGAGGACTAGGTTCATCTGCTTCTGCATTAGTCGGTGCTCTTTTTATTGCTAATTACTTTGGTAATATTCAATTATCTAAATACGAATTGTTACAACTAGCGACTGAAATTGAGGGACACCCTGATAATGTAGCACCTACAATATATGGAGGTTTGATTGCAGGTTTTTATAATCCAATAACTAAAATAACAGATGTTGCTAGAATAGAAGTTCCGCACGTAGATATAATTTTAACTATACCTCCATATGAGCTTCGTACAGAAGACTCTAGAAGGGTCTTACCCGATACATTTTCACATAAAGGTGCTGTGCAAAATAGTGCCATTAGTAACACTATGATTTGTGCTCTCATTCAGCATAAATATAAACTTGCTGGAAAGATGATGGAACAAGATGGTTTTCATGAACCATATAGGCAACACCTTATTCCAGAATTCAATCAAGTACGTAAACTATCACGTCAACATGATGCATATGCAACTGTTATAAGTGGAGCTGGACCTACGATACTCACTCTTTGTCCAAAAGAAAAAAGTGGTAAATTAGTTAGAACACTACGTGAGAAAATTAATAATTGTGCTTCAGAACTAGTAACAATTAATGAAATAGGTGTTAAAGATGAAGTGGTGTACCTAAAGTCCTAAATTATTGTAAAATATAGTTAAGAATAAACTTTTAATAACTCTTGAAAGGAGTTCTATACTATATGACTCAGTATAAAATGGTAGTTTTAGATATGGATGATACTTTAATGAATAGTGATAATAAATTATCCATTGAGACAAAATCTTACTTATTAGATATTCAAAAGCGTGGTTATTATGTGGTATTGGCCTCAGGTAGACCAACAGAAGGTATGTTACCTACTGCGAGAGAATTAGAGTTAAATAAATATAACAGCTTCATTATTAGTTATAATGGAGGTAAAACTATAAATATGGCTAATGAAAATGTAGAGGTCGATCAGCCTGTTTCAAAGGAAGATTTCGATAATATTGTAGATTATTGTAGAGATAAGAACTTTTTAGTACTTACTTATGATAATGGATATATCATTCACGATAGTAGTCATGAATATATGAACATAGAATCACAACTTACCGGATTACCAATGAATCGTGTTGCTGATTTGAAGGAATATATTAATCATAGTGTACCCAAAGTTATGGGTGTGGATTATGTAGGTCATATTACCGAAGCACGTATTGAATTGGATGGTTACTTCAATAATGATATTGATGTGACAACGAGTAAGCCTTTTTTCCTAGAGTTTATGGCAAAGAATGTTTCGAAGGGGAACGCAATAAAAGCACTTTGTAAAAGATTACAAATTTCTCTAGAAGAAGTTATAGTATTCGGGGACAGTTTGAATGATAAGTCAATGTTTGAAGTTGCTGGATATTCTGTAGCAATGGGAAATGCTAGTGATGAACTCAAGAAAATTGCTGACGAGGTAACTTTAGATAATAATTCTAACGGTATTCCTTATGCTTTAAAAGAACTTTTGGTTTAAAGTATTATTACAATGAATTAATATGTAAATTAATAATTTTAAGGTTAATTGAATCTGACTTCTCTAAATATAAGTAGTAAGTCATAAAAAACTGTCGATATAAATATAATTAAAAAATTTTCTTTTTAATATAATATATAAGTCTGAAACATAATCTAGAATAATAGCCCGTAAATGAATTTTCAAAATTTATTTACGGGCTTCTTTATTCATAATATAAGTTACATAATTAACCTTCATCCATGCCTACAATTTCTTTATTGAATATATTTAAATCTTTATTTACTTTTTCTTTCAAATCAATTGAAAATCGAGACTTTCAATTGATTTGCTATTTCGCAGTATGTGTCCAGTCATGTTTTCCTTTATAGCGTTTAACATGTGCATATACTTGATCTGCGGCATAATCTAGGTTTGTATAAACAGTAATGCTATATGCTGATTGATTGACCCCAAAAGGTTCTTCAAGAAATACTTCTTTAAGATGAGAGAAAAGGTCATTCATTTGCGTGTGCTCTAAGCTTGGATATTCTCTCAAAGTCCGTTTTAAGAGCTTACCATTTTTTTCTTCAAGTGCTTGAACAACTATAACAAAGCGTTCCTCTTTCTTTATAACATCATCGAATAAATTTGTTTGTCCAACCATGTTATCCACCTCTATACCATTTTATTATCTTTATTATACATTATAAGTTTTAATCATAAAATAACGAAAATTTATATATGGTGTTAAATCATTCAAAAGAGGGTGAACAAATTTCCTATCGAATTCGAAGCTCCACTATAGTCTATAGTCTCGACATATATTTTCAGTAGAAATTAAGTATGAAATACTCTTTAGCATTGAGATTACTGATATTGAAATTGATGTATGCATTTTGAGTTCAACTATCAATTACTAATATTAAAAAGGCCTGTGACAAAAATACACGTCACAGGCCTTCTTAATAATTAATTCTTGTAATTATGCGGAGTTAAATCTATTTCTTCCAGTTTGACAAAATGTGTCCGTTTGATTAATTTATGAGCAATATAGATGATAGCTAGAATAAATAATGGTGTAAAGTTTCGAATGACACCTAAAATATCACCAGATGCGATACTACCAAAGGAACTACCTAATAATAAGAATAATAATGTGAAAAGGACAATAATAGGTCCGACTGGGTAAAAAGGTGCTTTATATGGCAACAGTTTATCTGGATTTTTACCCTGTTTTTTAATTGCTTGTCTTAATCTAATTTGTGACCAAATACTAGATCCCCAAACTACAATAACCATAGATCCTATGATATTTAATAAGTTAAATACAGCATTAGCATTAAAATTAGCATAAACAATGACTAATACAATAATAATATATGTTGTAATTAATGCACGCATAGGTAATTTAGTTTTATCATTGAGTTTTCCAAAGAATTTAGGTGCTTGTTTATCAGCACTTAAAGAAAATAGCATTCTACTTGTTGTATAAATACCAGAGTTAGCTGCTGATAATAATGATGTTAAGATAACAGCGTTGATGACTGATGCAGCAAAAGCGATCCCTATTCTATCGAAAACAATTGTAAACGGACTTTGTGATACAGACTCATTTTCATTAAGTAAAAGTGGATCCGTATATGGAATGATGGCAGCTATCACAGCTATAGACAATACGTAAAAGAGTAATATTCTCCAAAATACCTGTTTTATAGCTTTAGGCATTGATTTTTCGGGATTATTTGATTCACCAGCTGTTACTGCGACTACTTCAGTACCACCAACTGAAAAACCTGCAACTAAAAGAACGCTTAATATGCCTGATATTCCACCGACAAAAGGTGCTTGACCTTTAGTATAATTCTCAAAGCCATATGTATGACCACCAAGAATACCGAAAATCATCATAATTCCAAAAATAATAAATACAATTATAGTAATGACTTTGATCAGTGATAACCAAAACTCAGTTTCTCCAAAAGCTTTAACAGAAAAAATATTAATTAAAAACAACAGAGTTAAGAAAATTAAGCTCCATGTAAGTGGATTTAAAACTTTAAATACATCCCAATATTGTAATACATTGGAAGCAACAATGATATCTACACTTGTTACAAGTGACCACATACCCCAATACAACCAACCCATTGTAAAACCAAGTGACGAATCAACAAATCTGGTAGAGTATGAACTAAAAGAACCAGAAACCGGATAGAAAGTTGCTAATTCTCCTATTGATGACATTAAAAAATAAAGCATAATACCAATTAGTATATAAGCTAATATAGCTCCTCCTGGGCCAGCTTGAGAAATGACACTTCCAGTTGCCACAAAAAGTCCAGTACCTATAGCGCCACCTATTGCTATCATGGATATATGTCTCGAATTGAGACCACGTTTCATATTATTATCTTCCATATGCCGTCTCCCATCTATCTTAAAATATATCCCTCATTTTAATCTTTTTAAAGATACTATTCAATAACTTTTTAGTACTTTAAAGCGTAATTGTTAAATTTTTCTGATATTTCTTATATTTTTCTATCAATAACTTTAAAATAAGTTTATTTGCTATCGGAAAAGGGTTTAATTAAAATAGATACTACATAGTAATCAATATTAAATATAAAAGTGAGGGGGAGCTTGCTATGTCAAAACAGGATGGAAAATTAACTGGACTTTTTGGTGCGCCAGTTTCGGATAGAGAAAATAGTATGACAGCAGGACAACGTGGACCATTATTAATGCAAGACGTTTATTATTTAGAACAAATTTCTCACTTCGATAGAGAAGTGATTCCTGAACGTCGTATGCATGCGAAAGGTTCAGGTGCATTTGGTACGTTCACAGTTACAAATGACATCACACAATATACAAATGCGAAAATATTCTCAGAAGTCGGAAAACAAACAGAGATGTTTGCACGTTTTTCTACTGTTTCAGGAGAACGTGGAGCAGCAGATTTAGAACGTGATATACGTGGGTTTGCCTTGAAATTCTACACTGAAGATGGAAACTGGGATTTAGTAGGTAACAATACGCCAGTTTTCTTCTTTAGAGATCCTAAACTATTTATTAGTTTGAATCGTGCTGTAAAACGAGATCCACGTACAAATATGAGAAGTGCACAAAATAACTGGGACTTTTGGACAGGTCTACCGGAAGCATTGCATCAAGTGACAATATTAATGTCAGATAGAGGTATGCCAAAAGGATTCCGAAATATGCATGGATTCGGTTCTCATACGTATTCTATGTATAATGATAAAGGTGAACGTGTATGGGTAAAATATCATTTCCGTACACAACAAGGAATTGAAAACTATACTGACGAGGAAGCAGCTAAAATTGTAGGTATGGATAGAGATTCTTCACAGAGGGATTTATATAATGCTATCGAAAATGGAGATTATCCAAAATGGAAAATGTACATTCAAGTTATGACAGAGGAACAAGCTAAAAATCATCCAGACAATCCTTTTGATTTAACAAAGGTATGGTATAAAAAAGACTATCCACTGATTGAAGTGGGAGAATTTGAATTGAATCGTAATCCTGAGAATTATTTTCTTGATGTAGAGCAGGCAGCGTTTACGCCTACAAATATTGTTCCTGGGTTAGATTATTCACCAGATAAAATGCTACAAGGACGTTTATTCTCATATGGAGATGCCCAACGTTATCGTTTAGGAGTTAATCATTGGCAGATTCCTGTCAATCAACCTAAGGGAGTTGGAGTTGAGAACTTATGTCCATTTAGTCGTGATGGACAAATGCGTTTCTTAGATAATAACCAAGGTGGAGGCCCACATTATTATCCTAATAATCAAGGTATATATGAGTCACAGCCTGAACACAAGAAGCCACCATTCCCGACAGATGGTGATGGTTATGAATATAATTATCGCCAGGATGATGACAATTACTTTGAACAGCCAGGTAAATTATTCAGATTACAGTCTGAAGATGCAAAAGAGCGTATCTTCACAAATACAGCTAATGCAATGGATGGGGTTTCTAAAGATGTCAAAGTTCGCCACATTCGCCATTGCTATAAAGCTGATCCAGAATATGGGAAAGGTGTAGCAAAAGCTTTAGGTATTGATATCAATCAAATAGATTTAGAGACAAATCAAGACGAAACATATGAAAACTTTAAATAATCTAAAATTCTTAGATTGCTTACCACTGAATTATATGATACAATCTTAAATCGTAAGAATTCCTAACAACATTAGAAAGGGTGTTTAACGTGCGCGTAAATATTACATTAGCTTGCACAGAGTGTGGCGATCGTAACTATATTACTACTAAAAATAAACGTAATAATCCTGAACGCATTGAAATGAAAAAATATTGTCCAAGATTAAATAAATATACGTTACATCGTGAAACAAAATAATTACTTATCTTTCAAATACGACAATTTGAAACGAAAACTCTCCTTAACTCATAGGGGAGTTTTTTTTATAGTTTGTACTTAGAAGAATTTTCACTTGTATATTTTGAAATATATGTTATTCTATAAAACGTAATTATTACGATTTGTAGAAAGAGGTTATAATATATGGCGAAGAAATCTAAAATAGCAAAAGAACAAAAAAGACAAGAATTAGTAAATAAATATTACGAGTTACGTAAAGAATTAAAAGCAAAAGGGGACTATGAAGCATTAAGAAAGTTGCCAAGAGATTCATCTCCAACTAGATTAACTAGAAGATGTAAAGTAACTGGTAGACCTAGAGGTGTGTTACGTAAATTTGAAATGTCTAGAATTGCATTTAGAGAACATGCGCATAAAGGTCAAATTCCAGGTGTAAAAAAATCTAGTTGGTAAAAATTTACTACTTAGGTCCATTTACAATAGAAGAAAAACAATGTACATTTAAAAAGGATGAATAATATGAATGATTTTTACAAAATTAAAGGTATTATTCGTATTTTCATTAAACATTTTGAAGATTAATTCTATTGTAAGGGGTTAAAAAAGATGAAAATTTTTGATTATGAAGATATACAATTAATTCCCAATAAATGTATTGTTGAAAGCAGATCTGAGTGTAATACTTCGGTTAAATTTGGGCCTCGTACTTTTAAATTGCCAGTTGTTCCAGCAAATATGCAAACAGTCATGAATGAAGAACTTGCACAATGGTTTGCAGAAAACGATTATTTTTATATCATGCATAGATTTAATGAAGAAAATAGAATTCCATTTATAAAAAAAATGCATCATGCAGGGTTATTTGCTTCTATTTCTGTTGGAGTTAAAGAAAACGAATTTAATTTTATTGAAAAATTAGCTTCTTCATCGCTCATACCAGAATATATAACAATTGATATTGCTCATGGTCACTCAAATTCAGTTATAAATATGATTAAGCATATAAAAAAACATTTACCAAATAGTTTTGTGATAGCTGGTAATGTTGGGACGCCTGAAGGAGTAAGAGAACTTGAGAATGCCGGTGCAGATGCTACAAAAGTAGGTATTGGTCCAGGAAGAGTATGTATTACTAAAATTAAAACTGGATTTGGTACAGGAGGTTGGCAACTTTCTGCGTTAAATCTTTGTAATAAGGCAGCTAGAAAACCTATTATTGCAGATGGAGGGTTAAGAACCCACGGTGATATAGCCAAATCAATTCGTTTTGGTGCCACTATGGTAATGATTGGCTCTTTATTTGCTGCCCACGAGGAATCACCGGGTGAAACCGTCGAGCTAGATGGCAAAAAATATAAAGAATATTTTGGTAGTGCCTCAGAATATCAAAAAGGTGAACATAAGAACGTTGAAGGTAAAAAAATGTTTGTAGAACACAAAGGATCTCTTAAAGATACCCTTACTGAAATGGAACAAGATTTACAGAGTTCAATTTCATATGCAGGAGGAAAGGACTTGAAGTCATTAAGAACAGTTGATTACGTCATAGTAAGAAATTCAATCTTTAATGGTGATAGAGATTAGTAAAAAGTAGTAGGTGAATACAATTAAAAGATTTCTTTTATTGATTACAGTTTTACTTTGCATCGTTATTTTTACGCCAGTCAAAGAAACTACTTTTATGATTAAAGCTCAAAATGATATACGTCATCAAATTAATCGATGGATTGATTCTGATTCAAATGACGATAATACTCAATTAGCGATTCCTAAAAAGCAAGAATTTGCAATCAACAATATACAGATGAATATGACTAAAAAAGATGTTGAAGCACAATTGGGACAACATAAGCGTATGACTTCGAGTGTGTATGGCACAAATTGGTACACATATTATTCAAATGATTATAATCAATTTTTGATGGTGAGTTATATTAACAATCATGTTAATGCACTGTATACAAATCAAAATCTTATTTCATCAAAATCTCAAATTAAGTATGATACTCCTAAAGATGTTGTTAGGGAAAGATATGGGCCCCCGATTCAAGTTATAAAAAAAGGGAAAGTTGGTTTTGATGTAAAAAGTAATGAATATGATGTTTTCCATAAAGACCATATTTATACCACAGTATTTTATGATAAGCACAGAGATAATGGTGTGAAGTCATTATTACAAGTTAGTGAGAAAATGGAAAATCGATTAAGATATCAATATGGGAAACCATCTAAATTACTTGCAAAGAGTTTTGAGTTGCAAAATTTTGACATTGTCAATGCTGAAAGAAAACAGCATGGCTTAAAAACATTAGATTATTCTAAGGATGTTTCTCATACTGCGCGTAAGCATAGTGTTGACATGGTTAAGCATAATTATTTTGACCATGTAAATCAAAAGAAACTTTCTCCTTTTGATAGATTAAAAAAAGATGGAATAGAATTTAATGCTGCTGGAGAAAACTTAGCATATGGACAATTGAATAGTATCTATGCACATGAAGGTTTGATGAATTCATTGGGGCATAGAAAGAATATTTTAAACACCCATTTTGATTATTTGGGCGTAGGTGTATATTTCAATGATCGAAGACAACCCTTTTGGACCGAAAATTATACAAGTTAAATGTTTATATATATGACTTATGGGTAAATATAGTCCGTAAGGATGTAGATAAATATGAAGCAAAAAAATAAAAAACAAACTGATATACTTGAAAAAGTGAAAGAAATATTAGATAAGAAAAAAAAACAAAATCGGTTGGTCAGAAGTTGTATTGAATTTTTCTCTCGCAACAGGTGTGGTTTAGAGTGAAAAAATTGATAAAAGCGTTATCTTAACACTAACACTGGCATCGAAATTAATATATTAAATAACCCTAGGACATCAGTTGCTGTCCTAGGGTATTTGTTTTTTAAACCATATAAAAAATATAAGGAGGCCTACACTTAAAAATAAGATATTGATTATAAATTTATTACATTTCTCTATATAATCCTATTACTTTACCTACTACAATGACATTATCTAAGTAAATAGGCTCCATAGTACTATTTTCAGGTTGTAGTCTATAACGATTTTTTTCTTTATAGAAGCGTTTAACAGTAGCTTCTTCATCTTCAGTCATAGCTACTATAATATCACCATTTTCAGCAATAGTTTGACTTCGTACAATTACTTTGTCGCCATCTAATATTCCAGCTTCAATCATACTTTCCCCAACTACATTTAAAATAAATATATCGCTGTTATGTGTTGAAGTTAAGTGCTCTGGTAGTGGAAAATATTCTTCTATATTTTCTACAGCTGTAATTGGAACGCCGGCTGTAACTTTACCGATAACCGGAACATGTATTGTTTCCTCTACATTTACCTCATCTAATTGTTCACTAACTATCTCGATAGCTCTAGGTTTAGTAGGATCTCTTCTTATATATCCTTTTTCTTCTAATCTAGATAAATGTCCATGTACTGTAGAACTTGAAGCTAAACCGACAGCTTCGCCAATTTCTCGAACACTTGGTGGATAACCTTTTGTTTGAACAATTTTCTTAATATAATCATATATTTCACTTTGTCGCTTAGTGAGTTCTCTCATAAATAGGCACTCCTTATTGTTGTTTGAGATTATTATATCATTAATTACATTTTCTAACAAACATTTGTTCGTAATGTTGTTGACACAGAATTTATGTTCTGATAAATTACTTATACAAACAAATGTTCTAGGAGTGATATTGGATGATTTTAAAATACAAATATAAATTTTTAACATATATGACAATAGTAATAGTATCTTGTATTATTTTTTCAACTTTCTTTTTAAGCGTTAACCAAGGTGCTCAATCAGAACAAACGTACGAAATGACTGACCACAAGATTCATCAACATAATCAACAAGGAACTACTCAAAACTATAAAGACAAACAAAATAGCGAACAGAATGATCAGTCTGTGTTCGCATTAGTTAATTAACTTTCATATTATCTACTGTAAAATGAGCGTAACAATTTGGTTATGCTTATTTTTTTGATATATTCTACTCAAGTAATAAGTATTATTAAAACTAACAGAATATTTGTTAATTATTATGATAGCAATAATAAAATTTAATGCATTAAGAAAGAGGTTTCAAATGAGTAAAGAAAATTTAAATATTGATAGAATAAATGAATTAGCCAGAAAAAAGAAAGAACATGGCTTAACCAATGAAGAGGCTAAAGAACAGACTAAATTAAGAAGACAGTATTTAGAAGAATTTAGAAAAGGGTTTAAGCAACAGATAGAAAATACTAAGGTCATTGACCCTGAAGGAAATGATGTGACACCTGAAAAGTTAAAAAAGATACAAGAAGAGAAACACAATAAATAAAACAATAGAGCTCGACCCATCATTGATATATAAGTTGAAAATTTTCGTAGTCATTGATGATTTACTTAGAAATAATTTATTTTTAATTAACTTTTAGGGAGTTAAACTACGTATATAGTTTGAATCCAGTTATATCCTTAGATCTAATTTATCTGATTTTTCTTTATCATTTTAAAATAAAATAAGTTATAATTAAAAATAGATATTAATTGTAGAAGGGAAGACACAACGATGTTTAATGAAAAAGATCAATTAGCTATAGATACGATACGTGCTTTAAGCATTGATGCAATCGAAAAAGCAAATTCAGGACACCCTGGATTACCTATGGGAGCAGCACCTATGGCGTATACTTTATGGACGCGCCACCTTAATTTTAACCCTCAATCTAAAGATTTTTTTAATAGAGATAGATTTATTCTATCAGCAGGTCATGGTTCGGCTTTATTGTATAGCTTATTACATGTCTCTGGTAGTTTAGAACTTGAAGAACTTAAACAATTTAGACAATGGGGTTCGAAGACGCCTGGACATCCAGAATATAGACATACTGATGGCGTAGAAGTTACTACTGGTCCATTAGGTCAAGGTTTTGCCATGTCTGTAGGGATGGCGTTAGCAGAAAGTCATTTAGCAGGTAAATTTAATAAGGACCAATTTGATATAGTTAATCATTACACTTATGTATTAGCGTCAGATGGTGACTTAATGGAAGGTATCTCACATGAAGCTGCATCTTTTGCAGGTCATAATCAGTTAGATAAATTAATTGTCCTTTATGATTCAAATGATATATCTTTAGATGGAGATTTAGATAAATCATTTTCTGAAGATACAAAACAGCGTTTCGAAGCCTATGGTTGGAACTATATTCTAGTTGAAAATGGTAACGATTTAGATGAGATTGATAATGCAATCACTCAAGCTAAATCACAACAAGGACCTACTATTATCGAAGTTAAAACTATTATCGGTTTTGGTTCTCCTAATAAAGCTGGTTCAAATGGAGTTCATGGTGCCCCACTTGGTGAAGAAGAACGTGCACTTACATTTAAAGAATATGGATTAGATCCTGAAAAACGTTTTAATGTTCCTGAAGATGTATACGAAATATTTAAATCAACAATGTTAAAACGTGCAAATGAAAATGAAGAGGCTTGGAATAATATGCTTAAAAATTATAGTGAAGCCTATCCGGAATTAGCTGAAGAATTTAAATTAGCAATGAGTGGTAAGTTACCAAATAATTACGCTGATGCCTTACCAGAATATGATTTAAATCACAGTGGTGCTTCTAGAGCTGATTCAGGAGAAATAATTCAAAAATTAAGCGAGTTTGTACCTTCATTCTTTGGTGGATCAGCAGACTTAGCAGGTTCAAATAAATCTAACGTTAAAGAAGCTAAAGATTATAATAAAGATACTCCAGAAGGTAAAAACGTATGGTTTGGTGTACGTGAATTTGCAATGGGAGCAGCAATAAACGGCATGGCAGCACATGGTGGACTTCATCCATATGCAGCAACATTCTTTGTATTCAGTGATTACCTAAAACCAGCTTTACGATTATCATCAATCATGGGACTCAATTCAACGTTCATCTTTACTCATGATTCAATTGCTGTAGGTGAAGATGGCCCTACACACGAACCTATTGAACAATTAGCAGGTCTTCGTGCTATTCCTAACATGAATGTTATTCGTCCAGCTGATGGTAATGAAACACGTGTAGCTTGGGAAGTTGCACTTGAATCAGAACACACACCAACATCATTAGTGTTAACTCGTCAAAATTTACCAACTTTGGATGTTGATAAACAAACAGTTGAAAATGGTGTGAGAAAAGGCGCATATATTGTTTTTGAAACAGAACAACAACTTGAATATTTATTATTGGCATCTGGATCAGAAGTTAATTTAGCTGTAGAAGCCGCAAAAGAATTAGAGCAACAAGGTAAAGGTGTACGAGTTATTTCTATGCCAAACTGGTACGCATTTGAACAACAATCTTCTGAATATAAAGAATCAATTTTACCTTCTGATGTTACTAAACGTATAGCTATCGAAATGGCATCACCACTTGGTTGGCATAAATATGTTGGAATTGAAGGTAAAGTCATTGGTATAAATAGTTTTGGCGCTAGTGCTCCTGGAGATTTAGTAGTTGAAAAGTATGGATTCACTAAAGAAAATATTTTAAAACAAGTCCGTTCATTATAAATCTAGACAATGATTTAGTTGAACTTTTTAGGTTACTAACCATCAAATTTGGTTAGTAACCTTTTAGATTTTAAAATAGAATTTAATAATATCTTTGGCTTTGTTATGATAATAATTGGAGTACTAATCGTTATTATTCAAGAATGTCTTGAAATAACAGAACGAATTTAGTAAAATGCATAAGGATAAAGAAAGCGGGTGAAACAATGGCAATTTGGGTAGCAATTATTCTAATCGTTATAGCACTTATTGCAGGTTTAATTGGTGGTTTCTTATTAGCTAGAAAATATATGAAAGATTACTTAAAGAAAAATCCACCTATCAATGAGGAAATGCTACGTATGATGATGATGCAAATGGGACAAAAACCATCTCAAAAGAAAATTAATCAAATGATGACAATGATGAATAAAAATATGAATCAAAAAATGTAAGGTTCATAGACATTATATTAACGAGTGTTACAGAAACTTATCGAATAACTGTAGCGCTCTTTTTTTATTATTATTAATATATTAATTTTATGTTCTAGTAATGAATTAAATACTATATATGTATTTAAATGTTAAAAATTGAACGTTTAAAGTGTCAATTTTATAGTGATAATGATATACTATCAAATGATTATTTAAGCGAATAAGTTTATGTCAAAAGAGGGTGTCAATTTGACTTATTTAGTCTTTTCCATTGTATTTGCATTTCTAATGGGTGCTGTCGTTATAGTGATAAGAATGAAAGCACAACAGTTTCCAGTCAATGAAAAGAAAATTATCTTACCACCATTTTTCATGGCTACCGGTGCATTGATGTATGTGGTACCATACTTTCGATTAACTGGTATGGAAATGTTAGAATCATTGATATTAGGTGTTTTGTTTTCTACTGTTTTAATCTGGACTTCTAGATTCGAAGTTAAAGATGATAATATTTATATGAAACGGTCTAAAGCATTTCCAATTATTTTAATATCATTATTAATAATAAGAACAGTTATTAAAATATTTATAAGTAGCGAAATTGATCCAGGTGAAATTGCTGGTATGTTTTTTTTACTCGCATTTTGTATGATAGTACCTTGGAGATGTGCAATGCTTTATAAATATAAAAAATTGCAAAAGAATCTTATTAAGTAATATATTTAACCACTTATCATTATCTTGATAGGTGGTTTTTTACTTGAAAAAGATAAAAAAAGCATATAGAATTAAAACGAACAAACGTTCTTATCAGGAGGATAATTATGAAAATTGTACATACCGCTGATTGGCATCTGGGTAAAATTTTAAATGGAAAACAATTGCTTGAAGATCAAAAATATATTTTAACTCAGTTTAAACAACATATGGAGAAAGAACAGCCAGATTTAATAGTAATTGCAGGTGATTTGTATGATACCTCATATCCAAGTAAAGAAGCGATAGGTTTACTTGAAGAGACTATTGAATACCTAAATATAGAACTTAAAATTCCAATAATCATGATAAGCGGTAACCATGATGGTAGGGAAAGATTGAATTATGGCTCTAAATGGTTTGAGAATAATCAACTTTACATAAGAACTCAACTAGAAAATATTGATGATCCAATAGAATTGAGTGGTGTTCAATTTTTCACTTTACCTTTCGCAACTGTGAGTGAAGTACAAAATTATTTTAAAGATAAGCAAATAGAAACATATCAACAAGCATTAAACGAATGCTTAGAGCAAATGTCTAGTTCCATAGATAATAATAAGGTGAATATATTAATTGGTCATTTAACTATTGAGGGCGGTAAAACTTCAGATTCAGAAAGACCATTAACTATTGGAACAGTAGAATCAGTTGATATGCATTCTTTTCGGTTGTTTGATTATGTAATGCTCGGGCACCTACATCATCCATTTAGTATAAATAACTCTTTTATCAAATATAGCGGTTCGATTTTGCAATACTCTTTCTCTGAAGTAAATCAATCTAAAGGATATAGAGTTCTTGATATTGAAAACAACCAACTATTAAATGAAACCTTCGTTCCTTTAAAACCTCTAAGAGAACTAGAAGTTATTGAAGGTGATTATGAGGATATTATTCAAGAAAGAATTAAAGTAAAAAATAAAAATAATTATTTTCATTTTAAGTTAACGAATGTTTCTCATATTACTGATCCAATGATGAAACTGAAACAAATTTATCCCAATATATTAGCACTATCGAATGTAGTATTTGATCATAGTGAGAATTTTAGCCATGTTGAAATCAAAAAACAAGATGATCAGACAATTATAGAAAATTTTTATAAAAATATGACAGATCAACATCTGAGTCAAGTTCAATCAGACAAAATAAAGCACTTGTTAAGTTTTATATTGGATAGGGAGGGGTAAGATTTGAAGCCTTTACATATAGTTATGGAGAACTTTGGCCCTTTTATTAAAGAAACTATTGATTTTGAGCAAGTTGAAACTGATCAACTCTTTTTAATTAGTGGTAAAACTGGATCTGGTAAAACAATGATTTTTGATGCTATAGTATACGCATTATACGGTATGGCTTCGACCAAAACTAGAAAAGAAGGAGATTTAAGAAGTCATTTTGCAGACGGTAAATCGCCAATGTCTGTAATTTATCAATTTAAAGTTAATAATCAAACTTTTAAAATTCATAGAGAAGCGCCATTTATTAAAGAGGGGAATATAACTAAAACACAAGCCAAGTTAAATATATATGAATTAGTTGATAATCAATTTGAATTAAGAGAAAGTAAAGTGAATCAAGGTAATCAATTTATCGTACAATTATTAGGCGTTAATGCTGAACAATTTCGTCAATTATTTATTTTGCCTCAAGGAGAATTTAAAAAGTTTCTTCAGTCAAATAGTAAAGACAAACAATCGATTCTTAGAACACTTTTTAATAGTGAGCGATTTGATGAGATTAGACATCTACTTGTAGAAAATGTAAAGCAAGAAAAAGTACAAATTGAAAATAGATACACTCAAATTGAAAATTTATGGAATGATATAGATACATTTAATAATGATGAATTGGCCTTATATAAAGAATTAGAGAGTTCTCAGACAGATAAAATGATTGAAAAATTCCCACAATTTAATGATTATGGATGCAAAATTCTCAAGTCATTTGAAGAAGCTAAGAATAAAATAACTAAGGAATTAGATGATTTAAATCATAAATATAAAGTGAATGTTGAATTAAGTGAGAATACTAAAAAATTAAAAGCGGAAAAAATCAAATTTGACGATTTGAAAAAAGAACAAAATTATATTGATAAATTAAAGCAAGAATTAAAAATGATTCAGGAATCTAAAGTATTAATCACTTATTTTACTAGGTTACAAAGTTTAAAAAAAGATAAAGATGAATTAGTGTCACTTCATGAGCAATCAAAATTAAACGAAACAAACTATCACAATGAAATTAAAGGTTTTCAAAAACAACTCGAACATTTATCAACACGAGAAAATGAAATAACTCAATTTAATCAGTATCTAGAAAAAAACCAAGTTTTCTTCAATCAATTAGATAAGATTATTAGTAGTTATCAACAAAAACCGGTAATTGAAGAAGAAATAAAAAGATTATACAGTGAATATAATGATTTAATAACCAAAAAAGAAGAATTGACGAAAGAAATGAACAACAAGAACAAAGATTTTGCAATTATTGAACATTACACTGAAGAGATTTATAAGCTGAAAAAGATTATAGATGAATCTGAAAGACAAAAAAAGGATGAGAAATTATTTGATAAATTACAACTAGATAAATCATCTTATCTTAGCAAATTAAAAGAGAAGAAAGAACAGTTAAATGAAATTGAATCATCAATCACCAATATAGATGCGACTTTAATTGATTTGAATGACAAAAAGGATTTTGTAAATGAAATAAAGTCCGCTATGTCAATTGGAGATACCTGTCCAATTTGTGGTAATGAAATACATTCATTGGGTGAACATATTGATTTTGAATCAATTGCTCAAAAAAATAATAAAATAAAACGGTTAGAAAGTAAGAAGGTAAAAATTCGTGATGAAATAATCAAAATAGAAACTCGAATTGAAGAATTAAATCATAGAGAAAATGAATTAAATTTTGAGAAACAAGAAAAGAAGGATATTAGTGAGCTTCAAAAACAGCTTAATCATTTGAATCAACTAAAAGACGAGCAACAAAGCATAAATAAGTTAGTAGAAAATTTTGAGAAACAAGAAAAAGAAATAGTTAATAAAATACATCAGTTTGATTTAGATTTGAGTCGAAAGAACACGCAAAAAGAAAAACTGGAAATTCAAATTAATGATTTTGAACGACATTCACAATTTTCATCAGTAAATGATTTTGAAACTTATTATTCTCATGCTAAAAAACAAGTTGAGACGTATGAGTATGAGAATGAGAAAACTAAAGATAAATTGAACGAGTTGAATAATAAGTTAAAGATAGAAATGAATGATCAAAAACATTTAACTGAGAATTTAACTCAAACAAGTAAGGAAATAAATAATTTAGAATTAAAAATGGAAAAAGAAATGCAACAACTTGGTTTTGAGTCTTATGATCAAGTCAAAAGCGCTGCAGATTTAAGTGCTCAAAAAGATGAAATAGAAAGAGAAATTAATATTTATAATAAGAACTATCAAAGTTATGAAATAGAGATTAACAGACTCAAAGAATTGGTTAAGGGCAAAAAATTATTAAATTTAGAAGAATTACGACAATCTATAGAAAAAACAAACTTGAAACTAGATGAAACGAATTCACAAATAGCTACGATTAGCTATAAAATAGATAATAACTCTAACAAATTTAATAAAATAAAAAATATAATTCAGATTCTCGATGATGAATTAAAAGTGCAAAAAGAAATTTTCTTGCTATCAGAAATATTAGCTGGTAAAAATGATTATAAATTAACACTAGAAAATTATGTTTTAATTTATTACTTGGAAAAAATAATTTTTCAAGCGAATCAACGACTTTCATTTATGAGTGGAAATAGATATCAACTGATTAGAAGAGAGGCCATTTCCTTAGGGTTAAGTGGATTGGAAATTGACGTGTTTGATTTTCATTCAAATAAATCGAGACACATAAGTTCACTTTCAGGAGGAGAAACATTTCAAGCATCACTAGCTTTAGCTTTAGGATTAAGTGAAGTTGTACAACAAGAATCAGGTGGAATCACTTTAGATTCTATGTTTATAGATGAAGGATTTGGCACTTTAGATCAAGAAACACTCGAAACTGCGATAGATACATTAATTAATTTAAAATCATCTGGGCGCATGGTTGGTATAATCTCACATGTAAGCGAACTTAAGCAACGCATACCTTTGATTTTAGAAGTGACAAGTAACCAATACGAAAGTCATACACAATTTAGAAAAAATTAAAAAATAGAGACTTAAGATTTTGTGACATGCTCTAATTTAAAGCTATTGATTTTTCAATACTTTAATAAGAACACGTATAATTTCTTTAAGTCTCTATAATTGGATATAGTGATTTGATTATTTTTTAAGCAAGTCTCTAATTTCTGTTAATAAAACAGTATTTTCTTCTACTTCTTCTTCTTTCTCTTCTTTTTTCATAACTGTATTAGCTATCTTAACAAAGATAAATAAAGCAAAAGCAATTATGATGAAGTCAATTATTGATTGTATGAAAAGTCCATACTTAATCCCCCAAAAAGACCAATCTTCAGCAAAATTAACTGAACCAAATAATTTACCAATTAATGGCATGATGATGTATTGGACTAGGGATGTAACTATTTTATTAAACGCTGCTCCCATAACTACAGCAATAGCTAAGTCTAAAACATTGCCTTTGAGTGCAAACTCTTTAAATTCTTTTAACATAAAGCATAACCCTTCTTTTAAAATATATTTCTGATTATACAACATATAAATATTTTAGCAAATACTATAATTATGTAAATTTGATAATGTTGAAGACCTTTGTTAATCTATTAAAGTGTATTGGTAAAGTTAAAAATTTTAAAATAAAATTTAATTTTTTGATTTTACTGCCTTGAAAAATTAAATATTCGAATGAAGGGAGTAATTAATTATGAATTCTTCTTCACAAGAGAAGAAAAATAAAAAGTTTTCTTCGGTTTTCATCTATAGTTCAATTATTGCAGCTATAGTAGTGATTATCGGTGCTGTTTGGCCTGAGAAATTCGATAGCGTTACTAATACGGCTAAGATGTGGATTACTAATAATTTGGGTTGGTATTACCTTATTTTAACAACAGTAATTGTATTCTTCTGTGTTTTCTTGATTTTCAGTCCAATTGGGAAACTTAAATTAGGTAAACCTAATGACAAACCAGAATTTAATACAATTTCTTGGTTCGCAATGCTATTCAGTGCTGGTATGGGTATTGGTTTAGTATTCTATGGTGCAGCTGAACCTATGGCACATTTTGCTGCTCCACCAACAGCTGATCCTGAAACGACAAAGGCCTACACTGAGTCTTTAAGATCTACATTTTTCCATTGGGGATTCCATGCTTGGGCAATTTATGGCGTGGTAGCTTTAGCACTTGCTTATTCTCAATTCCGTAAAGGTGAACCTGGATTAATTTCTAGAACCTTACGTCCATTATTGGGAGATAAAGTTGAAGGACCAATAGGTACTCTTATTGATGTACTTTCTGTTTTTGCTACATTAGTTGGTGTAGCTGTGTCTCTAGGTATGGGCGCACTTCAAATTAATGGTGGCTTGCATTATTTATTTGGTGTGCCGAACAACACTTTTGTTCAAGGTATTATTATTGTTGTCGTAACAATTTTATTTATTGCTAGTGCTTGGTCAGGTTTAAGCAAGGGAATTCAATATTTAAGTAATTTAAATATAGGTCTTGGTACGATATTAATGATTGTAACCTTAATTGTTGGACCAACTGTTTTAATCTTAAATATGATGACAAGTTCTACGGGTAGCTTATTAAATTCATTCTTATTTAACAGTTTTGATACTGCTGCGTTAAACGGTCAAAAGCGTGATTGGATGTCAACTTGGACATTATACTATTGGGGTTGGTGGCTAAGTTGGAGTCCATTCGTTGGTGTATTCATCGCACGTGTATCTAAAGGACGTTCTATAAGAGAATTTATTTCAGGTGTTTTATTAGTACCGGCACTTGTTAGCTTTATATGGTTCAGTGTTTTCGGCGTATTAGGCATTGAAGCTGGTAAAAAAGATTCGGGTCTCTTTAAAATGTCACCTGAAACACAGTTATTTGGTGTATTCAACCATATTCCGTTAGGTATTGTTTTATCTATCATTGCATTATTGCTTATCGCTTCTTTCTTTGTTACTTCAGCTGACTCAGCAACATTCGTATTAGGTATGCAAACTACATTTGGATCATTAAATCCAAGTAGTCTAGTTAAAGTAACCTGGGGAGTTGCGCAAGCACTTATTGCCTTTGTACTATTATTAGCTGGTGGAGGAGATGGCTCTAAAGCCTTGAATGCTATTCAAAGTGCTGCCATTATAAGTGCCTTCCCATTCTCATTCGTCGTCATAATGATGATGATAAGTTTCTACAAAGATGCAAATAAGGAACGTAAATTCCTTGGATTAACACTTACGCCAAATAAACATCGCTTACAAGAATATGTTAAATATCAACAAGAAGATTATGAAACAGATATTCTTGAAAAAAGAGAAGTTAGAAGAAATAAAGAAAAAGAAGAATAGTGTGTAATTGCTTTATTAACCTGAGACAAACAAAATTGTCTCAGGTTTTTTTAATAAAAATCATTAATGTCTCACAACTAAAATTTTATTATCATATCTGCATATAGATACAGTATCAAATTGATATCATTTCATTTTTGAGTGCATACGCTTATAAGTTTTAGTCATTCAATATGTATGAAGAAACCGAATAGTAGTTTGAGATTTAAAATGATGTTCATTATTGATAACCATTCTCAATTAATAACATTTTCTTATTGCACAAATATTTTAAGATAAGTTTTTCTTATATAAACTGATTACAAAAGCGAAATGAAAATAAAGCGTTTTCTAACGGTACATAGTTGTTTTGATAAACATATAATAATACAATTTAATTAACGGCATATAAATATATATAAATATCAAGGGGGATATAAAATGGCTTCTAATATTAAAGAACAAGCAAAGAAACAATTCGAATTAAATGGCCAATCATATACTTACTATGACTTACAAACATTAGAAGAAAAAGGGCTAGCTAAAATTTCTAAATTACCATACTCAATTCGCGTATTGTTAGAATCTGTGTTACGACAAGAGGATGATTTTGTTATAACAGATGATCATATCAAAGCATTAAGTAAATTCGGAAATGCAGGTAACGAAGGTGAAGTTCCATTCAAACCTTCTAGAGTTATTTTACAAGACTTTACAGGTGTGCCAGCAGTAGTAGATTTGGCTTCTTTACGTAAAGCTATGAATGATGTTGGTGGGGATATTAATAAAATCAACCCAGAAGTACCTGTGGATTTAGTTATCGACCATTCAGTTCAAGTTGATAGTTACGCTAATCCAGAAGCATTAGAACGTAATATGAAATTAGAATTTGAACGTAACTATGAACGTTATCAATTTTTAAACTGGGCAACAAAAGCTTTTGATAACTATAATGCAGTACCTCCTGCTACAGGTATTGTCCATCAAGTAAACTTAGAGTATTTAGCAAATGTAGTACATGTAAGAGATGTTGATGGTGAAAAAACAGCATTTCCTGACACTTTAGTAGGTACTGATTCACATACTACAATGATTAATGGTATTGGTGTTCTAGGTTGGGGCGTTGGTGGTATCGAAGCCGAAGCAGGTATGTTAGGACAACCATCATATTTCCCAATTCCTGAAGTTATCGGAGTGCGTTTAACTCACTCTTTACCACAAGGCTCAACAGCTACGGATTTAGCTTTACGTGTGACTGAAGAATTACGTAAAAAAGGTGTAGTTGGAAAATTTGTTGAATTCTTCGGTCCAGGTGTTCAACATTTACCATTAGCAGACAGAGCTACAATTGCTAACATGGCTCCAGAATATGGTGCAACGTGTGGTTTCTTCCCAGTAGATGAAGAATCATTGAAATATATGAAACTTACAGGCCGTGACGAAGAACATATTGAATTGGTTAAAGAATATTTACAACAAAACCATATGTTCTTTGATGTAGAAAAAGAGGATCCTGAATATACAGATGTTATTGATTTAGACTTATCTACAGTAGAGGCATCACTTTCTGGTCCAAAGCGTCCACAAGACTTAATTTTCTTAAGTGATATGAAAAAAGAATTTGAAAAATCAGTAACTGCTCCTGCTGGTAATCAAGGACATGGACTTGATCAAAGTGAATTTGATAAAAAAGCAGAAATTAATTTTAATGATGGATCTAAAGCAACAATGAAAACAGGAGATATAGCAATTGCTGCTATTACCTCATGTACTAACACTTCTAATCCATATGTTATGTTAGGTGCTGGTTTAGTTGCTAAAAAAGCTGTAGAAAAAGGATTGAAAGTACCAGAGTTTGTTAAGACGTCACTTGCTCCAGGTTCAAAAGTTGTTACAGGATATTTAAGAGATTCTGGATTACAACAGTATTTAGATGATTTAGGTTTCAATCTTGTTGGTTATGGTTGTACTACATGTATTGGTAACTCAGGGCCACTATTAATTGAAATTGAAAAGGCAGTTGCGGATGAAGATTTATTAGTAACTTCAGTTTTATCAGGTAATCGTAATTTTGAGGGGCGAATCCATCCATTAGTGAAAGCAAACTATTTAGCCTCACCACAACTTGTTGTAGCTTATGCGCTTGCTGGTACAGTAGATATTGATTTACAAAATGAACCAATTGGTAAAGGTAAAGATGGTAAAGATGTATATTTACAAGACATTTGGCCTTCAATACAAGAAGTTTCTGATACTGTAGATAAAGTTGTTACACCTGAACTATTCTTAGAAGAATATAAAAATGTATATCATAACAATGAAATGTGGAATGAAATAGATGTAACCGATGAACCATTATATGATTTCGATCCTAATTCAACATATATTCAAAATCCAACATTTTTCCAAGGATTATCTAAAGAGCCGGGTAAAATTGAACCACTTAAAAGTTTGAGAGTTATGGGTAAATTTGGTGATTCTGTTACAACAGACCATATTTCTCCAGCAGGTGCTATCGGTAAAGATACACCAGCAGGAAAATACTTATTAGATCATGATGTTGCAATTCGCAACTTTAACTCTTATGGTTCCCGTCGCGGTAACCACGAAGTTATGGTACGTGGTACATTTGCCAATATTCGTATCAAAAACCAACTTGCTCCAGGTACTGAAGGCGGATTTACAACATATTGGCCTACCGGAGAAATAATGCCTATATATGATGCAGCAATGAAATATAAAGAAGATGGAACTGGCTTAGTTGTCTTAGCTGGTAATGACTATGGAATGGGATCTTCTCGTGACTGGGCTGCAAAAGGTACCAATTTATTAGGAGTTAAAACTGTCATTGCACAAAGCTATGAACGTATTCATCGCTCTAACTTAGTTATGATGGGTGTACTACCGCTTCAATTCCAACAAGGAGAATCTGCAGAAGCACTGGGTCTTGATGGAAAAGAAGAAATATCTGTAGATATTAATGAAGATGTACAGCCACATGATCTTGTAAATGTGACTGCAAAAAAAGAAAATGGTGAAATCATTAATTTCAAAGCTATTGTACGTTTTGATTCACTAGTAGAATTAGATTATTATCGTCATGGTGGTATTTTACAAATGGTACTAAGAAATAAACTTGCGCAGTAATTTAATATGATTTTGACTCACTATTGAGTACAAGCAGTCATGCTAACTATTGTGTTGGCATGACTGCTTTATGTTATCCTTAATTGAAAGAATAAGTTAAAGTTGAAAGAAGGATTATTCCAATGATATACAGTTTGACTGAAATTGAAGCAAGATATCAAGAAACCGATAAAATGGGGGTTATCTATCACGGTAACTACGCAACATGGTTTGAAGTTGCGAGAACAGACTATATAAGAAAGCTTGGCTTCAGTTATGCCTCTATGGAAGAACAAGGTGTTATTTCACCAGTTGTAGATTTAAAAGTGCAATATAAAAAATCAATTTACTATCCTGAAAAGGTGACAGTAAAAACATGGGTGGAAAAATATTCTAGATTACGTTCAACTTATTGTTATAAGGTTTATAATGAAAATGGAGAGTTAGCTACTACTGGTTCAACAGAACTTATCTGTATTAAAGCAGATACATTTAAACCCATACGCTTGGATAGATATTTTCCTGAGTGGCATGAGACTTATAGTAAAGTTAACCAGTTAAATAAAGAAGGTAAAGATGCTGAGGTTACGTTTGGCATTAATCATTTATAAAAAGAAGCGAAGTAGTTTTTATCGCTTCTTTTTTTATATGTATAATTATATTAATTTCGTTTGTAGATGATCTCATCTTCATGATCGATTGCATCTACAGTTAGTTTTTCATCTTGAAAATACCATAAATCTTTTTCCGCAATAACGACATTTATTTCATAGAATGTTTGTTCAAAACCTATATCAATAGCATCTTTATTTTCTACGGTGAACGCTGGACTAAATCCTTGTTTTAATTGGAATTCTCCTCCATATTTTACATAAAATTGAAGAACTTTATTGCTTATAGGTAAATCCAATTCGTTTTTAAACCATTCTACTGCCTTTTGAGTTAATTTTATATTCATAGTGTTATCACCTTACTTTTTTAAATTTTTATTTATCTAAATTTTAAAGGCATGATAGCATAATACATTGGATATGCTCTTTTATTGTAATCGAGTAAATATAAATTCATGGAAAATAATGAATCTTTTCAAAATTTTAAGTCTTTATTTTATTTTGGCAATTAAGTTATTAATCGCTAATATATTAATAATGCCTGGAACATTGATTTGAAGTCCCAGGCTCTAAGCAATTAGAAATTTGAGTTACATCCATTTAATTTTAGGTTCTTCTCCTTTAAAAATTCTAACTATATTAGATTTGTGTCGAATTATTAATATGATTGAAACAATTCCGCTAACAGCAAGTAAAATATAATCATGAATGATGATTGAACCAATCACACAACTAATTGCTGCAATGATACTTGATAAAGAAACATATTTAAAGATTTTTAATACACTAAAAAAGATAATTGCCAAGATAAGAAGTAAAATAGGATTGACACCTAATACAACTCCTGCACTGGTAGCTACTGCTTTTCCGCCATTAAATTTCAGATATATTGGATACACGTGACCGAGTATTGCAAACAATCCTACTATTAAACCATTTGTAAAGAAGGTGCTTATAACACCATCCGCATGAACTGGGAACCATAGTGGAAAAAAGACTGTAATAAATCCCTTGAAAATATCTAAAAACGTAACTATAAATCCAGCTGGTCTTCCAAGAACACGAAAACTGTTAGTTGCTCCAGTATTTCCACTACCGTATTGTCTTATATCTTTTTTAAAAAATAATTTACCAATAATTAACCCGCTTGGGAATGCACCAATCAGATAACTCAAGATTAACATGACGATGATCATCATAAAAACTTACACATCCTTTAGAAACTTAGCTTCATTCTACCACACTCAATATTAATTAGAACATTGTTAATTTAATTTAATTCAATAAAGTTACTCAAACAACTTAGTAATTTAAATGACACTTGCAATTTAGGTGAATTTATATAAGAATAACTATTGTATAGTTTTAATAACGAACGTACGTTTGTAGGAGGGCGAAATCATTGGCAATGAATAAACAAAATAATTATTCAGATGATTCAATTCAGGTACTTGAAGGACTAGAAGCAGTTAGGAAGAGACCTGGTATGTACATTGGATCAACTGATAAACGAGGATTACATCATCTTGTATATGAAGTTGTCGATAACTCCGTCGATGAAGTATTAAATGGTTATGGTGATGCGATTACAGTAACAATTAATCAGGATGGTAGTATTTCTATAGAAGATAATGGTCGAGGTATGCCAACAGGTATACATGCGTCTGGCAAACCTACTGCAGAAGTTATATTTACTGTTTTACATGCTGGAGGTAAATTTGGACAAGGAGGTTATAAAACATCTGGAGGTCTCCATGGGGTGGGTGCTTCTGTAGTAAATGCCCTTAGTGAATGGCTTGAAGTTGAAATTCATAGAGATGGTAATATCTACACACAAAATTTCAAAAATGGTGGTATTCCAGCGACAGGTTTAGTAAAAACTGGAAAAACAAAAAAAACTGGTACTAAAGTTACATTTAAACCAGACTCAGAAATATTTAAGTCAACGACGACTTTTAATTTTGATATTTTAAGTGAGCGTTTACAAGAATCTGCATTTTTACTTAAAGATTTAAAAATTACACTTACTGATTTACGTAGTGGAAAAGAACGAGAAGAAATTTACCATTACGAAGAAGGAATTAAAGAATTTGTTAGTTATGTCAATGAAGGTAAAGAAGTATTACATGATGTTACTACATTTGCAGGGCATTCCAATGGAATAGAGGTAGACGTAGCATTCCAATATAATGATCAGTACTCTGAGAGCATATTAAGTTTTGTAAATAATGTTCGTACAAAGGACGGAGGTACTCATGAAGTTGGTTTCAAAACGGCGATGACTCGTGTTTTTAATGAATATGCACGTCGTATAAACGAACTGAAAGATAAAGATAAAAATTTAGACGGTAATGATATACGCGAAGGTTTAACAGCGATAATTTCAGTACGTATACCAGAAGAACTTCTTCAATTTGAAGGGCAAACGAAATCAAAACTTGGCACTTCAGAAGCAAGGAGTGCTGTAGACTCTGTTGTTTCAGAAAAATTACCATATTACTTAGAAGAAAAGGGCCAATTATCTAAATCATTAGTTAAAAAAGCAATTAAAGCTCAACAAGCACGCGAGGCTGCTCGTAAAGCTAGAGAAGATGCACGCTCCGGAAAGAAAAATAAACGTAAAGATACATTGTTATCAGGTAAGTTAACTCCTGCGCAAAGTAAAAATACTGATAAAAACGAGTTATATCTAGTTGAGGGTGATTCAGCGGGAGGTTCTGCAAAATTGGGACGCGACCGTAAATTCCAAGCTATTTTACCTCTTCGTGGAAAGGTTATTAATACAGAAAAGGCACGTTTAGAGGATATTTTTAAAAATGAAGAAATTAATACGATTATTCATACTATTGGTGCTGGTGTTGGTACTGACTTTAAAATTGAGGATAGTAATTACAACAGAATTATTATCATGACAGATGCTGATACGGATGGTGCACATATTCAAGTATTATTGCTTACATTTTTCTTTAAATATATGAAACCACTTGTTCAAGCTGGGCGTGTCTTTATTGCGTTACCGCCTTTATACAAATTAGAAAAAGGCAAAGGTAAGAATAAAAAAGTTGAGTACGCTTGGACTGATGAAGAATTAGAAAATTTACAAAAGCAATTAGGAAAAGGTTTCATATTACAGCGTTATAAAGGTCTTGGTGAAATGAATCCAGAACAATTATGGGAAACTACCATGAATCCAGAAACTCGGACATTAATTAGAGTTCAAGTTGAAGATGAAGTTCGTTCATCAAAACGTGTCACTACTTTGATGGGGGATAAGGTTGCCCCACGAAGAGAGTGGATTGAAAAACACGTTGAATTTGGTATGCAAGAAGATCAAAGCATTTTGGATAATAAAGAAGTCCAAATACTAGAGAATGAAAAATATATTGAGGAGGAAACGAATTGAGTGAGATAATTCAAGATTTGTCACTTGAAGATGTTATTGGTGACCGATTTGGACGTTATAGTAAATATATCATTCAAGAACGTGCATTACCTGATGTACGTGATGGTTTAAAACCAGTACAACGACGTATACTATTCGCAATGTATTCAAGTGGGAATACGTATGATAAAAATTTCCGTAAAAGTGCGAAAACTGTCGGTGATGTAATAGGTCAATATCATCCTCATGGAGACTCTTCAGTATATGATGCTATGGTGCGCTTAAGTCAAGATTGGAAGTTACGTCATGTTCTAATTGAAATGCATGGTAATAATGGTAGTATCGATAACGATCCTCCAGCTGCTATGCGTTACACAGAAGCTAAACTTAGTCAATTATCAGAAGAACTATTAAGGGATATTAATAAGGAAACAGTATCATTTATTCCAAACTATGATGACACAACTTTGGAACCAATGGTATTACCAGCGAGATTCCCTAATTTATTAATTAATGGATCTACGGGGATTTCTTCAGGATATGCTACTGATATCCCGCCGCATAACCTCGCCGAAGTAATACAAGGCACATTGAAGTATATCGATCAACCTGATATTACAATTAATCAACTGATGAAATATATCAAAGGGCCTGACTTTCCTACAGGTGGTATCATTCAAGGAATAGAAGGTATAAAAAAAGCGTATGAGACCGGTAAAGGAAAGGTTGTCGTGCGTTCACGAGTAGATGAAGAGCCTTTAAGAAGTGGACGTAAACAATTAATTGTGACTGAAATTCCGTATGAAGTGAATAAAAGTAGTTTAGTTAAAAGAATTGACGAATTACGTGCCGATAAAAAGGTTGATGGTATTGTAGAAGTTCGAGATGAGACTGATAGAACTGGATTACGAATTGCAATCGAATTAAAAAAAGATGCTAATAGCGAATCAATCAAAAACTATTTATATAAGAATTCGGATTTACAAATTTCATATAATTTTAATATGGTTGCTATTAGTGAAGGTCGCCCTAAGTTGATGGGATTACGTGAAATTATAGAAAGTTATTTAAATCATCAAATTGAAGTGGTTACAAATAGAACGCGTTATGACTTAGAGCAAGCTGAAAAACGTATGCATATTGTGGAAGGATTAATGAAAGCTTTATCTATACTTGATGAAGTTATTGCATTGATACGTAATTCTAAAAATAAAAAAGATGCTAAAGATAATTTAGTTGCAGAGTATGACTTTACTGAAGCTCAAGCAGAAGCTATTGTCATGTTACAGCTGTATAGATTAACAAATACTGACATTGAAGCTTTGAAAAAAGAACATGAAGAGTTAGAAGCTTTAATAAAAGAATTAAGAAATATCTTAGATAATCATGAGGCACTTTTAGCAGTAATTAAAGATGAACTAAATGAAATTAAAAAGAAATTTAAAGTGGATCGACTATCTACAATCGAAGCTGAAATTTCCGAAATCAAAATTGATAAAGAAGTTATGGTGCCTAGTGAAGAAGTGATTTTAAGTTTGACGCAACATGGCTATATAAAACGTACATCTACACGTAGTTTTAACGCAAGTGGTGTGACTGAAATCGGTTTGAAGGACGGCGACCGTTTATTAAAACATGAAAGCGTGAATACTCAAGATACTGTTCTTGTATTTACAAATAAAGGTAGATATTTGTTTATACCTGTTCATAAATTAGCCGATATCCGTTGGAAAGAGCTTGGTCAACACATATCACAAATTGTGCCAATAGATGAAGATGAAGAAGTGGTAAATGTATACAACGAAAAAGATTTTAAAAATGAAGCCTTTTATATTATGGCTACAAAAAACGGCATGATTAAGAAAAGTAGTGCTTCACAATTTAAAACTACTCGGTTTAATAAACCACTCATAAATATGAAGGTTAAAGACAAAGATGAACTTATTAATGTCGTTCGATTAGAGTCTGATCAGTTAATTACTGTTCTAACCCATAAAGGCATGTCATTAACTTATTCAACTAATGAATTATCGGATACAGGCTTAAGAGCAGCTGGTGTTAAATCAATTAATCTTAAAGATGAAGACTATGTTGTTATGACAGAAGATGTGAACGACTCAGATTCCATAATAATGGTTACACAACGTGGTGCTATGAAGCGTATTGATTTTAATGTTCTTCAAGAAGCTAAACGCGCACAACGTGGAATTACTTTACTAAAAGAATTAAAGAAAAAACCGCATCGAATTGTGGCAGGTGCAGTAGTTAAAGAAAATCACACGAAATATATTGTATTCTCTCAACATCATGAAGAATATGGTAATATCGATGATGTACACTTATCTGAACAATATACTAATGGATCATTTATTATTGATACTGATGATTTTGGAGAAGTAGAAAGTATGATTCTAGAGTAAAAGTATATGCAATCACAAAATAAAATGATAAAATAAAAATTAATAATAGCAACTAAAATGAGCACAAGGGATTTATGTCTAATTTGAACTATCAAAGTGATAATATACATTTATTGTTAATATGAATGTTTAATCTTTGTTAATGAAATTAAAGCATAAATCTCTTGGTGTATTTAAAACGATAAATTTAAGTGGATGAGAGGGATTCGTTTTGCAAGATTTTGATAACTTAATTCCTGGCTGGTTTAAAACATTTGTTCAAGTCGGGAATGACTTAATTTGGTCTCAATATCTTATTGGATTATTATTAACAGCAGGTTTTTTCTTTACAATTAGTTCTAAATTTATTCAACTCAGAATGTTACCAGAGATGTTTAGAGCATTAACTGAAAAGCCAGAAACTTTAAGTAGTGGTGAGAAGGGTATTTCACCATTTCAAGCTTTTGCGATTAGTGCTGGGTCAAGAGTAGGAACTGGAAATATTGCCGGTGTTGCAACTGCTATTGTTCTTGGTGGCCCCGGTGCAGTCTTCTGGATGTGGATTATTGCTTTTATTGGTGCAGCTAGTGCATTTATGGAAGCAACGCTTGCTCAAGTTTATAAGGTACATGACAAAGAAGGTGGATTCCGTGGCGGACCAGCCTATTACATAACAAAAGGGCTAAACCAAAAATGGCTTGGAATTGTATTTGCTGTTTTAATTACAGTTACATTTGCTTTTGTATTTAATACTGTTCAAGCGAATACAATTGCTGAATCATTAAATACACAATACAATATTAGCCCGGTAATTACTGGAATAGTACTTGCAGTTATTACAGGTATTATCATCTTTGGTGGTGTTCGTAGCATAGCTACACTATCTTCACTTATTGTGCCTATTATGGCTATTGTTTATATAGGTATGGTTTTAATCATTTTATTACTCAATATAGATCAAATTGTACCTATGATTGGCACTATTATTAAAAGTGCATTCGGAGTTCAGCAGGTTACTGGTGGTGCTGTAGGAGCTGCTATTCTTCAAGGTATTAAACGTGGTTTATTCTCAAACGAAGCTGGTATGGGATCTGCACCTAATGCTGCTGCTACATCTGCTGTGCCCCATCCCGTTAAACAAGGTTTAATTCAATCATTAGGTGTATTCTTTGACACTATGCTTGTTTGTACAGCTACAGCAATTATGATTTTATTATATTCTGGTTTGCAATTTGGTGATAGCGCGCCTCAAGGTGTAGCAGTTACGCAATCAGCGTTGAACGAACATTTAGGTTCAGCAGGAGGTATTTTCTTAACTGTAGCAGTTACCTTATTTGCATTTTCATCTGTTGTAGGTAACTATTACTATGGACAATCCAATATTGAATTTTTATCTAACAATAAGATGATATTATTTATTTTTAGATGTTTTGTAGTACTTTTAGTATTTGTAGGTGCTGTTGCTAAAACAGAAACAGTTTGGAGTACTGCCGATTTATTTATGGGTCTTATGGCAATAGTAAATATCATATCAATTATAGGTTTGTCGAATATTGCGTTTGCAGTGATGAAAGATTATCAAAGACAGCGTAAAGAAGGTCAGAGACCTGTGTTTAAACCCGAAAACTTAGAAATAAATTTATTTGGCATTGAGACTTGGGGACAACATGCAAAAATGCCAAAAAAATAGTGAATAAATCAATAAAATAACGGCTTGATACATATCCCTTGATGTATCAAGCCGCTTTATTTTTGGCAAGATTTAAAGTATTGATGTCATTGATTCAATCTCTATATAACAGTAAAAAATTTCAAAATAGATTCCTTTTCAATTTAGGTATTAAGCATTATAATTTTAATAATGATATTAGAAAGGTGATTATGATGAGCAAGTATGTAATAACGAAAACACTCAATAACAATGTCATCATATGCACAAAAAATCATCAAGAGGTTGTTTTAATTGGTAAAGGTATTGGTTTTAATAAAAAGGTTGGTATGACAGTTCAAGAGAATGCTTCAATAGAAAAAATTTATAAATTAGAACAACAAGAGCAACAAGAACACTACAAAACACTTTTGGAGCTCGGAGAAGATCATGTTGTTCAAGCGGTGATAGAATCAGTTAATATTATCAATGAATCTGGTCTAATTACAGATGATAAAAATTTGGTTGTTGCACTTACAGATCACATCATTTATGCCTATAAAAGACTTAAGCAACATCAAATGATTACAAATCCATTTGTGATTGAAACAAAACATCTCTATAGTAATGCATACAATGTTGCTCGAAAGGTAATCGATAAATTAAATAAAACCTTAGACGTACATTTTCCAGAAGATGAAATTGGATTCATCGCATTACATATTGCATCCAACTCTGAAAAATTATCAATTCACGATATTTCAGTAATAAACAAGTTAATCAATAAGAGTATTACAATTATTGAAACTGATTTACAACATTCAATTGATAAACAAACAATACAATATCAGCGTTTTATAAGACACATACAATTTTTAATATATCGATTAACTAAAGGTGAGTATTTAGAAGCACAGGAGAATTTTATATCGATGATAAAAACTATGTATCCTCGTAGTTTTAATACGGCTTATAAAATATTAAAAATGATTCAACGTGAGTTTAGTGTGTATGTATACGAAGCGGAAATAGTTTATTTAACATTACATATCAATCATTTTGAAGTTCAAATTAGTAGTGAATAAATCTTAAAATATTCTTTTAATAAGAAAAGTGACTTTAATGATTAGAGTATTGTTATTTGTGGTAAGATAAATATTGTGTTTTTAAGCTTATTTTTACAATAAATTAAAAAGTAAATAGATGTATTTTTAAGGCGTGGTGAATTTAATGAAAAATGAAAAAGAAATAAATGGAAAAAAAAGCCATTTTTTTAGTTTGTCAGAGTCTAGATTTATGAGGTTTTTAGGCGGAAATGACCTTATTTATGCTTTAATTGCATTGGTTCTTTTAGGTATTGTCATTTTTATCTTTGATAAAATTTCATATGTCTTTCAACCATTTATTATTGTATTTAATACAATAGCAGCACCTATTATTGTTTCATTAGTGCTATTTTATTTATTCAATCCTATTGTAAATATGATGGAGAGATATCGTATTCCAAGACTATTAGGTATAACAATTATTTATGTTGCAATTGTTGGTATTATTACATTAATAGTTAATTTACTTATTCCAATTATTGGATCACAGATAGAAAGTTTTATCAAAAATACACCTAATTATTTACATAAAATTACGCGTTCACTTGATAAACTTAATAATAATACCATTTTATCTGGTTACATGGGACAAGTGAACGAATGGTTAGAATCTGCTCAGAAAAAGATACCATCTATGGTTTCAGATTACTCAGACGGATTTGGATCTAAACTCGCAACTTTTGCTGAGGCAGTCGCAAATATCGGTATTGTTATTGGGACTACACCTTTTGTGTTATTCTTTATGTTAAAAGATGGTCATAAATTTAAAGATTATACTACAAAAATTATGCCACCTAAATTTAGAAAAGATTTTCATGACTTGTTAGAAAAGATGAGTGTACAAGTTGGTTCATACATTCAAGGTCAAATTATTGTGTCATTTTGTATTGGATTATTACTATTTATTGGCTATTCAATTATTGGTCTTAAGTACGCCTTAGTTTTAGCAAGTATTGCTGCAGTAACTAGTGTGGTTCCTTATTTAGGACCGACAATAGCAATATCACCTGCGATTGTTATCGCGATTATTACTTCACCTTTAATGTTATTAAAGTTAGCTGTTGTATGGACGCTTGTCCAATTCTTTGAAGGCCACTTTATCTCTCCTAACGTTATGGGGAAAACATTGAAAATTCATCCTTTAACAATTATTTTCATTTTATTATGTGCAGGAAATTTAATGGGCATTGTTGGTGTGATTATTGGTATTCCTCTATACGCTGTACTTAAGGTATTGGTTTCACACATATTTATGTTATTTAAACGAAGATACAATCGCTACTATGGAAATGATGCTGGTGAGTACATTATCACTGAAGAAGAAAAAGGAATTAAACAATAATATATATAATTTTAGACTGGAACAACAAAACAACAATGTTCCAGTCTTTTTTATTTTTAAATCACATACATTTGCAATCATGATATGCTTAGTAATCATATGATAAATGATTTTATTCAAATTAATCTCGCGGATGATGTGAAAATTGTATTACAATAATGTAAGGTTCATCTTGCTTATTGATATTCTATATGACATAGCTTTATGATATATTTTGATATATATCATATTGAATTAGAATCGAAGTGAAAACATGACACAAGAATTAAAAAGTAAATTACTTTCTTTTTTTAAATTTATTTTCGCCACTGCTTTATTTATCTTTGTAATTTTTACACTCTATAGAGAATTATCACATATCAATTTTAAAGAGACATTCATACAGTTCGGCAAAATTAATAGATTATGGCTCGTACTACTATTTGCTGGTGGGGGACTGTCACTCATCTTATTATCACTGTACGATATTATTTTAGTAAAGGCTCTTAAACTTAAAATGCCGTTGATTAGAGTCTTTAGAGTGAGTTATATTATCAACGCCCTTAATTCTATAATTGGTTTTGGAGGGTTTATAGGTGCAGGCGTAAGAGCTTTTGTGTATAAAAATTATACTAATGACACGAAAAAACTTGTACAATATATTTCTATTATTTTAGTATCTATGCTTACGGGATTAAGTTTATTATCCATCTTAGTTGTCCTGCGTATATTTAATGCTTCTCACATGATTGATGAAATTTCGTGGGTACGTTGGATTTTATATATTGTTGCATTATTTTTACCAATTTTTATTTTTTATACCGTCGCACGACCTGTAGATAGAAATAATCGTTATATGGGTGTGTATTGTACAGTTGTATCATGTGTTGAGTGGATGGCAGCAGCTACTGTATTATATTTTGCTGCATTGATTGTCGATATACATATCTCATTTATGACTTTTGTAGGTATATTTGTTATTGCAGCTTTATCTGGTTTAGTTAGTTTTATTCCAGGTGGTTTTGGCGCGTTTGATTTAGTCGTGTTACTAGGACTGAAATCACTTGGTATTTCTGAAGAAAAGATACTTCTAGCATTAGTTTTATATCGATTTGCTTATTATTTTGTGCCAGTGATGATTGCACTTATACTATCTTCATTTGAATTTGGAAATACTGCTAAAAAATATCTCGACAATTCGAAGTACTTTATACCTGTAAAAGACTTCACTTCATTTTTGAGGTCTTATCAGAAAGATATTTTAGCTAAAGTGCCTTCATTTTCGTTAGCGATTTTAATATTTTTAACTAGTATTATTTTCTTTATTAATAATTTAACTATTGTCTATGATGGATTGTATGATGGAAATCATTTTGCCTATTATATTGCTTTAGCTGTACAAACGAGTGCTTGTTTGTTACTTATTTTAAATGTAAGAGGTATTTATAAAGGCAGTCGTCGTGCAATAATTTATGCCTTTATTTCTATTATTTTAATTGCTAGTGCGACTATATATACTTATGCGTCATTTTTATTATTGTCATGGCTCATTATCATATTTGTGTTACTGATTTTAGCTTATCAACGTGCTCAAGTACTTAAACGACCATTACGCTTTAAAAAGTTGGCGGTTATGCTACTTCTTAGTATCTTTATTCTTTATTTAAATCATATTTTAATATCAGGAACTTTATATGCATTAGATGTTTATCATATTGAGATTGATACGTCTTTATTACGATATTACTTTTGGATGACCATTGTTATTATTATGCTACTCGTTGGCGTTATTGCTTGGCTTTTTGACTATAAGTATAAATGCCCTCATCATAGCATTGATTTAACACTTTGCGATGCAATTATTCAAAAATACGGTGGTAATTATTTAAGTCACCTTGTTTATAGTGGTGACAAAGATTGTTTCTTTAATGAAAATAAAGATTCATTTATTATGTATCGATATAAGTCCAATGCCCTTGTCGTTTTGGGTGATCCAATTGGCAATACTAAATCATTCGAGTCATTATTAGAAGCATTTTATCAGTTTGCAGAGTATCAAGGTTATGAGATTATTTTTTATCAAATAAGTGATCAATATATGCCTTTATATCATAATTTTGGGAATCAATTCTTCAAATTAGGTGAAGAAGCTATTATTGATTTAACAACGTTTACAACATCTGGTAAAAAGCGACGTGGTTTCAGAGCGACGCTCAATAAATTTGATGATTTAAATATCAATTTTGAAATTATTGAACCACCATTTACTCAAGATTTCTTTGATGAACTTAAATTTGTGAGTGATAAATGGTTGGATGGAAGAAGTGAAATGCATTTTTCTGTAGGTCAATTTACTCAAACTTATTTATCGAAAGCACCTATTGGAGTAATGAGAGATCACTCTGGCAAGATGATTGCATTTTGTAGTTTGATGCCTACTTATTCTAATAATGCAATATCTGTTGATTTAATTAGATGGTTGCCTGAATTGGATTTACCTTTAATGGATGGATTATATCTTCATATGTTGTTATGGAGTAAAGAAAAGGGGTATAAAGCATTTAATATGGGAATGGCGACACTCTCGAATGTAGGTCAATTGCATTATTCTTATTTAAGAGAGAGAATGGCAGGACGTGTATTTGAACATTTCAATGGTTTATACCGTTTTCAAGGATTAAGACGTTATAAAGAAAAATATAGCCCCAATTGGGAACCTAGATTTTTAGTTTATCAAAAGCATTATTCTCTGTGGGAGAGTATGCTTAAAGTGATGAGAGTCATACGCCATAAATAATGAATATTTTAAACATTTATCTCTAAACATCCATAAATATAGCCTGGAACATCAATTGTTGTTCCAGGCATTTTTAATGTAAGGTAGTTGTTGACTTAATTGAAAAAATATTTTTATCAAAATTCTTCATTCATATTTTTTATTCTCAAGATGGAATGATATATTCAAAATGAATCATGGTCCAATCTATTATTTACATATGATTATTTTTGACATAACTAGCACGATCTTGTTGTTCTTGTTCATAACGTTCAGGGTTCTTTTTGTAGAAATCTTGATGGTATGCTTCCGCTTCATAAAAAGTTGATGCCGGTAAAATTTTTGTTGCAATTGCTTTATCAGCGTTAAAACTATCTTGGAGTTCACATATATATTGTTCTGCTAACTGTCTTTGATGTTCATTTGAATAGAAAATAGCAGTCTTATATTGAGAACCTCTATCTTGAAATTGACCACCATCATCCAAAGGATCGATAACTGAAAAGAAAATTTCTAATAATTTATGATATGAAAATAGAGCAACATCATACTCAATTTTAACCACTTCATAATGCCCAGTAGATCCAGTTTTTACTTCTTCATAAGAAGGATTAACTAAGTGTCCTCCCATATATCCCGACGTGACTTTTTCGATACCATCGAATGTATCAAAAGGTTTAGTCATACACCAAAAACAGCCACCAGCAAAGTATGCAGTATTGATATTCATTTATGCCATCCTCTCATTGGACCTTAGTACCATTTATTAAAAAACTCTTGCAATTTGAATACTTTTTCTATAACGTTAATACATATTAATTATAGTATATAGATATGTAATTTTGAAGGTATAAGGTAGGTAAATATGACTGAACAGAAGGATATTAAAGAAACAGAGTATCGACGACAGAAAGGAACAACTTCGACACCTTCTAGGCGAAGAAATAAAAAAAGAATGCGGAAGTTACCTTTTATCATTTTAGTCATCCTTATTATTTTAATTTCTATCATTGTGTATATTACCCATCAGTATAACAGTGGTATGAAGTATGCTAAAGAACATGCTAAGGATGTTAAGGTGCATAAATTTAATGGGAATATGAAAAATGATGGGAAGATTTCAGTTCTTGTCCTTGGCGCGGATAAGGCTCAAGGTGGTAAATCACGTACTGACTCGATTATGATTGTTCAATATGATTACGTACATAAAAAAATGAAAATGATGTCTGTCATGAGAGATATTTATGCTGATATTCCTGGTTATGATAAATATAAAATTAATGCCGCATATTCACTTGGAGGCCCGGAATTGTTAAGAAAAACACTTAACAAAAATTTAGGTGTTAATCCTGAGTATTACGCTGTAGTAGATTTTACTGGATTTGAAAAAATGATAGATGAACTACAGCCTAATGGTGTCCCAATTGATGTGGAAAAAGACATGTCTGAAAATATAGGTGTGTCTTTGAAAAAAGGACATCATAAGTTAAATGGTAAAGAATTACTTGGTTATGCTAGATTCCGTCATGATCCGGAAGGCGATTTTGGTCGTGTGAGAAGACAACAACAAGTGATGCAAACATTAAAGCAAGAGTTAGTTAATTTCAATACAGTTGCGAAACTACCAAAAGTTGCTGGTATTTTAAGAGGTTATGTTAATACAAATATGCCTAACTCTGCGATTTTTCAAACAGGTATAAGTTTTGGAATTCGTGGAGATAAAGATGTGCAATCTTTGACAGTCCCTATTAAAGGAAGCTATCAAGATATTAATACAAATAATGATGGTAGTGCGCTTCAAATAGACTCTGAGAAAAATAAGCAAGCAATCAAAAATTTCTTTGAAGATAATTAAAAAATGAATCCCTGAAGAGGCTGGGACAAAAAGGTTCAAGATAAGTAAAAAAGACAATTTCTATTGAAAAAATATAGAAATTGTCTTTTTTATAATTTTTTTGATTATTTTCAGCTCGTTGAGCTGTTACTTTTCTTATATTAAGCCACGATGATGTCTGAATTCATCAAATTCAGTATCGGGAATTGTTTCTACAATATCATTTACATGTCGTGAAATATCATTTGTGGGGATAAGAACTGAAGTTTCCATAGAGTATGTTGAGTCAAGTTATATTCTTTATACATAAGGCACCTCGTTAATTTAGTTTATTGATATTTATTAAATTATACGAAAGGGCTTTATTTTTTTAAAGTATTTTGGCGAGACTCTTGAGGGAACAGGACAAGCTGAAGACTACAGGCTGAAGCTGTCCCCTAAGAAAGCGAGCCAACAATACGAAGTATTGTAAATAAATAGCCAGTAAATGAATTTATGAAAACTCATTTACTGGCTATTATGCTAGGGAATTATGTCCCAGCCTCTTCAGGGATTTTATGTTTACTGATCAGATTTTCTTACGCCACCGACAGCATAATGATCTTTTCTCATTTCTTCAATGACCACGTGAATCGCTTCTTTATTTGCACCTGTAGTTTTTTCTACAGCATGAGTGACTTCTGTAACTAAATCCTTAAGTTGTTCATCAGAACGGCCTTCTAATAATTTCACATTAATGATTGGCATAATCAACATTCTCCTTTGCTATATAACGTTGGCTCTTTTAGTATAGCATGAAAATGAGAAGAATGAATAAGAACAAATGTTCTTATAAATATTGAAATAGAACACGTGTTCTTATATAATGTTTTTGTAAGGGAGGATCAGTTATGTATGATTACAATTTATTAGAAGATAGGGATGTACTCTGCATAGACCAAAAAAGCTTTTTTGCGAGTGTATCATGTATGGAAAAAGGATTGGACCCATTAACAACTAAACTAGCAGTTGTAGCAGATACGAAAAGGCAAGGTTCGGTCGTTCTAGCAGCAACTCCAAAGTTAAAAGAATTAGGTATTAAAACGGGATCAAGACTTTTTGAGATACCACATCGTAATGACATTTATATTATTAATCCAAGTATGAGAAAGTATTTAAATGTATCTGTTGCAATTTCAAAGATTGCACTGCGGTACGTTCCACCTGAAGATTTACATCAGTATAGTATTGATGAATTTTTCATGGATGTAACGGATAGTTACCATAGATTTAATTCAACAGTTTTTGCTTTTTGTAAAAGATTTCAAAATGAAATATTAGAAGAAACAGGTATTCACTGTACCATTGGAATAGGCTCGAATATGCTATTGAGCAAGGTTGCAATGGATATTGAAGCTAAGCATTCGGAAAACGGTATAGCTGAATGGCGTTATCAAGATGTACCTGAAAAATTATGGCCAATTCAACCACTTAGAGATTTTTGGGGGATTAATAAGCGTACAGAAAAGAAATTGAATAAAAGAGGAATATTTACAATAGGAGATTTAGCAAAGTATCCATATCATTATTTAAAAAGAGATTTTGGAGTTTTAGGTATAGATATGCATCTACATGCAAACGGTATTGATCAAAGTAAAGTAAGAGAAAAATATAAAGTAACAAATCCTTCAATATGTAAAAGTCAGATTCTAATGCGAGATTATCAATTTGAAGAATCCAAAGTTGTCATGCAAGAATTGATAGAAGATGTAGCAAGTCGTTTAAGAGCAGAAAAGAAGCTTGCTCGAACAATTCATTTTTCTTTCGGTTATGCTGAAGGTGGTGGCATACATAAGCAATATACTTTGGAGGATCCTACAAATTTAGAAAGAGATATATTCAAAGTCATTAATTATTTTGCAAATCGTCTGTGTGACAAAAAAGCATTGTATAGAACGTTAAGTGTATCGTTAACTCAGTTTATTAAAGAAAGCGATCGACAACTCAACTTATTCATTGATGAATATGAACGTAAGAAAGATGTAAAACTTGCTAAAACCATTGATCACTTACATTTAAAATATGGAAAAGGAATTGTGTCAAAAGCGACTTCATACACCGAAGCTGGTACAAAGCATGGTCGATTAGGACTAATGGCTGGTCATAAAATGTAGATATACAAAGAGAGTCCCCCTCGTCGTGCAACATATAGAAGCGAAAAGATAACGACTTGAAGGGGATTTATTTAATAATAAGTATCAAAATTTGCGAGGGCTTTTATAGCATTCTCTCGATCTTCGGGACTTTTAAAACTGATTTGTAAAGCTCCATAAATATCTTCCCGTACTTCTAAAATCTTTAAGTTTATAATAGAAATATTATGTGAACTTATGATGTTTGTAATTTGACTTATCATACCCGGCTTATCAGGGATATCAACATAAAGATCATACGCAGTAGATATTGCACCGTGTTGTTTAACAGGAAGTTGATCACGATAATCTTTAGCTTTAACGAAGAAATCGTAAATACTATTACTATTTTGTTCTCGTATCAAATTTTCAATACCAGTAATTTGTTCTTTAATCTCGTTAAGTAAAGATAAAATATGATTTTGATTATTTAAAGTGATATCCTTCCACATCTGAGCATTACTACTTGCTATACGAGTTATATCTCTAAAGCCACCGGCTGCTAATTTTTCGATTAAAGAATGGTCTTTGACATGATTAGCACTTAGATGAACTAAAATTGAAGCGATGATATGTGGAACATGACTCACTATACCGGTTACGAAATCATGTTCATTTGCATGAGTAACGATAAATTTTGCTAACGTAGGTTTAAGTAATTTCTTTAAATATGTCGCGGCTTCATTATTTTCGATTTCATTAAATACAAGAATGTAATAAGCATTTTCAAATAAATGTTTTTTCGCGTTTAAAACACCAGATTTATGACTTCCTGCCATAGGATGACCACTAATTAAATGAATATCATGTTTTAATAATTCTTTTTCGAATGATTGTATAGTAAGTTTGGTACTACCTGTGTCTGTTACAATCAAATGAGTTTTTGTATTGTAATTTGTAAGTTCAGATAGATATTTAATTGTTTGCTCAACAGGAGTTGCAAAGATGATTATATCCGCTATCTCAACAGCAGTAGCATAATCATTAACTTTTTGATCAATAATACCTATAGAAAGGGCTTCATCAAGTTGTGTGTAGTCCGAATCGTATGCAAGAATATTGAAATTACTGTAATGATATTTTAAATTACTCGCCAAGCTACCGCCAATAAGGCCTAACCCTACAAATAAAATATTTCGCATAGAGCGCCTCCTTGTTTCAGAATTTTCAGAATAACAATATTGTATATGAGTCATTTCAAGTATTCAATAACAAATATAACTTATGTATGATTTTAAGATATTAAATAAAGAAAGATTTATAGTTTGATTTCAGTACATTTTGTATAGGAAATAAAGATAAACACAACAAATTTTTCATTTTCATTTTAAGCTAGTTGACAAACTGGAGGAGGATAGGTATTATACTAAATAATTAGAAAAATCAGATAATTTGATTGATAGAGTAATCATTATATTTTGTAGCAAGCAGAAAGCTAATGGTAGATGTAAATTAGCACATGATAATAGATGAAATGGGCTTTCAAATTTTAACTTAATCATTAAAGTGAACATATATGTTAACTAAGGTGGCACCACGGTAACGCGTCCTTATAGAATGATAGCGTTATTGTGGTTTTTTTGAAGCAAAGTGAAGTAACTAAAGTTGAGGTAGCACCAGAAAGTTAGTGGTAGATGAGAACTAACACCGTCTTTAGTGAAATTGGGTTTTGTGGAACAACTTAACATAAATTGAACAAGTGAGCTATGAATATATTATATTCTGCTAATAAAGGTGGTACCGCGCGTCAGCGTCCTTATAACGAAGGAGGCTGATTTTTTTCGGAAAAGGAGGAAATCAATGGATATTGTATACAAAAAGGTGAATGCTCAAATTACGCCAGAAGCTTTAGCAAAATTAAAACAAAAAAAGATCATTTTTGAAAGTACAAATCAACAGAAACTTAAAGGTAGGTACTCGATAGTAGTATTCGATCATTATGGCAAAATTACATTAGATAATTCTCAACTTTTAATTAAGTTAGACAATCATTGTGAAATAGTTAAGAATCAACCGTATCAACGACTTAAGGAATTTGTAGATAAATATTATTTTGAAATCAAAGATAAATATTTAAAAGATTTACCTTTTATTTCGGGCTTTATAGGGACATGTAGCTTTGATTTAGTACGACATGAATTTAAAAAATTACAAGATATTAAATTAGAAGATCATCAAACTCATGATGTCCAATTTTATCTAGTGGAAGATGTATTTGTTTTTGATCATTATAAAGATGAATTATATATTATCGCAAGTAACTTATTTTCTGATAGAACAAAAGAGAGATTAAAGGAATCTATTGAACGTAAAATTGAAGATTTAAAAAACATACATTTTTCGGTTGAGGATATAAATTATAAATCCATCCCTCGACATATAACCACCAATATATCAGAGCAACAATTTGTTCAAACTATTAGAATTTTAAAAAAGAAAATTACTGAAGGAGATATGTTTCAAGTAGTTCCTTCAAGAATTTATAGTTATAAACACCATTTTCAACACAATTTACATCAATTAACTTTTCAGTTATATCAAAATTTAAAGCGACAAAATCCTAGTCCATATATGTATTATATTAATAAAGATGTACCGATTGTAATAGGAAGTTCTCCTGAAAGTTTTGTAAAGGTAAAAGATGGAAAAGTTTATACGAATCCTATAGCTGGAACAATTAAAAGAGGTCAAAATAAAAAAGAAGATGAAAATAATGAAAAGACATTAATGAAAGATGAAAAGGAATTGAGTGAACATCGTATGCTCGTAGATTTAGGAAGAAATGATATTCATCGAATAAGTAAAACAGGCACTTCACAAATTACCAAACTAATGACAATAGAACGTTATGAACATGTCATGCATATCGTTAGTGAAGTTATTGGAGAATTAAAACCCCATCTATCTCCTATGAGCGTCATCGCAAGTTTGCTACCAACGGGTACTGTCTCAGGTGCACCTAAACTTAGAGCTATACAGAGAATATACGAATCTTATCCTTATAAAAGAGGTATCTATAGCGGTGGTGTTGGGTATATCAACTGTAATCATCATTTAGATTTTGCATTGGCTATACGTACCATGATTATCGATGAGGAAAAAGTCAGTGTCGAGGCAGGATGTGGAGTAGTATATGATTCTATTCCAGAGAAAGAACTTGAAGAAACAAAACTTAAAGCTAAAAGTTTATTGGAGGTAACTCCATGATATTAATAATAGATAACTATGATTCTTTTACCTACAATCTTGTAGATATTGTAGAAAAACAATGTGAAACGATTGTTAAATATCCCGATGATACAGATATATGTAATCTGAAAGGTATTACAGCAGTTATTATTTCACCAGGACCTGGACATCCATTAGACAATCAATTATTAATTAAATTAATTGAAAATTTCGAAAATTTACCTATTTTAGGTGTTTGCTTAGGTGCACAAGCGCTCACTTGTTATTACGGTGGCGATGTTATACAAGGTAGTTGTGTCAAACATGGAAAAGTAGATACTTTAACTATTGTTAATCAGTCACCACTATACAAAGGAATTAAGTCAAGTTTCAAAGTTATGCGTTATCATTCATTAATTAGTGATCCATGCTCATTTCCAGAAAGTTTATTAATCACTGGCCAAACATATGATAGTATACAATCTTTCCAACACAAAAACAGAAAACATTATGGCATACAGTTTCATCCAGAGTCATTCGCTACAGAAAATGGGAAACAAATCATTATTAATTTTATAAATATAGCAACGAGAGGAAGTTGAAAATGACCCTTCTTGAGAAAATTAAACAAAATAAATCTTTATCTAAAAAAGATATGCAATCATTTATTGTTACACTGTTTGATTCAAATATAGAAACCAATGTAAAGGTTGAATTATTGAAAGCTTATACAAATAAAGACATGGGTCAATATGAGCTAACGTATTTAGTTGAATATTTTATCCAGACAAACTATCCAAACCAACCATTTTATAATAAAGCTATGTGTGTTTGTGGCACAGGTGGAGATCAATCAAATAGCTTTAATATTTCTACAACTGTAGCTTTTGTTGTAGCAAGTGCAGGAGTGCCAGTCATTAAACACGGTAATAAAAGTATTACTTCACATTCAGGAAGTACAGATGTATTACATGAAATGAATATAAAAACAAACAAAATGAACGAAGTAGAGCAACAATTAAATTTGAAAGGATTAGCATTCATAAGTGCAACTGATTCTTATCCAATGATGAAAAAGCTTCAATCAATTAGAAAATCGATTGCAACACCTACAATTTTTAACTTGATTGGACCATTAATTAATCCTTTCAAATTAACTTATCAAGTGATGGGGGTATATGAAGCTTCACAACTTGAAAATATAGCACAAACATTAAAGGATTTAGGTAGAAAACGAGCAATTTTAATTCATGGTGCAAATGGGATGGATGAGGCCACGCTTTCTGGTGAAAATATCATTTATGAAGTTAGCAGCGAAAGAGCATTAAAAAAATATAGTTTAAAAGCAGAAGAAGTCGGTTTAGCTTATGCAAATAATGACACGTTGATAGGTGGTTCACCTCAAACAAATAAACAAATTGCATTGAATATCCTAAGTGGCACGGATCACTCAAGTAAACGAGATGTAGTTTTGTTAAATGCTGGAATTGCTTTATATGTTGCTGAGCAAGTGGAAAGTATCAAACATGGCGTAGAGAGAGCGAAATATCTCATTGATACAGGTATGGCAATGAAACAATATTTAAAAATGGGAGGTTAAGTAATGACTATTTTAAATGAAATTATTGAGTATAAAAAAACTTTGCTTGAGCGTAAATACTATGATAAAAAACTTGAAATTTTACAAGATAACGGAAATGTTAAGAGGAGAAAGCTGATTGATTCACTTAACTATGATAGAACATTATCAGTTATTGCTGAAATAAAATCGAAAAGCCCATCTGTACCTCAATTACCGCAACGTGATCTTGTTCAACAAGTTAAAGATTATCAAAAATATGGTGCTAATGCTATTTCAATATTAACTGATGAAAAATACTTTGGCGGTAGTTTTGAACGATTAAATCAGTTATCAAAGATAACATCGTTACCAGTTTTATGTAAAGATTTTATTATTGATAAAATTCAAATAGATGTTGCAAAACGAGCTGGTGCATCTATTATTTTATTAATAGTAAATATTTTAAGTGATGACCAATTAAAAGAATTGTATTCATATGCAACAAACCATAATTTAGAAGCTCTAGTAGAAGTTCATACAATTAGAGAACTTGAACGTGCACACCAAATTAACCCTAAAATTATTGGTGTTAATAATCGTGATTTAAAACGATTTGAAACCGATGTTCTACATACAAATAAATTACTTAAGTTTAAAAAGTCTAATTGCTGCTACATTTCAGAGAGTGGCATTCATACAAAAGAAGATGTTGAGAAAATAGTAGATTCAAGTATTGACGGTTTACTTGTAGGGGAGGCATTAATGAAAACAAATGACTTAAGTCAGTTTTTGCCTAGTTTAAAGTTAAAGAAGAATCTCTATGATAGTTAAATTTTGTGGTTTTAAAACCGAAAGTGATATTAAGAAAATTAAAAAATTAGAAGTTGATGCAGTAGGGTTTATACATTATCCCGATAGTAAGAGACATGTCTCACTGAAACAATTAAAATATTTGGCTAAAATAGTGCCAGATCATATAGAGAAAGTAGTGGTCGTAGTAAATCCTCAAATGTCCACCATAAAGAGAATAATTAATCAAACTGATATTAACACAATCCAATTACATGGAAATGAAAGCATTCAATTAATTAGAAATATTAAGAAACTTAATTCAAAAATAAGAATCATAAAAGCAATTCCAGCAACAAGAAATTTAAATAATAACATTCAAAAGTATAAAGATGAGATAGACATGTTTATTATAGATACACCATCAATCACATACGGAGGGACAGGTCAAAGTTTTGACTGGAAATTATTAAAAAAAATAAAGGGCGTTGATTTTCTCATTGCGGGTGGTTTGGATTTTGAAAAGATAAAACGATTAGAAATATATTCATTTGGACAATGTGGTTATGACATCTCAACTGGCATTGAGTCACATAATGAAAAAGATTTTAATAAGATGACTCGAATATTAAAATTTTTGAAAGGAGACGAATGATTAATGAAAATTCAAACAGAAGTAGATGAATTGGGCTTTTTCGGTGAATATGGTGGCCAATATGTACCTGAAACATTGATGCCAGCTATTATTGAACTTAAAAAAGCATATGAGGACGCGAAATCAGATACTCACTTCAAGAAAGAATTTAATTATTATTTAAGTGAATATGTTGGTAGAGAAACGCCTTTAACATTTGCTGAATCATACACAAAATTGTTAGGTGGTGCCAAAATATATCTTAAAAGAGAAGACTTAAATCACACTGGTGCTCATAAAATTAATAACGCGATAGGACAGGCACTATTAGCTAAAAGGATGGGGAAAACTAAATTAGTAGCCGAAACAGGTGCTGGTCAACATGGTGTAGCAAGTGCCACCATCGCTGCTTTATTCGATATGGATCTTATTGTTTTCATGGGAAGTGAAGATATCAAACGTCAACAACTTAACGTATTTAGAATGGAATTGCTAGGAGCTAAAGTAGTGTCTGTGTCAGATGGGCAAGGAACACTATCAGATGCTGTAAATAAAGCTTTGCAATATTGGGTGAATCATGTCGAGGATACACATTATTTATTAGGCTCAGCGTTGGGACCTGATCCGTTTCCAACTATGGTCAGAGATTTTCAGAGTGTGATTGGTAATGAAATTAAAAGCCAAATTTTAAGTAAAGAAGGACGACTTCCAGATGCGTTAGTCGCGTGTGTTGGTGGAGGATCCAATTCAATAGGTACGTTCTATCCATTTATACAAGATGATGTTAAATTATATGGGGTAGAAGCTGCGGGAAAAGGAAGTCATACGCATAATCATGCTTTAGCTATAGGGAAAGGTAAACCAGGTGTATTACATGGTTCCAAAATGTACCTTATTCAAAATGATGATGGACAAATTGAATTGGCACACTCTATATCAGCGGGACTAGATTATCCAGGTATTGGACCTGAACATTCGTATTATAATGATATTGGTCGTGTATCATATGTAAGTGCTACAGATAATGAAGCTATGGAAGCACTTATAACATTCTCAAAAGTTGAAGGTATCATTCCAGCAATTGAAAGTGCACATGCATTGAGTTATGTTGAAAAATTAGCGCCAAATATGGATGAAAAAGAAATTATTGTTGTGACTATTTCAGGTCGTGGAGATAAAGATATGGAAACAATTAAACAATACAAAGAAAACGGTGGTGAACAAAATGAGTAAATTATTCATTCCGTATATTATGGGTGATTTAAATTTTATTCATCATTTAAAAACATTAACTGAGAATGGAGCAGACATTGTTGAAATTGGTGTGCCATTTTCTGATCCTGTTGCAGATGGACCTATAATCATGAAAGCAGGGCGCAACGCTATTGACGAGGGTTCAAACATTAAATTCATTTTTGATGAATTAATAAAAAATAAAAATACTATTTCATCTAAGTATGTATTAATGACTTATTATAATATTCTAAGTGCTTATGGAGAAGAATTATTTTTGGATAAGTGTGATGAAGCTGGTGTTTATGGTTTAATTATTCCAGATTTACCTTACGAACTTACAAAAAAGTTTAAAAAAGATTTTTATCATCATTCTGTTAAAATAATATCGTTAATTGCCATGACCGCAAGTGATGCTAGGATTATGCAAATTGCAAAGAACTCAGAAGGATTTATTTACACGGTAACAATGAATGCCACAACAGGTAACAGTGGGGAGTTCCATCCAGATTTAAAGAGAAAAATTGAATATATAAAAAAAGTTTCAAAAATTCCTGTGGTTGCTGGATTTGGTATCAAAAATCCTGAACATGTTAAAGATATAGCGTCCGTTGCAGATGGTATTGTAATTGGTAGTGAAATTGTAAAACGTATTGAAATAGATTCAAGAAAAGAATTTATCACTTATATCAAATCAATAAGAACCACGTTGAATTCTTTATAAAAATTAATATTAAGTTAAATCAAAGTTAAGAAAATAGATGAAAAATATACATATCAAAAACAATGATTACTCTATGAATTAACTACTATACTAATAGTAACTTCAAAAAATTAAATGATCACTATTGAATAACCTACTACTAATGTGGGTAAATAATAATCACAATTAATTTGAAGAGGTGTATATATTCATGAGTAAAAAAGTTTTATTTGTTTTAACAAGTACAAGTCAATTTACAGACGGTACAGAAACTGGATTATGGTTAGAAGAAGCTGGAGCACCATATAATATATTGACTGAAGAAGGTATCAATGTTGATGTTATTTCTATTAAAGGTGGAAAAGTAAATCTTGATCCTAATTCTGTTTCTAATGAATCACTGAATCAGTATGCTAAATTCGTGTCACACTTAAACGATACACCTAGTATCGAAAATGTAAATGCAGATGAGTATGACGCTATTTATCTACCAGGTGGACATGGTACTGTATACGATTTTGCCAATAATGAGAAATTAGCTGATATTTTACTTCAATTTAAAAATAGTAATAAAATAATCTCTTCAGTATGTCATGGACCTAGTGCGTTTGTAGGTGTAAAAGATGCAAATAATCACTATCTAGTAGATGGTGTCAAAATAACTTCATTTACTGATAGTGAAGAAAAAGCAATGGGATTTGAAAATAAAGTACCATTTTTAACTCAATCTAAATTAGAAGAGCAAGGTGCAAATTTTGTAGTGAAAGATGACTTTACATCTCACGTAGAAAAAGACGGTCAATTTATCACTGGACAAAATCCCCAATCAAGTGAAGACATTGGTAAAGCACTTGCAAATGAATTAAAATAATAGTAAATAATTAGTGATATGGGCGACATTAGTGTTTAGCCCATATTATTTTATACATAAACAGAATAAACGAGATTTAACTTTTAATTTTATATAAAAGTTTTGCAGGATAATATTTTAGTTTTCACTACAACTATTGTATACTTGTTTAGATTAGAAATATAAATAGTATTAAATGAACCGAATGTTAAATATAAAAGGTGAAGTAAAACGACCTATTTTTCTAAAAATAAAAAGAAATAGATATAAAGATATAAATGGGAGTTATGAAGATGAAGTTTACGAATTTGACAGCTAAAGAATTTAGTGACTTTACTGATCGTATGACATATAGTCATTTTACACAAATGGAAGGTAATTACGAATTAAAGGTTGCTGAAGGTACCGAGTCACATTTAGTTGGAATTAAAAATAATGATAACGAAGTGATTGCAGCTTGTTTATTAACAGCTGTTCCTGTAATGAAAATATTTAAATATTTTTATTCCAATCGCGGTCCAGTAATAGATTATAATAATAAAGAGCTTGTACATTTTTTCTTTAATGAATTGAGTAAATATGTAAAAAAATATAATTGTTTATATTTAAGAGTTGACCCATACCTTCCATATCAATATTTAAATCATGAGGGAGAAATAACTGGAAATGCAGGTCATGATTGGATTTTTGATGAATTAGAGAGTTTAGGATATAAACACGAAGGATTCCACAAAGGATTTGATCCTGTATTACAAATCCGATATCATTCTGTTCTAAATTTAGCAAACAAAAGTGCTAATGATGTTTTAAAAAACATGGATGGTTTAAGAAAGCGTAATACTAAAAAAGTTAAGAAAAATGGAGTTAAAGTCCGCTTTTTATCTGAAGAAGAGTTACCTATATTTAGGTCATTTATGGAGGATACCTCTGAAACTAAAGATTTTGCAGATAGAGAAGATAGTTTTTATTACAACAGATTCAAACATTATAAAGACCGTGTTTTAGTACCACTAGCCTATATTAACTTTGATGAGTATATAGAGGAACTAAATAATGAAAGAAATGTGCTTAATAAAGATTATAATAAAGCTTTAAAAGACATTGAGAAACGTCCAGAGAATAAAAAAGCACATAACAAAAAGGAAAATTTAGAACAACAACTCGATGCAAATCAGCAAAAAATTAATGAAGCTAAAAACTTAAAACAAGAACATGGCAATGAATTACCCATCTCTGCTGGCTTCTTTATAATTAATCCGTTTGAAGTAGTTTACTACGCTGGTGGAACTTCAAATCGTTATCGCCATTTTGCAGGGAGCTATGCGGTTCAATGGAAGATGATTAACTATGCAATTGAACATGGTATTAATCGGTATAATTTCTATGGTATTAGTGGTGACTTTAGTGAAGATGCTGAAGATGCTGGCGTAGTTAAGTTTAAAAAGGGCTATGATGCCGATGTTATAGAATACGTTGGTGACTTTATTAAACCTATTAATAAACCAATGTATAACATTTATAGAACACTTAAAAAACTAAAGAAATAGATTTTAAGAAGGGAATTATCTAATTATGAAATTTACAGAGTTAACAGTTAAAGAATTTGAAAACTTTGTACAAAATCCATCATTAGAAAGTCATTATTTCCAAGTGAAGGAAAATATTGCTACACGTGAATCAGATGGGTTTCAAGTAGTGTTATTAGGTGTAAAAGACGACGACAATAGAGTGATAGCAGCTAGCCTGTTTTCTAAAATCCCTACAATGGGCAGTTATGTGTATTATTCCAATAGAGGCCCTGTAATGGACTATTCAGATTTAGGTTTAGTGGATTTTTATTTAAAAGAGCTTGATAAATATTTACATCAACATCAATGCTTATATGTAAAATTAGATCCTTACTGGTTGTATCAAGTTTATGATAAAGATATTAATCCTTTAACAGAAAAAAATGATGCTTTAGTAAATCTATTTAAATCACATGGTTATGATCATCACGGATTTACAACCCAATATGATTCTTCCAGCCAAGTTAGATGGATGGGGGTATTAGATTTAGAAGGCAAAACCCCTGCATCTCTAAGGAAAGAGTTTGATAGTCAAAGAAAACGAAATATTAATAAAGCGATAAACTACGGTGTGAAAGTTAGATTTCTTAGTAAGGATGAATTTGATTTATTCTTAGACTTATACCGAGAGACTGAAGCTAGAACTGGATTTGCTTCTAAAACTGACGATTATTTCTATAACTTTATAGAGCATTATGGCGATAAAGTATTAGTTCCTTTAGCTTACATAGATTTAAATGAATATATACAACATTTGCAAGAATCACTAAATGATAAAGAAAATCGACGTGATGATATGATGGCGAAAGAAAATAAAACAGATAAACAGTTAAAGAAAATAGCTGAGTTAGATAAACAAATTGATCACGATAAAAAAGAATTGCTTCAAGCTAGTGAATTACGTCAAACAGATGGCGAAATTTTAAATTTAGCTTCAGGAGTATACTTTGCTAATGCATATGAAGTGAACTATTTCTCTGGAGGGTCTTCAGAAAAATATAATCAATATATGGGACCATATGCAATGCATTGGCACATGATTAATTATTGTTTTGATAACGGTTATGATAGATATAATTTCTATGGCTTATCAGGTGATTTTACTGAAAACAGTGAAGACTATGGTGTTTATCGCTTTAAGAGAGGTTTTAATGTTAGGATTGAGGAATTAATCGGTGATTTCTATAAACCAATCAATAAAGTGAAATATTGGTTATTCAATACATTAGATTGCATACGTAATAAATTGAAAAAGTAAAAATAAATGATACAAGTATATGACGAGCAGATTGAGATATCCAATCTGCTCGTTTAGCTTTAGAGAAGGATTGTGTACTCTAAAGCACTCGGCGTAGGATGTTTGAGTCTAGGATGAAAATTCATGTTGCTCCCTACATATTTAATCATAGCATATTATGAAAACTATACAATAATGCTCGCCAATATATTTTTTATATACGAATTATAATTTTGTAATACTAAAATGCTTTAAATGTAATTCTTTTAGTGCGGTGAGAAGATTATAAAAACATTATGTAAACTAAAGGTATATTTATACTGCGATTTAATAATAATACTTATAATTCTCTTATATTAAATTTTGTAGTTGTGTATTTGGGTGTTGTAACAAAAGATTTTTGATGATTTATCTAAATATAAAAATGAATATTCATGATAATAGCAATTACATTGCTAAGTTGTTGTAACGTATAATATTTATCATGATACTACTTACTAGCATTTAAACATGATAAATAAATACGTAATGCAATTATGTAATACGTAATTAATTATTACTGATGCTAATTAAAGGAACGTTCTTGTAAATACAAAGAATTAAATATTTAAGTCTTTAATGAATAAAGAACTCTTGATCAATACATAACTTTTGATACGTGTATATACTTCCAAATAAAAAATATATAGTATATGTAACAACATAAATGAAGCATATGTTCATCTATATGGCTAAGTATCTTAATTCTTTATTTTAGTTTACATAATATATATTATAGGAAGTTGTATATATAATCATAAAAGCCCTTCACTCAATTTACAGTTAAATCTACATGGCATTTATATTTATTATCTACAGAGTTTTCTCTTATTTACTTTTTTAGTTGAGTTCATTATAGCAATCTATATTTGTTAATTTATATAAACTAACAAGTTGGAATGCCAAGTTTCAAGTTTATACAATTTAAATGAAAATATTTAAATTTGAGTTCGTGCTCATATGCTATAATTAAATCATTCTAAAATTTTGGAGTGACTAATAATGAATTTTATTTTTGATATTGATGGTACGATTTGTTTTGATGGATGTTCCATCGATTCATCTATTAAGCAACGACTTTTCAAGCTACGTCAAGCTAATCACAATGTAATATTTGCTTCAGCACGTCCCATTAGAGACTTGCTTCCAGTCATTCCTGAATTTGCGGATGATACCTTGATTGGTGGTAATGGCTCAATTATCTCTAAAAATGGACAAATCGAAATTGTTTCGGTAATCAATGAGCATGATATCAGTCTAATTAAAAAAATTATAAAGAAATATCAATTATCATACATCATTGATGATAAATTTAATTATGCTTCAAATTTGGATAGTAATAATGAACTGTATCAACGCATTGATCCTGATGGTAAAGCACAATCTCTAGATATGGATGAGATTCGAAATCCTATAAAAGCAATTCTATTAAATATAGATAACAAAGATTTTGACATGATTGCTCATCAATTAGTAAGTCAGTCTCATGGTATTGAATTAATTCGTCATTACAGTGAGTCCTATATTGATGTAACGGCACGTGGCGTTGATAAGTATACTACTATTCAATATATTTTAGGAACTAATAGTGATTATATCGCTTTTGGTAATGATCACAATGATGTTCATATGCTTGAACATGCGAGCCAAGGTTATTTTGTGACTAATCAATTTATAGAACACACATCATTTTTTAAAAATAAAAATATTACAGTTATTGATGACACAATATATGCAATATGTGAGGTTTTAGATCGATATCTGTAATTAACAATTTGAGTCCAATGCATGGTATTTTGGTGAAGGTGGCAATCAAATAACGATTGAACAACTAAAGAGAATTAAACAGGCATTCCTAAAGTAAAATGATTATATAGCGGTAAAATTTACTCAAATGATTAACTAATAACCCCCAAAAGTTAGATTTTAATTCCAACTTTTGGGGGTTATTATGTGAATGAAAAATATCTTAATCATTTAAATGACTATGACTATATTCAATATTCATACGTTTGAATTAATAGTTTTGTATATGGATGTCTTTTATGGCTAAATAAATCTTTACTTTTAAAATCATCTACTATTTGACCGTCTTTGATAACTATTATCCTATTCGTTAACCTTTGTAAAACAGATAAATCATGCGAGATGACGATTAGTGTTTTATTTTGAATGTTTTTTTCGTTAAGTAAAATATTGATTACATTTTGTTCGGCCATGACGTCTAAGTTCGAAGTTATTTCATCACAAACCAATATATCTGGTTGTGCTAAGAGAGAACGTATAATATTTAATCTTTGTAGTTGCCCACCACTTACCTCTTGAGGAAACTTTGTTATTAGATCTGTAGACAAATTAAATTCAATTAAATAGTTAAGAATGATATTTTTGATATTTTGTCGTATTAATTGTCGATAAAATAAAAGTGGCTCTCTCAAAGACTGTTCAATCGTGAATTGACGATCAAAACTTTCTGTCGCATGTTGAAAAATAGGTAGAACCTTTCCTGAATCGATACTTATTTTTCCTTTTGTTGGCTTTAATTGACCTAATATTAAAGAACCAATAGTACTTTTTCCAGCACCGCTTTCCCCTAAAACCCCTATTTTTTCACCACGTTGAATACTTATATTAATATCTTTTAAAACAGGCTGTTTTCGATGATATGAATAATCTACATGATCAAATTGAATCATAATTAGATGTTGTCCTCCTTTTGCAGCTTGCTTCTATAGTTTAATAATTGTTCTGTATACCGATGAAGATGATGGTGATTAAATAATTTGTCTATTTCTCCAGATTCAATCATCATGCCATTTCTCATTACATTAAAATAATCAGCATATTTGAGGACATGATTCATGTTATGAGTGATAAGTAATACAGTATTATGATGATCTTTAACAATGTGTTGAAGGAGTTGCATTATTTGATGACCGTTCACTACATCTAAAGATGCAACAGGTTCATCTGCAATAATTAATTCTGGATCTAACATTAAAACGCTAGCAATATTAACTCGCTCTAATTGTCCTCCTGAAAGTTGGAAACTATATTTATTAATGATTGATTCATCATTTAAGTTAACCCAAGTTAAAGCTTTTTTTATCTTTTTCAATGCATTATCCTTAGAAACATTAAAATGATAACGATATATAGCTATAAGTTGTTTATCCAAACGAGTATATTCATTAAAACTTTGAGCATAATTTTGAGAGATATAGCCGATATGTTTACCTAAAAGTTGCTTGATACCAGAAGTATTTTGACCTTGCATTTTAAATTCATCGAAACTCATATGTAACTGAGTAGGTAAATGATTTAATATTGCTTTAACAGTCAAACTTTTTCCAGCACCACTTTCACCTATAATGACATTTAGAGATTGATTATATATATTTAAGTCGACATTTTTAATAATTGCTTGCCCTTCTTTATCATTGATGTTTAGATTTTTTATTGTTAAAAGTTTCAACTTTTACACCTCTTTGTTCTAATAAACGATCTCTTACAGCATCACCAGTTAAATTAAATATCAATATTGTACCTGATATCAAAGATGCTGGAGCGATAATCATGATAGGATGTGAAGTAATAAATTCACGCCCTGCTTGTAACATTGCCCCCCACTCTGGAGATGGTGGTTGTGCACCTAAACCTAAAAATGATAATGAACTAATGTATAAAATGATTTTTCCAAAATCAACTATCATAATAACAAATATAGATGGTAAAACTTTTGGTAATAAGTGTTTAAATAAGATATTCAAAGTTGAGACATTAAAAAATTGTGCCATCTGTATATACGATTGATTCATTTCGGTATTGACAATCCCTCTTGTCACGCGAGTATAATTCATCCATTTTATGATTGTAATAGCTATTACTAAATTCCAAAGACTAGGATGAAAAAAACTTGCTAAGGCAATCATAATAACGAATTCTGGTATGCTTAATCCTATATCAATAATTCGCATGATAATCGTATCAATCCAACCTTTTTTATAGCCTGCAAGTAACCCTAAAGGTACTCCAACCACTACAGTGAAAAGTAAAGTAAGTAGTGTAACAAACAATGTTGCACGAGAGCCCACGACTAAACGACTGAATAAATCACGTCCGTAATCATCTGTGCCAAGTAAATGATTCATACTCATAGGTTCAAATGAGTTTGACAAATGTACCTGATACGCAGCTTCATCATTGATTATAAATTGCAATACAATAAGACATATAATATAGACCGTAAAAATGAAAAATATAGTGTTTTTCTTTGACAACTTAAACTTCATCGTTACGACCTTCTTTTCTATGTGAATTAAACCATTTAAACTTTGATGTTTCTTTCTGAGTAATAGCATAACGTTGTTTAGGATCGATAAGTAATGAAAGTAAATCTGCAATTGTGTTTATAATCACTACAAAGAAACCAATAAATAATACACAACCTTGAATGACTGGATAATCTCTCGACTTTATACTGTCAACTAAAAAATAGCCTAACCCAGGAATATCAAATAAATTTTCAATGACTACTGTTCCACCTATCAAACTACCAATGGATAATCCTAATAGAGGTATGATTGGTAGTATCGTAGGTTTAAGGATATCTTGAAAAAGTATATATCTTTCGGGCATACCTCTGAGACGAGACGATTCAACTATAGGTGTTTGATATTGTTCTAATAAAGTAGAACGAATAAATCGAATATAATAAGCACACATTCCAATACTCATGGTAATTATTGGTAAAATATATGAAACGAAACGCCCCTCATCTGAAGTTGGTAAAATATTCAACTTCAAGCTAAATATATATAATAAGATAAGACCGATAAAAAATGATGGTAGGCTTACGGATAATGATGTCATAACACGGATTATCCTATCCCAAATTTTATGGTAGTAAACCGCTGCTATAATCCCTAATGGTATAGAAATAACTAATGACACTATAAGCGTACCAAAAGTAATAATAAGTGTAGGACCAAGATAATTTGCTATTTCCCTAATTACAGGCTCGCTTGTTTGATAACTTGTTCCTAAATCAAAATGAAACAATTGATTTAACCAGTCCCACCATTGAATAAAAATAGGATTATTTAAGCCAAGCTTATTCTCTGTCGTTTCTATTTGCTCATTAGATACATGCGAAATATCAAGATGTAAAATTTTGTCTACAGGATTACCTGGAGAGAGTTTCATTAATATAAATGTGATTGTAGTTAATATAAATAGTACGACAATCATTTGTGAAAGTTTATAAATTATCATTTTAAACATATGTTGGCATCCTTTCACTTTCAACGAATATAAAAAATATTAAATAATAAATTTTATTAAATTGTTTTCATCAAAATCTATTATAGTATGACTTTTTTTAAATTAATAGGAAAAGAGATAAAAAAGAAATAAAAAACAACTTTGCTTAAGATAAGATGGTAGCAAAGTTGAAAAGTTGTTATTTATGACGACGAAGTGACTCTTCATCATCATATTTGCGAATCTCTTTTTCCAATTTTATTTTTCTACGATTTTTTCTCCAGTTTCTAGAAAAATACCAAATAAGAAAGCTTATGATTAAGCTCATTATGCCTAAGAATCCTGCATATCCAAGCAGTGGTTGATATGAAATGTTTTGAAAATTTGGTATAAAAAAGGCAAGTACTGCTAAAACTACAAAAGTAATGATTGCAGACTGGAACCATTTATTTAATACAAGTGTGTAAAATACAGTTAATAAAATCATACCAAGAATGGTAATCCACAAATAGTTTGGCATATCAAATATTGTCATTGCACGTGCTCCTATAAGTAATATTTAGTTACTATTATACAACTTATTAATATAATATCATTCAGACTTAAGAAGTAATCATTTTTTAATATTATTTATTTAACAAGAATATGTTAATACTCATAATATGATTAAACTAATTATAACATTACTAAATGTTACACATCATCTGTTTAGGCGTCCTTTGTGAGTTTGTTATTGAATTTTAGTATAATGTCATTAAATGATTTATAAAGGAGTGTCATAAATGAGTGAAGGTTTACCTTTGAGAGAAGAAGTTCCGGTAAAAGAAACTTGGGATTTGAAAGATTTATTTACAAGTGATCAAGCATTCTATCAAACATTGGAACAAGTAGTACAAATGTCTTTAGATTTTAATCATACATATTATCAGAAACTTAATAACATAGAAACAATAGAAAAGGCATTAGATGAATATGAAAGGATACTTATAGAAATAGATCGTTTATATAATTATCCAGAACTTAGATTAAGCGTTGATACGTCTAATGAAGAAGCACAAAAAGTTAACGCAAAACTTAATACGACTTCTGGAAAACTTGCTGGTTTATTATCTTTTGTTGATTCCGAGATTTTGGAGTTACCCGATGAGATAATAAGCGAATTGAGGTCTCAAACAAAATACCCTCATTTTATTAAACAACTTCAAGATCGTAAGCCTTATCAATTATCTGCTGATGTTGAAAAAGTATTAGCTACATTAACACCAACATTGAGAAGTCCGTTTGAATTGTATGGTACTACAAAGAGTTTGGATATTAATTTTGAATCGTTTGATTATGAGGGTGTTACCTATCCATTGGATTATGCAACATTTGAAAATGAATATGAAGATCATCCATCTCCTGAATTTAGACGTAAAAGTTTTAGAGCTTTTAGTGATGCATTACGACAATATCAACATACGACGGCCGCAACATATAATATGCAAGTCCAACAAGAAAAGATTGAAGCGGATTTACGAGGATATGATTCTGTTATTGATTATCTACTACAAGATCAAGAAGTAACAAAAGATATGTTCGATAGACAAATTGATGTCATTATGAGTGATTTAGCCCCAGTTATGCAAAAGTATGCAAAAATTATTCAACGTGTACATAACCTGGATAAAATGCGATTTGAGGATTTAAAAATTTCAATAGACCCTAACTTTGAACCAGAAATATCAATTGAAGAATCGAAAAAATACATTTATGGAGCGCTCAAAGTACTTGGTGATGATTATGTCAAAATGTTAGAGTCTGCCTATGATTACCGTTGGATTGATTTTGCTCAGAATAAAGGAAAAGATACTGGAGCATATTGTGCAAGTCCATACATTACACATTCATATGTATTTATTTCATGGACTGGGAAAATGGCTGAAACATTCGTTCTTGCGCATGAATTAGGACATGCAGGTCATTTTACATTAGCGCAGAATCATCAAAATTTGTTGGAATCTGAAGCGTCTATGTATTTTGTAGAAGCACCTTCCACAATGAATGAAATGTTGATGGCAAATTACTTATTTAATAGTAGTAATAATCCTCGATTTAAACGTTGGGTTATTGGTTCGATTTTATCTCGAACTTATTATCATAATATGGTTACCCACCTTTTAGAAGCAGCTTATCAACGTGAAGTGTATAGCCGAGTCGACAATGGAGAGTCATTAACTGCCCCACTGCTAAATGAAATAATGTTGAACACTTATAAAGCATTTTTCGGTGACACTGTTGAAATGACAGATGGGGTTGAATTAACATGGATGAGACAACCACATTATTATATGGGATTGTACTCATATACGTACTCTGCTGGATTGACAATTGGTACAGTTGTATCACAATGTATCAAGAAAGAAGGTCAACCTGCTGTTGATCGCTGGTTAAAAACGCTACAAGCTGGTGGTAGTCAATCTCCAATTGAATTGGCGCAAATAGCTGGCGTTGATATTACGACTGACGCCCCTTTAAAAGAGACAATTAACTATATTTCAAATTTAGTAGATGAATTAGAAGTATTAACATATCAAATAAAAGAAAATTCATAAAAAGTTAAAGAAAAATATCAAACCCCACCTGAAATTGTGGCATAAAATTCAGGTGGGGTTGCTCATTATAGATATACAATAGGATTTGATAATTTAATCAAAAGTTTCAAAATGTTGGCCTGTTAAATAATAATAAACACTTTCAGCAATATTGCTTATATGATCACCTATTCGTTCTAAGTGTCTAGCTGCTAAGTGTGCTTGACCAGCTACGAATGGGTCATTATCAATTAAGTAACTGGTATTGACGATGTTAACGTATAAATCATCAATATCTTCATCTCTCTCAATGACTTCTTTTATCAGTGGTAAATCTTTATTTCTAATAGCGTTATTTAAATCTTCTAACATGAGCATCGCTAATTTACCCATGGTTTTTAAACGTGTAAACACATAGTTATCATTTATTTTAACTCTTAAACGTATATGAGCGATACTAGCAGCATTATCCCCCATTCGTTCAAAGTCAGTAGAGATTTTGAGTGCTGCCATCATCATACGTAAATCTTTGGCAATAGGTTGTTGTCTCGTAATTAGCATGATTACCTTCTCGTTAATTTCATGATCTAAATGGTTAATTTCTTTGTCTTTCTCAATGGTTTGTCTTGCGAATGATTTCTTTTCTTCCCCTAAAGATACTAGTGCATTGTTAATATTAAAATATACACGAAGACCAAGACGCCGTAAATCTTTAATTAATCCATCTAGCTGACCTTCATATTTTTGTCTAATAATTGCCATTGCATCTTATCCAAAACGACCAGATATATAATCTTCAGTTTGTTTGTCGGCAGGATTTGAAAAGATTTTATCAGTATCATCATATTCATTGACATATCCATTTAAGAAGAAAGCAGTTTTATCTGAAACACGCGCAGCTTGTTGCATGTTGTGCGTAACCATGATAATTGAGTAATTTTCTTTTAATTCTTGTACAAGTTCTTCAACTCTTAACGTAGAAATAGGATCTAATGCTGATGTAGGTTCATCCATTAAAATGACATCTGGTTCAATTGCTAAACATCTAGCTATACAAACACGTTGTTGTTGTCCACCTGATAATCCATAAGCATTTGTATGCAATCTATCTTTTAATTCATCCCATATTGCAGCGCCACGTAATGATTTTTCTACGATTTCATCTAGAATTTTTTTGTTTTTAATACCGTGAGTCTTAGGGCCATAAGTAATATTATCATAAATTGACTTAGGGAATGGGTTAGGTTGTTGAAAGACCATTCCAACGTTAGTACGTAGCTTTTCTTTAGAATACTTTGCATCAAATATATTTTGGTCACGATACAAAATTTTACCTGCAGTTTTCACAGATGGAACTAATTCGACCATTCTATTTAAAGCTTTGATGTATGTAGATTTACCACATCCAGAAGGTCCGATTATTGCAGTTACATTATTTTCCAATATATCTAAATTAATGTTTTGTAACGCATGATTTTCTCCATACCATAAATCTAGATTTTGAGTTGAATAAACAATCTTCTTTTCACTGTCTGGAATTGTATTTTTCTTATTGTTTTCAGTAGTTACTATTGTGGCAACTGAGTCTTGATTATTTGTTTGTGCGTCTAGTTTCTCTTTTTCTGCTACTTGTGAATTAGCCATAATTAAAAACTCCTTTATATATTGAGACCTAGATGTGATGTTATAGGTCAATAACGTTTATTTATAAAAATGCATTTCCCTTATAATTTTGATTAGAATTTTTTACTAAATTTATTACGAAGAAGTATCGCTACAGTGTTCATCAATAATAAGATAACGAGTAGAACGATAATACCTGCTGATGCAACGTTTTGGAATTCTGCTTGAGGCATTTTTGCCCATGTATAAATTTGAGTTGGTAACGCAGAGAATTGGTCGAGTAATCCACTTGGTGTTGCTAAAAGTATCGTAGGTATACCTATCATTACAAGTGGTGCTGTTTCTCCTAATGCGCGTGATAAAGATAAAATGAAACCTGTTAAAATACCAGGTAATGCTGCAGGTAAAACAACTCTTCTAATTGTTTGCCATTTATTAGCACCAAGACCATATGATGCTTCTCTGACTGAACTAGGAACTGCTCTGATAGCTTCCTGACTAGCAACGATAATAACAGGCAAGATTAGTAGTGACATTGTAAGCGCAGCGGCTAGCACGCTATTACCTAAACCTGCCGCGCCTACAAATAATGTATAACCTAGTAAACCGAAAACAATTGAAGGAACACCAGCTAAATTAGATATACTCACCTTTACGATTTGTGTAAAAATATTGTCTCTTGCGTATTCTTCTAAATAAATTGCTGTACCTATTCCTAAAATGATACTAATTGGAATAATACTTAAGATTAACCAAATAGAACCTACTAAAGCCCCTTTAATACCAGCATCTGCTGGTGTTGAAGATGAAAAATTAGTGAAAAATTCGGGAGTTAGATGTCCCGCCCCTTTAACGAAAGTTTGAATTAATAGTGCTACTAAAACAATGAGCCCAATTAATGTACATAATAAAAATAACCATTTGTTTACCGAGTTTTTCCTATCACGAGAAGAAATATTTTTTTCTACGGCATCTTTATCAATCAATGTTTTGTTAGCAGTATTTGAATGTGTAGACATATTAATACTCCTCTCTGAATCGTTTAGAGATCCATTGTGATAATAAATTCATAATTAAAGTGAAAATGAAAAGTGTAAAACCTACAGCGTAAATACTGTAGTAAATATCAGAACCAAATGCTGCATCACCTGTAGCAATTTCAACAATATATCCTGTCATCGTTTGAATTGAACTAGTTAAACTTAGAGATGATGTTGGTGAACTACCAGCAGCTAAAGAAACGATCATTGTTTCACCTATTGCTCTTGATATACCTAATACAATTGAAGCAACAACGCCAGAAGTCGCAGCTGGTAATACAACTTTTGTAGCGACTTCAAATTTAGTTGCGCCTAATCCAAATGCACCTTCACGAATTTTATCAGGTACAGATGACATTGCATCTTCACTCATACTTGTAATCATAGGGACAATCATTATACCCACAACAATACCGGGACTGATTGAATTAAACTCTCCCAAGTTAGGAATTAGATTTCTCAATATAGGTGTAACAAATGTCAAAGCAAAGAAGCCAAATACAATTGTAGGAATCCCAGCCAAAATTTCTAATATTGGTTTAATGATTCTACGTGAACGATCAGATGCATATTCATTAAGGTAGATAGCTGCTCCTAAACCAATCGGAACTGCTACGATTGTAGCAATAACAGTAATTTTCAATGTGCCGATGATGAGTGCCCAAATTCCAAATTCTGGTGATGAACCAGTTGGGTTCCAAGTACCAGATAAAAAGAATTTAGATAATGGCACTCGTGTGAAAAACGTAATCGTCTCGGTTAAAAGTGTAAATAAAATAGCAATTGTAGTTAATATAGATATAGCTGAAATAATGGCTAAAATAATTGGGACAATTTTATCACTTAGCCCGCCCTTTTTAGCATTATTCTTAGCTATCATTTCTCTCACCTTTGTTTGTGAAGCCATGTAAAACCCTCTCTCTTATCTCCCAAAATAATTTAAAAAAAAGAGTGGGAATTGCTTTTATGAGAAAATGAGTTCATTCATATTTAATAGAATATTTACTCATTATCTGCAAAGCTGAAAAGGGTTCGACAAAGTGGCACATTGACCACTTTGTCTGATACCCTTTCAAAAATTCCCAACCCTAGGTGTTTATTACCTTAATATTCATTATTTATCTTCTGATTTTTTGTCGTCTTTCTTATCAGATTTTTGATGTTTATCTAAAAAATCTTTTAAGTCATCTAATTGAGATTTATAAGTTTTCTTAGGTGAAGCTACATAACCAGCGTCTTCAGCTGCTTTACCTTCATCTTCAAGTACAAATTTCATGAATTCTGACATTACTTTATTGTCTTTTAATGATTTGTCTTTAGCGTAGATAAATAATGGTCTGCTTAGTGCGTATGAACCGTTCTGAATTGTTTTCTTAGTTGGTTCTGTAACTTTGCCATTGTCATCTTTGATTTTAACTTCTTTTAATTTATCTTTATTTTGTTCGTAGAAATTATAACCGAAGTAACCGATACCTTCTTTGTTTTTAGTTACTGAAGATACGATCGCGTTAGTATCAGCGTTCTTCTCAGCTTTGATATCTTGTTTGTCCATAACTTCTTCTTCAAAGAAGTCGTAAGTACCATGACTTGAGTTAGGTGAAACAGCATTGATTTTTTTATCTGGCCAACTAGAGTTAACGTCTTTCCATGTTTTAGCTTTACCAGAGTAAATATCTTTTAATTGTGATTTAGTTAATTCTTTAACAAAGTCGTTATCTTTATTAACCGCAATTGTTACACCATCTTGTGCGATTTTGAATTCGTGATATTTAATCCCTTTATCTTCTAATTTTTTCTTTTCTTCGTCTTTAATAGGTCTTGAAGCGTCTGAGAAATCAGTTTCGCCAGCAATGAATTTTTGGAAACCAGCACCTGTACCGGCTTGACCTGAAGAAATTTTGGCGTCTTTATGATCTTTAGCCCATTTTTCGTTTAATTTTTCAACGATAGGAGCTACTGTGGACGAACCTTCACCTTTAGCAGAACCTTTAAGATCTTTGCCGTCTCCTGAACCTCCATCATTTCCGCCACAAGCGCCAAGTAAAACCGAAGCTCCTAATACAGTAGTACCGACTAATTGCCACTTTTTCATTGAAACATCCTCCTAATGTAAATAACCTATAATGGTATATGTATTTCTTACAGTTCTCATGTTACATATCTTTTATTAAATCAAAATAGAGTTATTGTAAATTTTTTGTTAAGAATGGGATTTGAATTAATGAAACGTGTATTAAAATTTAATTTGCTAACATAGTTTTATAAAGAATAAAAATACTTGATTGAATGAATAGAAGATAAATTGGGAATCATTAAAATGGAAAGAGAATTATAATAAATAGTATCTAAACTGGTCCTTTAAGGTCATATTAAATATTTAAATACGTACGTTTATGAGTAATTTAGTTCTTTTAAATGAAGCACTTTAAAATATATATCATTTAGTTTTTTAAATAAGTGTTAAACATAAAAAAACACTTGAGTTATCAGTTGATATCTCAAGTGTGTATGACGTATAGGTAATCTTATGATTAAATTAATTAAAAGTACGCTTATATTAAGTTTTTTTGTGTCAGACAAGTTTCCCAAAATATAGAATGCTATAAATACTGTAATTTAGAATTTTTTTCATGATGAGTCAACGAATTCTATAAGAATCTACATTAATTAAGTATATTAATTAATTTCATTATCTTTAATCATCTACACGGCTCCACCCTTTTTTGGTAAGAGTGATTTTTCCTGTTTCTATATTGATTATCTTTTTCTTATATAAATGTCCGATTGCACGTTTAAACGAGCCTTTACTCATATTAAAGACTTCTTTGATTGCATCAGGACTAGATTTATCCCAAAAAGGTAATTCACCATCATACTCAACAAGTAAATCAAATATGACCTGTCCATCATCATCAAGGCGTTCATGAGCTAATGGTAAAAACGAACCATTTAATTCACCTTTTTCATTATGACCTATAATTCGGACCTCTACTGCCTCACCTAACCGAGGCTCATGTTTACGTTCAGATTCGTGAACAAAGATTTTATAACCCTCATTACTTAATAAGAAGCTACCTACTCTGAGTAATCTATAAGCGCGTGCAGAAATATATTCGTTTTGTTTGCTATCGTCATTTACTGGGGTGAACATTGACTCAACAATCGTTTCGCTAGCTAATCGTCCAAACATTTGATTCGTACTGTCTATTCTCAAAGTAACTAGCAAGTAATCACCTGCTTTAGGCCAAAGTTCTTTAAGTTTCGGTAAATCTTCCCATGGAACTAAGACTTCACGAGGAAGTCCTACGTCAATATGTGCACCGTCTCTATCGGTTTTTATAACTTTAGCAAAATCATATTTATCTTTTGTAATATCAGGCATGTTTTGCGTCGCAAATAAATCTCCTGAACGGTTTGGATAAACGAAAAAACTATATTCCTCACCTAATTCAAAATTATCTTCATCAGCAACTTCTGACTGATTGAGTTTGACACTTTCACCATTTGGCCCTTTAAGTAAATATGTTGACCCTTGTAATCCTACGACTTCTAAAAATTCTATTGAACCTACTATATCTTTATCTAGTGCCATTCTATTCTCCTTAATCTATTATTATTCAATTTCATTTACTTTCTTCTATATTAAATAGTTAGATTTAATTTAATAAACTTTATTCGTATCTATAAAATTCTTATTAATTATAACACGAGTTACGTATTCTATCATTAGCTTAACTGTCAGGTCGAAACTCTACTTATTATATGATATAATTTTTCCGTTAGAATAACCAAAAAGGAGCAGATGAATGTTACAAGTAACTGATGTAAGTTTACGTTTTGGTGATCGTAAACTATTTGAAGATGTAAATATAAAATTTACAGAGGGTAATTGTTATGGATTAATTGGTGCAAATGGTGCTGGGAAATCTACATTCTTGAAGATTTTATCAGGCGAAATTGATTCACAGACTGGTCATGTATCTCTAGGTAAAGATGAGCGTTTGGCTGTGTTAAAACAAGATCATTTTGCTTATGAAGATGAACGTGTTTTAGATGTTGTGATTAAAGGACATGAACGTTTGTATCAAGTGATGAAAGAGAAAGATGAAATTTATATGAAACCTGATTTCAGCGATGAGGACGGTATTCGCGCTGCAGAACTTGAAGGAGAATTTGCAGAAATGAACGGTTGGAATGCTGAAGCTGATGCTGCTAACTTATTATCAGGATTAGGCATAGAACCTGACTTACATGATAAAAATATGTCTGAACTTGAAAATAATCAAAAAGTTAAGGTATTGTTAGCTCAAAGTTTATTTGGTGATCCTGACGTTCTTTTACTAGATGAGCCTACCAATGGTTTAGATATACCAGCAATAAGTTGGTTAGAAGACTTTTTAATTAATTTTGAAAATACTGTCATTGTCGTTTCGCATGACCGTCACTTCTTAAATAATGTTTGTACTCATATTGCTGATTTAGACTTTGGCAAAATTAAACTTTATGTTGGTAACTATGATTTTTGGTATCAATCAAGTCAATTAGCACAAAAAATGGCACAAGAACAAAATAAGAAAAAAGAAGAAAAAATGAAAGAGTTACAGGATTTCATCGCACGCTTCTCAGCAAATGCTTCTAAATCTAAACAGGCAACAAGTCGTAAGAAACAATTAGAAAAAATTGAATTAGATGATATCCAGCCATCATCTCGTAGATACCCTTACGTGAAATTTACTCCTGAACGTGAAATTGGAAATGATTTACTTACAGTAGAAAATCTTTCTAAAACAATTGACGGCGAAAAAGTACTAGACAATGTTTCATTCACTATGAATCCTAATGATAAAGCTATTTTAGTTGGTGATAGCGAAATTGCTAAAACAACATTGTTAAAAATTTTAGCTGGAGAAATGGAACCAGATGAAGGTACATTTAAATGGGGTGTAACGACATCTTTAAGTTACTTCCCTAAAGATAACTCTGAGTTCTTTGATGGTGTCGATATGAATTTAGTTGAATGGTTACGTCAATACGCTCCAGAAGATGAACAAACTGAAACATTTTTACGTGGTTTCTTAGGTCGCATGTTATTTAGTGGTGAGGAAGTTAAGAAAAAAGCAAGCGTGCTTTCAGGTGGAGAAAAAGTACGTTGCATGTTAAGTAAAATGATGTTATCAAGTGCTAACGTACTTTTACTTGATGAGCCAACAAACCATTTAGATTTGGAAAGTATCACTGCTGTAAATGACGGATTAAAATCATTTAAAGGTTCTATCATCTTCACTTCTTATGATTTTGAATTTATTAATACAATCGCAAATCGAGTGATTGACTTGAATCAAGCTGGTGCCCTTTCTAAAGAAGTACCTTATGAGGAATACTTACAAGAAATTGGTGTATTACAAAATAATTAATAATTGTTTTAACATTTACACAAGAGTCTGGGATATTTATCAATGTCCCGGGCTCTTTGTTTATATAAAGTTTAATCTTTATTCGGTATGAATATTAGATTAATTATTGTTATCGTCTCAGCTATAAGCTTTTAACATTGAAAAAATTAAAAATATATACTTTGAAATACTAATACTTAGAAAATCTAGATAAGCTATTTAATTTGTAATAAGCGTATTAAATTTATAAAAATGACTTATCGTGTGAATTCACCCTTAAATTTTCAGTATATTTTAAAAAATCTAAAATATTGGTTTACATAGATATATTGTCTATGTATAATGAAAACATATCAATTGAATAAGATTTTGATGAGGCGCATCAATCATGAGTAAACTTTAGATAATTTGTCTGCTAACAATTATAGAGTTAAAAGGGTGAGATGCCGAAATGATTCATAATAGCAGTTATGAATCGTTGGACTTAATGGTTAAGAGCTATAAGTTTGTCATTATTATTAAATAATGGAGTGCATCACTTGTACATAAATGTAGAACAAGTTCGGCATTCCGAACTTGTTCTTTTTTATACTGTGTATGTCTCCTCTAATTATAGGAGGACTGAAATTGAATAGAAGTGTTTTAAAATTTGGCGGTTCTTCCGTCAGTGATTTTAAAAAAATAAAAAATATCGCTGAAATGCTTAAAACACGCATTGAAGATGGTGAAGAATTAATCGTTGTTGTCAGTGCTATGGGTAAGACAACTGATCAATTGATGAATAATGTATCAAGTCTTACTTCTACCCCTAAAGATCAAGAACTTGCATTGCTATTAACAACGGGTGAACAACAAACGGTTTCTTACCTTTCTATGGTACTCAATGATATAGGTGTAAATGCTAAAGCGATGACAGGTTATCAAGCTGGCATTAAGACTGTAGGACATCACTTAAAAAGTAAAATAGCAGAAATTAATCCTAATATTTTTAATGAGGCTTTTAAAAATCATGACATTTTAGTTGTAGCTGGGTTTCAAGGTATAAATGAAGATTTCGAACTTACTACACTTGGACGAGGTGGTTCTGATACAACAGCTGTAGCTTTAGCAGCAAGTAATCAGACACCTTGTGAAATTTACACTGACGTTGATGGTGTGTATGCAACAGATCCTAGAATACATAATGAAGCGAAGCGTTTAGAATATGTCTCTTATGAGGAAATGATGGAAATGAGCGCGCTTGGTGCAGGTGTACTTGAAACGAGAAGTGTTGAATTAGCTAAGAATTATGATATTCCACTTTACTTAGGAAGAACGTTATCAAATGTGAAAGGAACATGGATTATGTCTAAAAGTGATTTATTAGAGAAAAAAGCAGTAACTGGTGTCGCATTGGATACACACATGATGCACGTCACGATAAGTTATCCCCTACCGGATAATCAGTTACTGACACAATTGTTTACCGCATTGGAAGAAGAATCTGTAAATGTTGATATGATTTCTCAAATTGTAAATTTAGAAGGTTTACAATTATCTTTTTCAATTAAAGATAGTGATGCACATCAAATTTCTTCAATTCTGGAAAATTTATCAACACACTTTTCAGCACTTGATTATAAAATTAATGAAGCATATGTCAAAATATCTTTAATTGGATCAGGTATGAGAGATATGTCAGGAGTAGCATCAAAAGCTTTTACGACACTTATCAATTCAGATATTCCATTTTATCAAACGACGACATCGGAAATTAGCATTTCTTATGTAATAGACGAAGAAAATGGTGAAAAAGCAGTAGAAGAATTGTATCATGCCTTCGAAATTTAGTATTCATATGATATATTTATTATAAATTTTCTAAAAATTACCAATATTAAGAATGGAGTGACTATTTATTATGACAAGATTAGCAGTAGCCGGAGCAACCGGATTAGTTGGAACAAAAATGTTAGAGACACTAGATCGAAAACAAATACCTTTTGATGAATTAGTATTATTTTCTTCTGCTCGCTCAGCAGGAAAAAAAGTTGAATTTCAAGGACAATTGTATACTGTTCAAGAATTAACTGATGAAGCAGCAAGTGAACATTTTGATTATGTTTTAATGAGTGCAGGAGGTAGCACAAGTGAGCACTTTGCTCCACTATTTGAAGCGGCTGGAGCCATTGTTATTGATAATTCTAGCCAATGGAGAATGGCTGAAGATGTCGATTTAATTGTTCCAGAAGTGAATGAGCCTCAATTTACACGTGGTATTATTGCTAATCCAAATTGCTCTACAATTCAATCAGTTGTACCTCTTAAAATTTTACAAGATGCATATGGTTTAAAACGTGTCGCTTATACGACTTATCAAGCCGTATCAGGTTCTGGTGTTAAAGGTAAAAGAGATTTAGCTGAAGGTGCTAATGGAAAAGAACCTGAAGCATATCCGTATCCAATTTACAATAATGTATTACCACATATAGATGTTTTTCTTGAAAATGGGTATACAAAAGAAGAACAAAAAATGATTGATGAAACGAAAAAAATTCTCAACGACCAAGACTTAAAAGTGACTGCCACATGTGTACGTGTACCAGTACAAGATAGTCACAGTATTGAAATCGATGTGACTTTAAATCAAGACACTACAGTTAAAGAGATACAAGAATTATTTGCACAAGATCAACGTGTTGTTCTTGTAGATAATCCAAGTAAAAATGAATATCCATTAGCCATTCATTCTACTGGCAAAGATGAAGTATTTGTAGGACGTATCCGCCGAGATGACTCTCTTGAAAATACGTTCCATGTATGGTGTACCTCTGATAATTTGCTCAAGGGCGCAGCATTAAATGCAGTTCAAGTGTTAGAACAAATTTTAACTTTGAAAGGAGCAAGATAATATGACACACATGTTTGAAGGCGTTGGTGTAGCATTAGCGACTCCCTTTACCAATAATGAGGTTGATTTCAACGCATTAGAAAGACATGTTCAATTTCTTTTAAATAACAATATTCAAGCAATTATAGTGAATGGCACTACAGCAGAAAGTCCTACATTAAGTGACGAAGAAAAAGAGAAAGTATTGGCGACAGTAGTTAAACTCGTGAATCATAGCGTTCCTGTTATTGCGGGTACTGGCACTAATAATACGTATAAATCAATTCAAGCTTCAATACGTGCTAAAGAAATTGGTGCAGATGCAGTCATGTTGATTACGCCCTACTACAACAAAACGAATCAACGTGGTTTAATTCAACATTTTGAGACAATCGCAAATGAAGTGAAATTACCAGTAATTCTTTACAATGTGCCATCACGAACAAATATGACGATAGAACCAGAAACAGTTGGAATTCTCAGTCATAATCCATATATCGTTGCTTTAAAAGATGCGACAAATGATTTTGATTATTTTGATCAAGTAAAACAACGTATTAATACAAATGAATTTGCATTATATAGTGGGAATGACGACAATGTTGTGAAGTTCTATCAACGTGGAGGTAATGGTGTCATCTCTGTAATTGCGAATGTAATTCCACAAGAATTTCAATATTTATATGACCAAAGACAAAATGAAACCGATATTACTAATTACTTTAAACCTATCGAGAAATTGTTAGAAGCGTTGTCACTTGACGTTAACCCAATACCTATTAAAGTTCTTACCGCATATTTGGGTTATGGTCACTACGAAGTGAGATTACCATTAGTGCCTTTAGAAGAAGCACAATGTAAACAAGTTGAACGAGCATTTGAACAATTTAAAGCAGGTGAACAATAATGAACATACTATTAATTGGATATGGTGCAATGAATCAAAGAGTTGCACGATTAGCTGAAGATAAAGGTCATGAAATTGTTGGAGTTATAGATAGAACTTCAAAAGCGTCGACACCTTATTCACAATATCAACACATTAGTGAATGTAAAGAAGCTGATGTTGCTATTGACTTTTCAAATCCTGAATTGCTCTTTCCTCTATTAGAAGAACAATTCAATTTGCCTCTTGTCATAGCAACTACAGGTGAAAAAGAAACGTTAATACAAAAATTGGAAACGCTAAGTCAAAGAACACCTGTATTTTTTAGTGCAAATATGAGTTACGGTGTCCATGCATTAACTAAAATATTAGAAACTGCAGTTCCCCTACTACAAGATTTCGATATCGAACTAACAGAAGCGCATCATAATAAAAAAGTCGATGCTCCTAGTGGCACATTAGTTAAATTGTATGATGTCATTAAAGAATTACGTGACAATGTCTCACCTGTTTATGATAGACACGAAAAAACTGAGAAGAGAACTCATGATGAGATAGGTATACATGCTGTTCGTGGTGGTACGATTGTCGGGGAACATGACATATTATTTGCAGGTACTGATGAAACAATTACTATCTCACATAAAGCACAATCAAAAGATATCTTTGCAAATGGTGCCATTGGCGCTGCAGAAAAATTAATTCACAAAAACCCAGGTTTTTATACTTTTAATAATCTATAAATCAAAGGAGTTATTCAACTTATGGTACAACATTTATCAGCTCAAGAAATCATTCAATATATTAGTGATGCTAAGAAATCAACACCACTCAAAGTTTATGTAAATGGTCATTTTGAAAATGTCACATTCCCAGAATCTTTTAAAGTTTTTGGCTCTGAACATTCAAAAGTAATTTTCTGTGAAGCAGATGAATGGAAACAATTTTATCAACAAAATCATTCATTAATCACTGAATTAGAAATTGAGATGGATCGTCGTAATTCAGCTATACCGCTTAAAGATTTAACAAACACAAATGCTCGTATTGAGCCAGGTGCGTTTATTCGTGAGCAAGCAATCATTGAAGATGGTGCTGTGGTTATGATGGGTGCTACGATTAATATTGGAGCTATTGTAGGAGAAGGAACAATGATAGACATGAACGCAACACTTGGTGGACGAGCTACAACAGGAAAAAATGTTCATGTTGGTGCAGGTGCTGTTTTAGCTGGTGTCATTGAACCTCCAAGTGCTTCCCCAGTTGTCATTGAAGACAATGTTTTAATTGGAGCAAATGCTGTTATTCTTGAAGGTGTACGCGTTGGTGCAGGTGCTATTGTAGCAGCTGGAGCTATTGTAACTCAAGATGTGCCAGCTGGAGCTGTAGTTGCTGGTACGCCTGCTAAAGTAATTAAACAAACTTCAGAAGTTCAAGACTCAAAACGTGAGATTGTGTCTGCACTGCGTAAATTAAATAATGAATAACGACATAGAATAATTGTGTAGATAAAAAAATATGTTCAAGGTGGAATCCAATGATTAATTTATATATGATGCATTAATCATTAATTTCGCCTTTTTATTATAGAATGATACACATTGAAATATTAAAGAAATAGTTATATAAGGGATGGATAATTTTATGAACGAGTTAGAATTCGTTACATTGCACAGAAGACATTTACATCAGTATCCAGAATTAAGTTTACATGAATTTGAAACGACATCGTATATAACATCATTTTTAGAGGATTTAGGCGTACCTTACGACCGACCACTTAAAACTGGTGTTATTGCTTATTTGGAAGGTAATAGTCACCACACTATTGCATTCAGAGCAGATATAGACGCGTTACCAATTTATGAAGAAAATGATATTGATTTTAAAAGTAAGAATGATAATGTCATGCACGCGTGTGGTCATGATGGTCATACGACAGCACTTATGCTTTTTGTTAAAAGGTGTAAAGCATTGTATGACAAATCTGAATTACCTCATAATGTAGTGTTTATATTTCAACCTGCCGAAGAAACCGGTGGAGGAGCTAATCGTTTAATCAAAGCTGGCGCTTTTGACAAGTACCCTATTGAAGCGGTGTTTGGTTTTCACGTTAATCCGTTTGAAAAAGAAGGTAAAATTGTAATTCGAGATGAAGAAATCACTGCAAGTGCCACTGAATATCGCTTCTTTTTAAAAGGATTATCTAGTCATGTTGCTGATAAGGAGCAAGGTCATTCATGTGGTGAGGGGTTACAGCATGTCTTAAGTCAAATCGGCCAAATCCAACAATTTCATTTGAATGGATTGAAACGTAACATTATTCATATGGGTCATTTTGAAGCTGGTGAAGCTATTAATACAGTACCGAGTCATGGTTATCTTGAAGGTACAATTCGTACATATGACACAGAAGATTTAGCTATTGTAAAACACCAAATGCATAAAATTGCGAAAAGTGTTCAATTATTATTTAATGTTGAATGTGAGGTTAAATTTGAAGAAGGATATCCACCAACAATGAATCATCCACAATTACGTCAAGCCGTTGAGAACGCTATAAAAGGTGCAAATTTAGAAATAGTTGAAAAAAAACTACCCTTCCTGTTCGGTGAAGATTTTAGTTTTTATGGTCAACAACTTGCCCCTTCATATTTTGTATTTGTTGGTACACAAAACAATGAAAAAGGTTTTGTGACTGGTCTTCATACTGCCCATCTTAATTTTGATGAGAAAATATTAATTGACGTTGTAAATTATTACGAGCATTTGTTAAGAAATTATAAAGAGGTGTAAAGCAATTGACAGCAATTTGGTCATTAGACACAGAAGCATTTTATCAGAATGCAGTAAAAGTAAAAAATAACGAACCAATAATGGCAGTTGTAAAAAACAATGCATATCATTATGGACTTGAGTTTGCAGTGAAAACATTTTTAAAATTGGAAATTAATACATTTAGCACAACTTCATTAAATGAAGCTATACGAGTTAGAAAAATAGCACCTGAAGCAACTATATTTTTAATGAATCCTGTTTATGATTTTGATTTAGTAAAACGTTATGATATTCATATGACACTCCCCTCTTTAAACTATTATTATAAATATAAACAAGATTTAAAAGGCATTCATGTACATTTAGAATATGAAAATTTATTACATCGTTCCGGTTTTAGAAATATCGAAGAAATACGTGAAGTTTTAAAAGATCATGATCAAAATAATCAAGATAAAATGATTATTTCAGGAATATGGACGCATTTTGGGTATGCAGACGAATTTGACGTAGATGAATATAAAATGGAACGTGATGCTTGGTTAAACTTGATAAATACACTTTTAAATGAAAATTATCATTTTGATATGATACATTCACAAAATAGTGCAAGTTATTTTCGTGAGAATCAAATGTTACTTCCTCATCACACTCATGCTAGAGTTGGAATTGCCCTTTATGGTTCAAGACCATATAGTCTTATAAATGAAGAACGCATTACTCAATCTTTGACTGTTAAAGGTAATGTTATACAAGTTCGTGATGTAAATAAAGGTGATTATTGTGGATATAGTTTCGCCTTTGAAGTAAAGAATGACCACACTCAATTAGCTGTTGTTGATATAGGTTATGGCGATGGTATTCTAAAATCAAGAGCAAAACACGAAGCTATAATTAATGGCAAGCGATATCCAATTAGAGCACTAATGATGAGTCATATGTTTATTGAAGTTGATGACGAAGTTCATGCACAAGACGAAGTCATATTATATAATAAGGATATACGTATAGATGAATTTACATTTAAAGGTGTTGGCGCAAATTCAGAACAATTAAGCGCAATGAATCACGATTCTCTTATGAAGGAGTATTTATAAATGGTAGTTAATTATAATGATAATGGCGAACTGACAATGGGAGGTACAAGCTTAAAAACTATTGCACAAAGTTTTGGTACACCTTCGATTGTTTACGATGAAGACCAAATTCGTAATCAGATAAGAAGATATCATAAAGCATTTGAAGCAAGTGGTTTAAGCTACAATATATCTTATGCCTCAAAAGCTTTCACTTGTATTCAGATGGTTAAATTAATTGATGAAGAAAATTTACAATTAGATGTTGTTTCTGAAGGTGAACTTTATACTGCTCTTGAAGCAGGATTTGATTCGAAACGTATTCACTTCCATGGGAACAACAAGACGAAACGCGAGATTCAATATGCATTAGATAATCAGATTGGTTATTTTGTAGTGGATACGCTCGAGGAAATAGAGCTTATTGATAAATATGCTGATAGTAATGTAGATGTTGTATTACGTGTAAATCCTGGGGTTGAAGCCCATACACATGAATTTATTCAAACTGGACAGGAAGATAGTAAATTTGGATTATCAATCAAACACGGTCTAGCATTAAATGCAGTTAATAAAGTAAAAGCAACGAAACATTTGCAACTTAAAGGTATACATTTCCATATTGGCTCTCAAATCGAAGGCACTGAGCCGATGATTAAGACAGCTAAAATTGTGCTTAATTGGTTAGCAAGTGAACGAATTGAAGTGAGTTTACTAAACATAGGCGGTGGTTTCGGAATTAAATATGTCGAAGGAGATGAAAGTTTCCCTATTGAGCAAGGAATATCTGAAATTACTGAAGCTATTAAAGAAACTGCGCAAGCATTGCAGTACAATATTCCTGAAATTGGGATAGAACCTGGCCGTTCAATTGTTGGAGAAGCAGGTATCACTTTATATGAGGTTGGTACAATTAAAGATATCCCTGGAGTTAATAAATATGTATCAGTTGATGGCGGAATGAGTGATCACATACGAACTGCACTTTATGGTGCACAGTATGAGGCGTTGTTAGTTAACAGAAATGAAAAAGCTAATGAATCTGTAACAATTGCAGGTAAACTCTGTGAATCTGGTGATATTATCGTACGAGATGCCCCATTACCCTCTTCTGTTCATAGAGGTGATTACCTAGCAATACTTTCTACTGGTGCGTATCATTATTCAATGGCTTCAAATTATAATCAAATGCAAAAACCTCCAGTATTTTTCTTGAAAGATGGAAAAGCACGTGAAGTGATTAAACGTCAATCATTGAGACAGTTAATTATTAATGATACGAAATAATTCTAAAAAGTGAGCGAGTAAAAGCTCAACTACTATCAATATGATTTCGATTAAAAACTATTTGAAAACGCCTTGGATAGGTACAGTATATCTATCCGAGGCGTTTATACTTACATTAAATTAAATGAAATTTAAAATTGAATTTTTCTGAAAATCGTAATTGCTAAGAGGTAAATAATGAATATATAAACAATAGTAATAGAGCTCATTATTGATAAGTTGAAAATAAAACTTTTATCGGTATCTAAATTTGTGAAATTTGAAGGGGAAAACTTGATTTTATTAATATTGTCTGTAATCTTTATGACCACGTAACATAAAATCATACTAATAATAGTTATCCCAGAATTAAATTTCACAGAAAAAATAACAACATAGAAAATTAAGAATAAATCAGTTAAAAAGATTCCAAGAAGATTTAAGATTAGAGTATGATTTAATTCTGAGTTATTTAACATAAAAGAATGAGATGAATATTCATGGTTGTTAACATAAAACAAATAAACTACTAACGTTGATAATAATAAAATGAATAAGAATATAAAGTAACTAGAAATAATAGATGTTAATTTAGAATTAAAAATTTTGTAGCGACTTTGATTCTTATAAAACAATAGTCTTCCTGTGCTAATTTCGCTATAAAATAATAAAGAAGATAAATATCCAATAATTATAAGTGATAGCATTACTTTTTGTTGAGTATCATATATTGCGATAAATAATTCTAAAAAGCTTACACTATTCTTATGAGTTGCTGATAATGAAAGAAAATTACTATTAAGTAATTCAGCTAGGAATATCAAGAGAGGATAAATCCCAATGAGGTAAAGCATCCAAGTTGCACGAATCTTTGAAATATAAAAGAAGTTAAATTTAAACATAATATTACCTACTCTTTATAGAAATATGAAGATAATAGATTATCATTACTTTCAATTTTTATTAAGGGATTTTTACCTACTAAATTAAGTAAATTTGTAAGATCTACTTCTTCATCTTTATTTATAATTGTTATTGAATTGCTATCAATTTTTTTAATGAAATTGAAATTAGCCTTTAGTTCTGGAGCATTGTTTAAAGTATTTTTGAATATTAACTTTTGAGTGAATATTCTATTATGTAAGTCAATTTCTCTAATTTGATGGTTTTCGAGTAATAGAAATCTATCACAAAGATCTTCTAATTCTTTTAACTGGTGACTAGATATTAAAAATAAAGTGTTTTTTTCTTTTGAATATTTCTCAGTGATATTATTTAATTCCCTTACCCCAAGCGGATCTAAACCTAAGAATGGCTCGTCTAATACAGCTACTTTTGGTTTGGTAATTAAACAAATAGCTAAACAAAGTCTTTGTTTCATTCCATACGAATAATTTTTAACCTTCTTTTCAATATCTTCTAAACCTACAATGTTTAGCATCTTTTGAATTTCACTTATATAGCTAATCTTATTATTAATTTTTAGGTAATTTTCAATATTTTGTCTTGCATTTAACTCAGGATAATATATTTGTCCTATCATGAAAGAAAAATCTTTTATCATATTGTGAGATTTATGTATATCTATATTGTTAAAATAAACATTTCCTTTAGATGGTAATTGAGTTTTAGCTATAAGTTTCATTAATGTTGATTTTCCAGACCCATTAGAACCTATAAGACCAACCTTTTCTCCAGCAGATAATTTGTAATTAACATCACATAATACTTCTTTCTTCTTAAAAGATTTATACACATTTCTAAATTCTAGCATTGATTTCACCTCTTTTATGTTTAATAAAAACTACAATCATTTGAGGTATTAAATAAACAAAAAATAAAAAGATAATCTGAGATAATTCAAGCATATTTGGAGATATTTTAATTTCTATATCACTATTATTGATTTGCGCCCTCTCGATATAGGATAGATAACCATCTAGATGCATGATATATTTACTATAAATAATGTAAAAAATTAGGTTTGAAATTACATTTAACCATAAATATAATTTCATTTTTGAAGTGAAAATAATTAAGATAGCTGATGTAATAGATGGGACTAAAATAATTAATAAATTTGCCAAGTAAACATCAATGCGTAATTCTAAAAGAGTTAAAATTGAGAAAAATAAACAGTTTAAAAATAGGGATAATAATATTGATTTCATGAAAATCATCTCATTACTACAATAAAAATATTATATATCCAATGAGTTATAATTGAAAAACTAAGTTTGAATTTATATCTTATAACATACAAAATTATACTTGAGGGAAATCTTATTAATAGATTAGATTCTAATGACTCATTGAGATGTAAGATTAAAGCAAATAGTAAAGAACCAATAGAAATAGAAGTTAATAAACTGAAGTTATTTAGCAAAATGTTAAATACTACTTCCCTAAATAAAATTTCTTCCCCTAAAGCTATAAAGAAATAAAATATGATTAACTTATAATCATCAACATAAACTATTAAAATTAATAAGATTATAAAATATTAAAGTAAATTTTTATAGTTAACAATTTAAATGGATTAGTTTTATAATTAAATATTGAAGAGAGAAAAGTAGGTATTATTATAAAACTTATTATAAGAGAAAGAATCATCGATAAAAATTCACAATATTCAGATAATTTAAGGTATGCTATTATTCCAATGCTTATATTTAGTACAATAGTAGTAATAATAACAATACTTAGTGATATGAATAAATTATTTAGTCTTAATTTTTCAATTTTAAAATTTACCATTTAATGAAACGACCACGGTAACCAAAATAAAAACGACCAATTGAAACCTGCAATAATTTAAAAGGATTTGGCATAACAATGTCTCCTTCCCCCCTACTTATCTTTTTAAATTATAAAGAGTTTACATTAATAAATCAATAAAAAATATATTGCAGGCTATATTATTTAACGAAAGTTTTGCTTGTCTTTAGACACAGACATGCAAAAATAATGAGATACTCATAATTCTTATTTTGGGGATAAAAAAACAGAAAGAAATTAAAATCAATTTCCTTCTGTGATACGGTATGTATTGATATAAAAAACACCTTACTGCTTGGTAAGGTGTTAGTTAAAGTCAATGATTACAATCTATTTATTATAGTTTAACAACGTTTGCAGCTTGAGGACCGCGATCGCCTTCAACTACTTCAAATTCAACTGATTGACCTTCTTCTAATGATTTGTATCCTTCTTGGTTAATTGCTGAGAAGTGTACGAATACGTCGTTTTCTCCTTCAACTTCGATGAAACCAAAACCTTTTTCGGCATTAAACCATTTAACTGTACCTTGTTTCATAATTCTGAAACCTCCAAGACTAAATTCTTTCAATATGCATTATTCGCATATTACAAAAAATACATGTCTAAAATTTAATATAAATCAAATATTCTTTGCAATATGGAATAAAACAATTGCTTAATAATCATTATAGTTTAGTCATAGCTAAATTGCAATACAATTATAGAAAATTATCATTCAATCTATTTTTGGAAGATTAAAATAAACCTCATTATTTTTTAAAATAATAAAACTATAAAATATTTGTAAATCTTCCTCACAGTCTTCACAAAAGTTTAAATCACAATTGTTGTAAAAAGCATGTATATTATACTTGCCTACTACATAATTGTCGTAACATTTCTTACTATGGTTTAATACATTTATGTAATAATCCAACATTTGGTCGTATGTAGTAAATTCTGATTGTTCCACAATTTTTTGTGGCCAATCCTCAAATAGCCACCAACCTTCGTAGTCAGCCCTGATCTTGACTACTGTCCACATATTAATTTCCCCTTCCCTACTATAAAGCTACATCAATAATTTTAACTTTTCATGTTTTAAAATCAAGTTTCAAGCCTTGTGATATAAACAATTTTTTGAATAGCAAATATTAGTTTTTTACAATTAAAATACGTATAATAAAGACAAGAGGTGATTTTATGCAACGTAAACATATTCAAGTTTTTGGTACAGTACAAGGTGTAGGATTTAGATTTTACACGCAACGTATTGCTCATCAATTTAATATTAAAGGTACAGTCCAAAATGTTGAGGACTACGTAGATATATATGCTCAGGGCGACGATACAGAATTAGAACAGTTTATTGATTCTGTAATCCAAGGTGCTTCACCGGCTTCACAAGTGTCTAATTACAATATTGAAGAATTAGACCTTGATGAATCTTTATCAGAGTTTAAGACAATTTAGGTTTATAATATAAGACTTTAATATAAAGGAAGATGACACTTGAGATATAACATTTCACGTATATTTGGAGTGTTAGTGGGTATACCAGTGGCCTTTATTGTTTGGCTTATTACTGTTTTTGCGTTGGATTTATCATTCATTATAGACATGCTTATCAGTTTTGGTAGTTTCATTGCATCATACTTCCCTACGCAAAGGCTCACTTCACGAAAGTATCTTAATGAAATTGGTTTATCAAGAAGAGATTACAGATATGTTCAATCACAGCTTCATCATGCACATACTAAAATTAGAAATATCTTAAAGTCATTTATTAATATTCGTTCAATCAAAGATTTTAGACAAGTAAATGATATATATCGAATTTCTCGTTCTATTCATACAAGCATTAAGCAAAGACCCGCGATGTTTTTTAAAGTTGAAAGCTTTTTCTATTCTCATTTGGATAATGCACTTAACTTAGTAGACTCGTATACACGTCTTGCAAGAATGCCACGTAAGTCGCAAGATGAAAAGCTAAAATTAGAACAAACACGTATTACTCTAGATGAAATAAAGAGAACGCTCATTGCTGACCTTAAAAGGCTTAATGAGGAAGATTATGAGCGACTAGATGTTGAAATAGAATTAAATAAATTAGAACAGCAACGTCGACATAATAATTAATAGAAATGGAGAGATGAGTGAGATGGTAAGTGAACGAAGTAGTAATCAGTCACATCCACTTGATTACTATATGAATAATCAATCAACTGATCATCATACAATCGCTGAAGATCTTGAAATCCAATTAACTGAAAATGATAAACAAAGAATTAAATCAATAAGTGAGCAAATTGAGCCACTTAATCATGAAGGATTGTTAAAATATGGTGCTAATCTTCAACAAAAGATGTCTCATTTTTCGCATCAAATTTTAGATGATGTTCAATCAAAAGATATGGGACCAGTTGGGGAAACTTTAAGTCAATTAATGGGAAAATTAAAATCTGTAAATCCAAATGACATAAATCCAGAAAAACAATCTAGATTAAAGCGTTTATTTAAACGTACTAAAGCTTCTATTAATGAAGTGTTTTCTAGAATGCAATCTGTAAGTTCTCAAATTGATCGTATTACTATTCAATTAGAAAAACATAAAGATCAGTTAACTAAAGATGTTGAATTTCTTGATCAATTATATCAGCAAAATAAAACTTATTTTGATAACGTTACTTTATATATCTTAGCGGCTCAAAAAAAGAAAAAAGAGATATTGACAGAAACCATACCACAGTTACGTGAAAAGGCGCATCAAACTGGTAATCAAATGGATATTCAGGCAACTGCTGATATGGAACAGTTTGTGGATCGTTTAGATAAGCGCATTTATGATTTACAATTATCTAGGCAAATTGCTATTCAAACTGCACCTCAAATCCGTATGATACAAAATGTCAACCAAGCTTTAGCCGAAAAAATTCAAAGTTCAATTTTAACAAGTATTCCTTTATGGAAAAATCAAATGGCTATTGCCCTAACTTTGATGAGACAAAGAAATGCTGTTTCAGCACAACGTTCGGTTACCGATACTACGAATGAGTTACTTACTCAAAATGCATCAATGTTAAAGGAAAATGCTATTGAAACGGCAGCTGAGAATGAGCGTGGCATCGTGGACATCGAAACGTTAAAGACAACACAAAATGACATTATTGAAACAATTGAACAAACACTTCAAATTCAAGAAGATGGTAGACAGAAACGTCAAGTTGCAGAGAAAGAACTTAATGAGTTAGAACAAGATTTGAAACAGCATCTATTAGCTATGCGTAAATAATAAAAAACACTCGTCACATGTGATTTAGATTTAGTCAATCACTTATTTGACGAGTGCTTTTTATTTTAAATTTACTTATTCTTTTTGATATACAATGTTAGATTGTTTAACAAAATAACTAATCATATAACCAACAAGAGTTGCTACAACAGCAATTGGGAACCATTCAAGTGAATATTCTTTTAAAGGTAAACCATCTATAAATGAAATACGTATCCACCCTTGTGTCGTTATTAAGCTTAAGATTGATTCAATTGCTACAATAATTAGCGGTATTTGTTGTGCAATACGTTTTGTAGGTATGAAGCGAGCAATGAGTATTAACAAAATAACTGTAATAGCCACTGGATAGATTACACTGAGTACAGGGACTGACATTTTAATTACGGAATTAAGTCCTTGGTTAGCTAGAATGAAACTAACTAAAATGAAAAATATCACAAATACTTTATAAGGTATCTTAGGTAGTATTCTGTGGAAATATTCACTTACTGATACAATTAATCCACAAGCAGTAGTTAAACATGCTAATGATACGATAATACCAAGTAAGTATTTTCCGAAAGTTCCAAAGCCCTTCGTTGCCATTGTTGTGAGTAAATACGTCCCTATATTTTGATCTTTAGCTTTCAATTCCTTTAGAGTGTCTGAAGGAATATTAATATGATTGCCTATGTACCCTAGCGAAATATATATAAATACTAATGCGATTGCAGCGATGAGACCAGCAATAATGGTCTGTTTAAAGATTTTATCAGCATGCTGTATTCCTGTTGTTTTAATCGCATTAACAACAATCATTGAAAATGCAATTGAAGCGATAGCATCCATTGTAAGGTAACCTTGTGTAAATCCTTGTGAAAATCCACTTAAATTGGAATGATAAGCATTTGTCATTCCGTAATTTGAAGAATGTCCACTAAAATCTACAAAACCTTTAATAATCATAGCGACAATGGTAATAAGTAATAAAGGTGTAAGTAATGAACCAATTCGATCTATCATCTTATTAGGATTCAAGCATAAATAAAGAACGATTAAAAAATAGATTACTGTAAAAATAAATAATGCTAAATTCCCACTATTATGTGCAATAGGAGTCACAGTCATTTCAAATGAAGTTGAAGCTGTACGTGGTATCGCAAATAATGGTCCTATAGTGAGATATATGATAATTAAAAAGATTAACGAAAATCGTGGTGATATTTTATTAAAAGACCCAATATAACCATGTTTATCAAGTGCGCCTACCACAACGCCAAGAAGCGGTAATCCAATACCCGTAAGTGCAAAGGCTAGTATGGCTGGCCAAAAGAAATGACCACTTTCGAGTCCAAGTTGTGTTGGAAATATAAGGTTACCTGCGCCAAAGAACATAGCGAATAAAGTAAAGCCTATAATCCACGTATTTTTATTCATAATGCTGCTCCTTTTTATCTAATAATGCAACATTCAATATTCTATCATAATAAAGAAATATTAGTCTATATAAAATTTCAGAAAATTAAAACATTGTACAATTGATGTAATTAATTCGTCAAAAATACGTAATGATTTATATCTATGAAGTTACAAGTTAGAGATTTTGAATTGATAAACTAACTTTTATAAAGATTTAAGTAACAATTTTTTTAGTAATGGTGATAAGTGACTCGGTAAATGTTCCACACCTTCTACAAATAAAGCAAATTGGCCATATATGTTATGAATGGTTTGTTCAATGTCTTCAGTAATTGGCTCTTGGCTAAGAAAGACATTAAATACTTCTATACCAAATTTACGCGCACGTTCAACAGCTTCATACGTATCTAAAATACCATCTTGACTGTAATTAAATGCAGACGGTTCACCATCTGAGAATACGATTAAAAAGCGTTGTTCATGACTTCTTTGTAATAAACGCTCGCTCGCAATTCTGATAGCTACGCCGTCACGATTATCATCTTGAGGTTCTAATGTCATGATACGTGGGCCTTCTTTTTCAAAGATAGAGTAATTATAATTAATGATTTCATCAATGATATTTGGTTGTTGACGTTGGTCAGCTTCAAAAGCATCTTCATTAAATGCTAGTATTTCATGTTTAATATTCAAAGATTTTAATGTTTCATGGAACAAGACGACACCTTTAATCGTTTCATCCATTTTATCGTGCATACTCGCTGATGCATCAATGAGTAAGGTAAATGTTGCATCGAATGTCTTACTTAAATCCTGTTTTTTGTAAAATAACTTAAATTGATCATCAATAAACCAATTAATAAGGTCTTTTTGTAAACGGCCCTTTGTTAAATTATGTCTTTCATCTTCATGTTCTCTGTCGATGGTCTTTTTGATAATTTGTATTAAATCTTTAATTTCAAACTGTACATCATTTTTTGAATATTGATAATCTATCACATTTTGAGGTGTAATATCAGGGATATTCCATTCAATACTTACGTCTTTATTAATGCCTTTTAAAGCAAAAGCTTGGTTTTGTCCTATAAATCCACCTTCATCATGATCAAGTGTATTTTCTGACCCTTTTCCTTTTTTGGTCATCATATCAGTCATATCATCAGTGCTGTCGCCTTCTCGAGCCGTATCATTATCAGCCATAACTTCACTGTTTTCACCCTCATGTAGCTCCATTTCTAAATATGCCCCGCCTTTAGACTCACTGTCTGCGGCTTTTGTTTCAGCTTCAGCTGTTTCTACATCTTCGTCTGTCTGTTGATTATCTTTACCATCAGTATTGCTCGCATCTGTACGCTTTAAGTCTTCAAAACTATCTGCATAAATATCTTCATATAATTTTTGAGGTAAGTAGTAATATTCATTTAGCATATCTTCCTTTAATAAATCATCCACTTGATACATAATACGTTCTGCTAAATACATATTATCTTCTGATGTTTGATTCTGAAAAATATTTGGTAAGTACTGATACATATGAACTAAAATATCATCAAATGCTGGATGTATGGATGGAATATTAAAAAAGTTTTGACTTAAAAATGCATGTTCTAAATAAAGAAAAAGTAAATCAGTATATACAGTTTTAGTTTTGTAGAAATTAATTTGAGATTCTGTAAAAGATAATCGTGTTTCTATGCGTAAATCAATCATTTTTGTAGTACTAGGTCTTTGTTGTCTAATATGTTCAAATATACGTACGTCCTCTAAAAGTTTAAATAATTGATGAAAGAACTTAGGGTGTTCAAAATCGTTGTTGTGTAAAACTTGATTGATGATTGAAAGATCCATATTCAGATATCCATACGTTGCGAGTAAGACATCTGTTTTTAGTCCAGCTTGTTCAATATGTTTCGGTCTATGAGACCAAAACCAACTCGCAATGAGTGTATTACTATAAGGATTATAGTAAGGGAATTTTTGTATTTTAACTTGCGTTTGCTCATTTTTTAAAAGTAAACGTGCTAAGTCTTGTAACATCATTACTTGTTTTGCATCTAATTGTTCATCGTTGAATTTTATAAAACGATCACTCATTTTTATCCCTCTTTAAAAATTGAGCTCGATAGCGTTAAGTATCGCTTGTTGTTCTCGCTCATCCTCTAATTTATCAATAATTGTACGTTGTACAGCACGTTCAATAGGCATGACAGTTGCTAAATCACTAAGGTCGATTAAAGCTCGAATACTTGCAGCCTCTTCAGAAATTTGACCTTGTTTGTTCATAGTACGTAAATCTTCATTAAATTTAACAATATCTTGAATCAATTGTTCATCTTGTAATTTACTTTGCTCTTTAATGACTGTTTTAAGAATGTCACCATCGATATAATCTACTTCTATGACGATAAATCTATTTTTTAAAGCCTCGTTCATTGGTAATGTTCCTACATAACCTTCGTTTATAGCAGCAATTACATTAAATCCAGGTGCTGCTTTAATCACTTCACCAGTATAAGGATTTGTCAATTGACGTCGATAATCTAATACACCGTTAAGTATAGGTAATGTTTCCGGTTTTGCCATATTAATTTCATCTATATATAAAATGTGACCTTCTTTCATTGCTTTTATTACAGGACCGTCTATGAAGACAATTTCTTGGTGACCTTCTTCATTAGTTTGAATTGTTTTAAAACCTAATAAGCTTTCAGTATCTAGATCTACTGAACAATTAACTTGGTGCATAGGCAATTTCATAACATGACTTAACGTTTCGGCAAGCTTGGTTTTTCCTGAGCCTGTTGGCCCTTTTAGTAGTATATTCTTATTTAATTGAAATAAAGCTTTAGCATCTTCAAAAACTGTTTGATCTGAATTTTTGTAAACTGTTTGTACCATAATTTCCATCCTTTAATGTTAAAAAAGACTAAGACATTAGTTTTTGGTGCATAGTCTTAGTCTTATTTAAAATGATTAAAATAAATGACTTATTTAGTCATTATCGAGTTAATGTAAACTGATGATTGAAAAATATTTCCAATGCAATGATAACGCATTTGGTTGAAAAAGATTAAATTATATCTCTTTAAAGTAGTCTTTGTAATAGCCACCTACTAAACCAGAATTATCTATAATTTGATAATATTCTTCAGTTTCGTTAATAACATCATACTGTTTGCCGATAGTTAGCATATCTGCAACTGTAAATTTTTTGGCATCAGTATTTGTCACTTCTACTTTTTTAATTGGTGTACGTTCTTTCCAAGTTTCATGTAACATGTAATAACCATCCTTAAATCATATTTACTTTTCAAGTGTATAAATAAATGAAATGCCACTATTTTCAGTGATTCTAAGAGATTCTGAAGTATCCTGTTCGAGAGTTTGATATGGAACACCAATCTCATCTAAACGATTTTTTGCTTGAAGATACAATTGGGTATCATTTGTAGAGAATTCCACTTGCTCAATTGGCCCGTGTGTATTCATTTGAATATCTTCATCGCTTTCAAATAAGTGGATTTCACCACCAAGACCACCCTCACCTATACGAAACACTTGAATAGGTTGTTGGGCATCTTCATGTGGAAGATACTCAGCAAATAAATCTAATTGAAATACTTGTGTGAGAATTGAAGTGGTGACAGATAACTCGTTCACCTTAATAATGACTGGACCTAAGCCTTGAACTTGATGTAAAGGGTTAACAGGACTATCAAAAGCAGGCATACCTAATCCTATACCCGTATTTAACTCGTTAGAATAAATATCAAATTTTTGTTGATTATGATCTTCAAAAGTAAAATGTTTAAGACCATTAAGTTCAGTGATTGAACTATAGGATATATTAAACTTGTCAAAAATATTTTGATATTCTACTAATCCAGAATCAGAAGGTGTTCTAAGTCCAACGCTATCTATGTGTAGATTTTTATAATCTTCCTCTGGAACTTCAACAAAGTGAACACGCGTTCCAGGACTTAAATTAGCGTCACCAAATCTTATGGCATGTTCATTTTTAGTTGAATGTTGTAAACCAATGATGTGGTTAAATAATTCTTTCGTTTTAGATAAATCGTTTGTTCCTAAAGTGACACTTCTAAGTCCACTCATTAACTGACACTCCTCTATTTATCTTTACAGATAACATTATAACGTATTTTGTAACACTTGAATATGATGAACACTCATATAAAGATAGATATTTATTTGTTGTTGATTTATTATTTATTAGAAAAATAAAACATACAGATTGGCTAAATATTTTGTATGTATTAAAATGTAATTAAAGAAGTAATCAAGGAGGCATGAGTATGTCTAATTTATGGATTATATTTGCAGTTACTGTACTAATAGCAGTTTATTCCGCAATTGAAGTATTTACAAATTTAAATCATAAACAACAACCAAGATTTAAATATTTTACTATCGCATTTGTTGTGTTTATTATCTTAGCGATTATAGAAGTTATATTTCTTGCTCAATGATAGGTTAATACTAAAGTATATCTGTAAAGACATCGTGTTATTTTGATTTCTTTACAGATATTTATATATATAAGATTATCATTACACTTTAGACATATTGAACAAAAAAACAACGACGATTTACGTCGTTGTTTTTTAAGTATGTTAGGTTCCAAATTATGATTCAAGTAATAAATCTTCAGGGTTTTCAATGAGTTCTTTGATTGTTTTTAAGAATCCTACAGCCTCTTTCCCATCGATGATTCTATGATCATAGCTTAATGCGATATACATCATTGGACGATTTTCAATTGTATCTTTATCAACTGCAATTGGGCGTGTAATAATTGAATGCATACCTAAGATAGCTGCTTGATTACCATTTATAATCGGTGTACTCATCATTGAGCCAAAGATACCGCCATTAGTGATGGTAAACGAACCGTTAACCATGTCATCAAGGCCTAATTTTTTATCACGAGCTTTTACGGCTAAATTAGCGATTTCTTGTTCAATTTCTGCAAAATTTTTCTTATCACAATCTCTAACAAATGGTACGAGTAATCCATCGTCAGTGGATACTGCAATGCCAATATCGTAAAATTGTTTAGTAATCATATCATCGCCATCTATCTCAGCATTTACTTCAGGATATTTTTTGAGAGCTGCAACGGCAGCTTTAGTAAAGAAGGACATAAATCCTAATTTAGTACCATCATGATCTTTGATAAATTGTTCTTTTTTACGTTTACGTAAATCCATAACGTTTGTCATATCAACTTCATTAAATGTAGTAAGCATAGCTGTTTGATTTGATACTTCTAATAATTTTTTTGCAGCAGTTTTTTTGCGTCGAGACATTTTTTCACGAATAACAGGTTTTGATGGATTGTTATTAGATTGTTTAGAACCACTGTTTTGTGATTTGCTTTCACTTTTAGCTGTTTGACTTGAAGATTTTTGACTATTTTCAACATCATCTTTTCTTAGAACATCATTGCCTTTTCCGGATACTTCGCTTAAATCAACGCCATTTTTACGCGCATGTCGACGTGCAGATGGTGTTGCATTGATACGTTGCTGGCTATTATCTTGTGTATTTTCACTTTCACTAGAATTCGGATTAGATTGTTTTGGCGTTTCTTTCTCTTTAGCTTCATCTTTTTGTGAAGATTCGTTAGAACTATCGTTAGATGTGTTTACTTGTCCTTCTCCTACTACAGCTACAGCTTGACCTACTTCAACTGTATCGCCTTCCTCGGCTAATTGTTCTGATAATACCCCAGCTTCTTCAGAAACTACTTCGACGTTAACTTTATCTGTTTCTAGTTCTAAGATAGCTTCACCTTTATCTACATTATCGCCTACATTTTTTAACCATTCTGCAATGGTACCCTCTGTGATTGATTCTGCTAATTCTGGAACTTTTACCTCTGCCATACTTATTTTTCCCCCTAGTTAATTGTTAATGCTACTTTCAATAATTTTAGTTTGTACAAGTTTATGAATTTCTCCATCGCCTTCAGCAGGTGCAGCTCTTTGTATTCTACCGTGATAAGTTAAATCATATTTATTAGCAACAAGTGCTTTTAGATAAGGATACACGAATAACCATGCACCTTGATTTTTAGGTTCTTCTTGAACCCATGACACATTTTCAAGATGAGGTAACGATTTTAATACTTCTTTAATTTCTTCTTCTGGGAACGGATATAATCTTTCTACTGCTATGAGAAGAATAGAATCGTTAGGATTTTTAGCTAAATATTCTTTTAGGTCAATATACATCTTTCCTGATGCTAAAATCACTTTTTTGACTTTTTGTTCATCGATATCTTCTGTGATGATAGGTTTAAAACCGCCAGATGTAAACTCATCAATAGGTTTAGCTACTGTTTTATTTCTTAAAAGACTCTTAGGTGACATGACAATTAATGGTCTCATTTCTAAGGTATCTAAACTAGCGGCTTGTGCACGTAGTAAATGGAAGTAATTACTTGCACTAGATAGATTAACTACAGTTGAATTATTTTCAGCGGCTAATTGTAGAAATCTTTCTAAGCGTGCCGATGAATGCTCTGGTCCCTGTCCTTCAAAAGCATGTGGTAAGAAAAGTGTTAAACCTGAACGCTCACCCCATTTTGCGCGAGAACTTGAGAGGAAATTGTCAAACATCATTTGGGACATATTCGAAAAGTCGCCATATTGAGCTTCCCATATGTTAAAGTTACCTTTATTTTCGACGTTATAACCATACTCAAATCCAACTACAGCTGCTTCAGATAATGGCGAATTATGAATATCAAAAGTAGCCTGTTGTTGAGGTACATGATGCAATGGTGTGAATGTATTACCATTTTCTTCATCATGAAGCACAGCATGTCTATGGCTAAATGTTCCCCTTTCACTATCTTGACCTGTTAAACGAATTGAAGTTCCATCTTGTAATATGGTTGCAAATGCAAGTTGCTCTGCTTGAGCCCAATCGACGAGCCCCTCCTCTTTTTCAAAAGGTTCTCTACGTTTTTCTAGTACTTTATTGAGCTTTTTTAGCACATGAAAATCTTTTGGGTAATCAAGCATTGCATCATTGATTTCTTTTAAATGATCAAATGAGAAATCTTTCGTATCACTTTGTAAAGGTAGTTGAAGTGATTCTGGTTTTTCCATATCTGGATTATTCATTTTGTCATTTTTATCAATTTTATCATGTGCTGTTCGCATTTCTTTTTGAACACCGTCAATGACTTCATTCATTTCGTCTTCGGAAATAATTCCTTCATCAACTAACTTTTTACCATATAAAATTTCAACTGAATCATGTTTTCTAATGTTTTGGTATGGAACTGGATTAGTAATAGAAGGTTCATCCATTTCATTGTGCCCATAGCGACGATAACCTACTAAGTCAATAACGACATCTTTATGAAATTCTTTACGGAATTCCATTGCAATTTCAATAGCTTCAATTGTTGCTTCTACATCATCGGCATTTACATGTAGTATTGGAACATCGTAACCTTTAGCTACGTCGGAAGAGTACGTTGTTGAACGTCCATCAATAGGTTCAGTTGTAAAACCGATTCTATTATTTGTAATAATATGAAGTGAACCACCTGTAGAATATCCTTTTAAACTACCTAAGTTCATCGTTTCAAAATTAATACCTTGACCTGGATATGCCGCATCACCATGTATAATAATCGGCATTGCTTTATGGAAGTCGGTAGATGGAGCTCCTACTTGATGTGTATTATCTTGGGCTGCTCTTGTTTTACCAGCAACAACGGGTGCAACGATTTCTAAATGACTTGGATTATTCGCTAAAGAAATACGCTGTTCTATTCCGTATGAGTTAGTCGTTTTAACGCCACCTAGGTGATACTTCACATCTGAAGTCCAACCTGAGGTTAATTCTAAACTACCATCTTCAGGTAAAAACTTCATTGGATCTGTATGCATAAATTCTGAAATCATCATCTCATAAGGTTTTTCCAAGACATGCGTTAATACATTTAAACGTCCACGGTGAGCCATACCGATTTGAATGTTTTTAATCCCCTCGTTACCTGCTAATGTGATTGTGTGTTGAAGCATTGGAACTAATGTGTCGACGCCTTCAATTGAAAAACGTTTAGCCCCAACAAAATTTTTGTGCAAATATTTTTCAAAACCTTCTACGTGTGCGAGTTTTTTGAAAAGTTCTTTTTTTTGATTATCGTTTAAACTTGCTTTATAAGGCGTTTCAATTCTTCTTTTTAACCACACACGTTCTTTATTATTATTAATGTGAGTGTATTCAAAAGCTATCGGTCCTTTGTAACGTCTTTCCATACGAACAATTGCATCATAGGCATTGTCATAAATGTCTTTAAAATGTTCAGAGACAATTCCAGATGATATTTTTTCCAAAGTTTCTTTATCTAAATCAAAATCTTCGATTTCCAATTTAGGAACATTTTGACGCTCTGGAGGATTTACTGGATAAATATCTGCTTTTAAATGTCCGTATTGACGAATATTATCGATTAAGCGCATAACACGTTTAATTGTGCTATCTCCCGCTTGTGAACCACCCCCATCAGTGGTAGGTTTAGCTTCGATATGAGCTTCACCTGTTTTAATTGTACTGAACAAGACTTGTAAATCTTCAGGTACGGATGATGGATCTTGTAGATAATCATCATACAAATCTAGCATAAGGCCAAGATTTGCGCCGAAGTTTACAGGAGCCTCTGTAAATTCTTTCTTGTTCTTAGTCATTTAACACCCTCCACAAAAATGATGAAACGCTTACATGGTTATCATAGCATTATTTCATATATTGTTAAAGTACATTTACCTATTATTATACAAAATAGGAGCAAGACAGAATTTACTCCAAATTCATAGTCTCGCTCCCGTATAATTGCTATCTCCGTCTATCAAGTTTAGCTCGTCGATTCTATAGTAAGAGAATCTTTGTGAAGAAGATGTCCTCTCATTAGTATGACATGATATAGCTATTCTAGTCAGCATCTTAGTGTAGTGACTGGAATCTTTATTTATAATGATAGATGTCGATGGATTTGATTATTTATAGTACTAGTTTAAGGATTGTTAATATTTAAGTCCTGTAATAATTTATTTGTAACTTGTTTAATCGTAATCATTCGTTACTTAAAAAATACTATTCATTTAGTTTAGTACTGGAAAACTGATTTTGAAAGTCGTGTACTTTTGTAGTTCACTTTCTAACTGAATCATACCACCGTTAAGTTGCACAATTTTTTCCGCTATTGATAGTCCTAATCCATTGCCTCCTTGACTACGAGCACGTGATTTATCTACACGATAAAATCTATCAAAGATAAATTCTAAGTCAGCTTTTGGTATACCCATACCATGATCAGTAATATCAATCATAATCATTTTATTTTTTAGTTGAGTAACAATTTTAATGTGCTTATGTTCAGTGTCGTATTTCATTGCATTATCAATAAATATGAGTAAGAGTTGTTCAAACTGATGACGGTTAATTTTTAATTGGATAGGCTTAGTAGCAAGATGTGTTTCAAAAGTATAATCTGGATGTAGGTGTTGCAATGACTTCACACGTGATTGAATCTCGCTATTTACGTCTACATTTTCACATTCCAAAACATTATGATTGACTCTATCTTTGGTAAGTAAAAGTAGTTCTTCGACAAGTTTTGTTATTCGATTCACTTCTTCAATTGAAATATTCAAAGATTCTTCCAAAACTGCTGGATCTTTTTTCCCCCAACGTTGGATTAAATTTAGATGACCTTGAATAATCTGCAGTGGCGTTCTTAATTCGTGTGAAGCATCCTCGACAAATTGACGTTGCTGATTAAAAGATTCTTCTATTTGATACATCATTTCATTAAAAGTATCAATTAAATTATCTGTTTCTTCATAATTTGTAGTTAATTCAAGTTTATTTTGAAAACCATCTCTTCTAATTTGATTCATTTTATTGGACATTGTAACTATCGGTTTAGTAATTTGTGAAGAAAAGATATAACTCACGCCGGCAGTAATAATGGTTGCAATTAATCCAAAAGCAAGTGCAACTATATAAAGTGATTTAACGAGATTATCATAATTTTGAAGAGAATGGACTAATACACTGTATCCAGAAAAATCTTTCGAACGTATAGGTTCAGTTATTACTAAGTAATTAATACCGTGGCTTCTTTGAATATGTATACGTTCAGGATGTTTGAAATCAATTTTGTTATCATAAGCAAGTGTATTATCATTTGATGTTTGAATTAACTTCCTACCCTTATCATCATAAATCAATATTTCTTGAAAATTTTCTAAGGATGCATTTAAATCCAATGCAGATATATCACTTAAAGATTTAGAATGGAACAGATTGGCGATATCATTTGAACTTCTTTCAGCTTCGTCAATTTCACTACTTCGTAAAGTATCTTTTAAAAAGAAAATAATAATTAAGCAGAAAAGTAATATTGTCGTGAAGGTAATGAGCGTCGTAATAAGCATCCATTTATATTTTAATTTTTGGCGCTTAATCATCGAATCACATACCCTACGCCACGTACTGTTTCTATGGATTTTTCTTTATTAAAAGGTTTGAGTTTATTACGTAAATAACGAATATAAACATCAACGACATTCGTTTCTACTTCACTATTATACCCCCATACGTGATCGAGAATTTGTTCACGTTGCATGACGTGGTTACGATTTTCAGCTAAAACATATAGTAAATCGTATTCTGTTTTAGTTAATTCTAATTGATGGCCATTAACAGTAACTTTAAAGGCATCTTTATCAATGATAATACCATTGATATCTAAAACATCTTTATCTGGCTGTCTGCGCAATACCGCTCTTATTCTTGCAAGCAATTCTTCTATATCAAAGGGTTTTACAATGTAGTCATCTGCCCCATAGTCCAATCCAGCTACTTTATCATATGTCTCGCTTTTCGCAGTAATGATGATAATTGGAGTAGTTGTTTTTTGACGAATTTGTCTACAAATTTCTAGACCATTTATGTTTGGAAGCATTAAGTCTAATATATATAAATCATAGGGCTTAGATAATGCTTTATCCAAACCCACCTTTCCATCATTCTCTATATCAACAGTATAATTTTCATGAGTTAACTCAAGCTCTATAAATCTAGCAAGATTTTGCTCATCTTCTACAATTAAAATATTTGTCATATTTGCACCTCACGCTACATCTTAAACAATTAACTCGTATTTCTAAAGATGTAATTCAAAATTGTAAATGATTTGTTATGAAACTAGTATCATTTTACCATGAACCACGATAATAGATAGTCGAATAAGTAGTCTGTATTTAGAAAAAGTCACTCTAGTATTATCATTGTATTTAAGTTAAATGGAATAAAATATATATTTCTAATTGACAATCATTATCAATCATGTATAATGATAATTGAAAATGATTATCAATACCAATTGAAAAACATTCCCCCCACATACAAGTTGTTCTTTTGGATTGGTCATTTTCAACTATCCCCTTTTATATGCCCGTAAAAGACTAACGTTAAGAAATGACGTTTCAATAAAAGCAGTAGACCTTTGACACTTGAGGTCTGCTGTTTTTTAGTGCCACTGCAACGAAAAAATATTCATTGCTAGTGGCACTTATACTTGGGCAAAGCCTCAGGTGTTACCATTCGTAAAATTAAATAAAGCCTGAGGCGTCTTCTTTTATTTAAAAAAGACGAAGTCTCAGGCTTCATTTTCTATAAGTTAAATCTGTAACCAATGCTTCTGATTAAAATATTCTATATTCTGAGGTTTAGCATAATCAGAAATCATATAATCAATTTCGCTAAAACCATCAATACGATACGACGCATGCGCATCTCGCTTACTACTATCCGCTAAGAGATAACTCAGTTGACTTTTTTGAATCATAATGTGACTTGCATGCGCTTCTTCCAGATCAAATTCATAACAATCACTCGTATCAAACGAACCACATGAAATAAAAGCTTTATCAAATTTAAAACGTTGTAATAACTCATTCGTCATATGCCCGCGCACAACATCTTGTTCAGTATTCGTCTTTCCAGCAAGCATAATCACTTCTGCTTGAATTCGTTGCTCCTCTATAGCACGATTCAATTCATCCGCAATCTTCAGAGAATTCGTCACAATCGTGGTCTGAGTAATATCATTGAGATATTGAGGAATTCGCCCTGTTGTGGTTCCACCATCGATGACAATAATTTCTCCAGACTTTATTTGCAAAGCAGCTTTCTTAGCAATACGCTCTTTTACTTGTGATTGTTTCTGCCACTTATTCGCATATGATTTCTCTTTATTAATATGATTGTATTGTATCGCACCTCCATGTGTACGTGTAATCAGTTTATCGTTTTCTAAGGTTTCTAAATCTTTTCTCACGGTTTCAGGCGTAACTTGTAAGAATATAGCTAAATCTTTTACTGCCACCTGTCCGTACTGATCAACACGTTTACGAATAAGATTCAAACGTTCATTTCTTTTATACATAATTATCTATACTCCAATCTGCTTCATTCGTGCTTGCCAACGATCATTTCGCCATCTAAGATACATAATGATAAATCTCAGCGCTTCATCAGCAATACTCACTAAAATAATTCCTGTATAACCTAATCTCCAATGAATCCCTAATAGATAACTTCCAGGTAATAATAACAACCATGTGGTCACAACACTCACGGTGACTGGATAACGTACATCCCCTGTCACGTTTAATAAATCTACAATTAGATTATTAATTGCACGTATCGGTTCTAATCCAAAAAGTATAACAAGATAGTAAATGATTAAATGATAGGTTTGTATGTCGTGTGTTATCCAACGTCCACACACTATAAATCCTATAAATACACACGTCATAATCATGAAAGATTGTGTGATATTAAACCAAATACTTTTTATAACAACTTTCTTTAAAGTACGGTAACGTCGACGGGATATAAATTTTCCTAAATAAATTTGGCTAGCAGCACTAAATGCCATAGCACAACTAAAAGACAGGCCGCTTAAAACAGTAGAAACAGATTTCGCAGCGATGACTTGAGTGCCTAACATCGCAATAAATGCAGTTGTAAATGTCTGTGCAAAATTATAAGAAATTTGTTCACCTGCTGTTGGGATACCTAATGTCGAAACCTGATATATTTTCTTCCAGCTCAGCTTGAAGTAATGCTTGAATGGACGGAAAATTTGTATCAGCGCAATTAAAGCTAAAGTACATCCCAATAAACGACTGAACGCTGTTACCACCGCGACACCTAATACAGGGTTACCTACATATTGTGGAATAATAAAGAGTACGATACCGTTCAAAATGATATTAGTCACATTACTAATGATAGTAATGCGTGTAGCTGATGATGCATGATTCATGACACGTAATACAGTACCAATATACATGTGACAGGTCGTTAAAGTGAGTACACTCAATATAATCATTCCAAATTGATAGGTCAGTTTGAATATATCTTGAGGTACCTGAAAAAGTCGTAAGATAAGTTCGAATGCGATCCCAATCACAATCGTAAATACGATAGATACTATGCTATTGAATAACAAATTATGATAAATCTCTTGTGAAATACTTGAAGGTTGATGTTCCTTCAAATGAACAATACGTATATTTGTACCCACATGAATGATTGTAATCAGAAACGTGATGAGCATGAGTATTTGGCTTATCATTCCCGAAGCAGCAACGGCATCAGTGCTATAGCTGTTTAACATCAATGTATCAGCTTGACCCATGATGAGTATGAAAAGTTGTTCTATCAAAATAGGAATGTATAATGACCGAAACGTTCTTTTAGAAACGATCATCAAATTCTAACACTTTCGATTTATATATAGCGTCAGGTTGCAACTCAATTAATCTAGCCCCACGTTGTAAATCACCATAAGTATTGTAACCACCAATACGACCAAAGCTAAGGCGAATCCCATATAAATTAATCGTAAAATCATTGTCATGGTCATGACCGCAGAACATACCTTCAATATCACCGTTTAGTAACATCTGACTAAATAATCCGGAATTAATTTTTGAGCACGCAATAGGTTCATTGAAAATGCCATGATATTCACCAATATTCTCAACTTCTCTATATTCTTGTAATGGAATATGTGTAAATAATAAGTTATGTTGAAATTGAGTTTGATATGCTTGATGTGTTTCCCTAAGCCAATTCACATGTTCAGGTCTTATAAAATCATAATCACCTATGCCAAATGGATTATAATCTCCTCCATCAATAACATAAAGCACATGTGTGACTGTATCGTTGTTTACAACTTCTATTGTATAAGCTTCTTTATCATCAACAATGAGGCTATGATTTTTCTGTACATAGTTGGTAGAATATTGGTCCTCAATAGCGCGTAAGTCTGAACGTTTGAGATGCCCCTCTGTATCGTGATTACCAAATGTCGTTGCAATTTGCGTATCATATCGATTTAAATACTCCATTAATTTTTTATAAACGCGACCTGAATCAATGACGCCTTCAGACCAAATTTGGTCACCTGTTAATACTGTGATGTCAGGTTGATAGTGTGTCATCATATGATGAATTAAATCGTAAGTTTTTTGATCTTTTTCATCATTGTGTGGCCCAATATGTAAATCGCTTAATTGTAGAATTGTAGTCATTGTTTCGTCTCCTTTACTCTTTTGTCGAACCGATAGTTATACCTTTTACAAAATGCTTCTGAACAAATGGGAAGAGGAATAATACTGGAATTGTTAATAGTACAATCATTGCCATCTGCATTGAGTCCCCTGTAATTGTCAACTTGTCTAACATCGCATATGAACCTGACTTTTGTTTTAAAGCATCTGCAATGGCAGCTTGTTTCGTTAACATATCTTGTAAAACAGTAGCTAACGGTTTGAGGTTTGGATTACGTACGAAGAATGCACCTGTAAACCAATCATTCCACTGACTCACGGCGTTAAATAATGTAATTGATGCCACCACGGGTTTACTCATGGGTAAGACAATTTTCCAAAAGATTTGAAAGTCATTACAACCATCTACTCTAGCGGCTTCAATCACACTACTAGGTAATTGATTGAAGAATGTACGCATAATTAAAATGTTATAAACGCTATAAAGTGACGGTAAAATGTATACCCAGAATGTATCAGTTAAATGAAGTTGATTTAATAGGATATAAAGTGGTACAACACCGACACTGAATAACATCGTAAAGACTAGGAAGAATGAGATGATTCTTCGAAACGGTAAACTTTTGATTGTTAGAACGTATGCAGCCATAGCTGTTAATATGACGCTTAGTATCGTTCCTATGACTGTCTTTGCGATACTAATAAATAATGCATTTAATAACGTGCCTTGTTTAAATATCTCCTTAAAATTATCTAGTGAAAATTTACGCGGGTAGAAAGTGATGCCACCTTTTTGAGCATCTACCCCAGAGTTAAATGCTAAGGCAAAGATATTAATCATCGGGAGGATAATTGTGATTACTAAGCCAATAATAATGATTAATGAGATAATACGAATGACAAGCGCACTTTTATCTTGTGAAACTTTCATTGTCTCTGCCACCTCTTAATAAATAATTTGAGTTCCTTTTTTATCTCTTTGATTTTCAACGTATCTTTCAAATTGATTTAAGCCTGCCTCTTCTAAACGTTGCTTAGCACTATCAATAATTTGTTTCGTTTCCTTGTCTGATTGAGAATAATAAGCACGTTTAATAGCGTCACTATAATCATCGAGTGCAACTTCTAAATCTTCGCCATATTCATATTTAGATAAGAATGACTTTACTGTGAGTCCGTTTACGATTTTGGCGTGTTTCTGTCTTTGATCATAATGCCACATATCAGCAATCTTTTCAGGAGTCGTCTTTTTCGTTTTTGTATTATCTCCGTATTCAGTTTCACCGAAATCAGCTTTATTATCTATATCAGTATAACCAAGATGATCTGCCCAATAAGAACCCGCACCTCTAAAACCACGTTTTTTAGCTTCGTCTGGATTATTTTCAACTTCTTTTAACACTTCAGGTTTAACATGAGGGTTACCTTTCTTATCTAACGTATAGTCACGTCCTTTAATACCGTACTGACCGAGTAATTTACCTCTGCGACTTGCAAGGAAATCAGCGAGTTTAACGACGTCTTCAGGATGTTCAGTCGTACTTGGTACAGCCCAACCGTTTGCGCCTGATTTATATGGCTTTTCAACTCTAAATTTACCTTTGACTGTATTGAGTGGCCCAAGAGGAACGTATTTCATACTTTGATTTTCAGTAACATAGTTATGTAAATCTGAAACAATGCCCCATGAGCCATTAACGAGTCCTTCTTTTGCTTTATTTTCTTCCATTGTATAGAACTCTTTTGTCATTAAGCCTTTCTTCATAAGGTCTTTAACGTAATGTACACGTTTAAGTGGATATTCGGTTTGTGATTCATGTATAATTTTCTTACCTTTATTTAAAAATTTCTCATCAGACTGACCAGTCCACACAAGGTCATTATAGAATTTAGTACGATCGTCACCGCCCCACGCTGTTGGGCCAATAGGTGTGATTTCTTTACCATTATCATCTTTGAAGTGGTGTTCTTTCATCTTTTCAGCAAGTTTTTCTACATCTTTGGACGTCTTGATAGAAGTAGGGTCGATATGAAGTTTATCCATGATATCTTTTCTGACGTAAGGACCACCTACAGTGCGACGTTCTTCTTGTCCTGGATGACGGTTAATCCCCATATGTACAAGGTACGTTCCATCTTGTTCTTTATTAAACATGATGTTATCTTTCGTATCTTTTGGTAAATATCCTTTTTTGAAATACTTACTATAAATTTTTGTGTTTTTAAGCATTTTCGTTAAGTCTGTGAGTCGACCTTGTTTCGCTGCTTTATTTAGTACTTTCATTTCAGGTCTTCCACTATCGTCTAAGTAATAAACGATGAAGTCGGGTAAATCTCCTGAAGCGAGTCCTGAAGTTAATGCTTCTGTGGAATCTTCATTAGAAACGGTTTGAAGTTCTAACGTGATGCCAGTCTTTTTCTTAAGTTCTTGAGCGACTTCTTTATTCATTTTAGGGGAGGCATCGTTATCACTTTGAAACACAAGTCCTTTAAGCTTTCTATCTGCAATCCATGTATCTGGTTTACCTTTAGCATCTGCTTTTCTTTTCGCTTCATCTTGCGTTTTATCTTTGCTACATGCTGTTACGAACAAAATGACAGCAATCATTAAGATGAGCATAGACTTTCTAAACATGTACATTCTCCTTAATATAGTGATGTATCCAGTTTCTTATCTGCGAATTTATTAATAATGACGACAGCGATAAGTCCTATCACACCCTGTAATAGACTAATCGCAATTGCGTAACTGAAATCGCCTTGCTCAATACCAGTACGAATCACAAATGTATCCAGTATTTCTGAAACGTTAGCGTTACCTGGTGTTTTGAGTAGGTAAATTTGATCGAACCCTGCTTTTAAAATATCGCCTAGAGAAATGATGAATAAAATAACAATTGTTGGTGTTAACATAGGTAAGGTAATATGTATAATTTGTTTGAAACGATTCGCGCCATCAATCGCAGCTGATTCATAAATTTCAGGATTAATACTCATAATTGCTGCAAAATAAATAATGGAATCCCACCCTACATTCTTCCATATATAACTAGAAAACATGATGGTGTGGAAATACTCAGGGTTCATCATAAAGTAAGTCGACCCGTCGCCACCAAATTGATGGATCAGTTGATTCATAAGTCCATCATCTGGAGCGAGTAATTTCTTGAAAATACTGATAACTACAACCCAAGATAAAAAATGAGGGATGTAAAGTACGCCTTGAAATAAACCTCTGATCTTACCTAATTTAGAATCTTTAATTTCGTTAAACATAATGGCTAAAATAATTGGAAATGGTAGAGCTAAAATCAATTTCATGCCACTTATAATTAGCGTATTCATAATAATTTGAATACATCGAGGGTCAGAGAAAAAGCGTTTAAAATAGTATAGCCCTTTCCAATCACCGCCGATGATACCAGTATCGAAGCGGAAATCTTTGAATGCCAGAACAAGACTTGTCATTGGAATATAGTTGAAAATCAAGAAAAAGAGTAAACAAGGTAAAATCATTAAGTAAAGTACTTTGTGTTCCCACATTCTTTTTAACAAAGGTTTTTGATGAGCGGATTGAAGGCTTTGTTTTTTGTTTTTACTCATGATAAAACCTCCTCTTGTACTCTTTCGCCTGAATCAGAATCGAAAAAGTGTGCATCTTCCGTTTTTATACCGAAGGAAACTGTTTGTCCTAATTCAAAATCCAAATTACTATCTACAGCTGCTATGATTTTATGCTCATTGTGATGACAGTGAAGTAATTTGTATGAACCAGTTAACTCAACTAAGTCTACAGTGAATTGAGAAAGTTGGATTGGATAATTACTTATTTCGTTATCATTAACAAGATGTAAGTCTTCAGGTCGTATACCAAGTCTGTATTGTGCATGCGATGCAAGTTGAAGTAATGTAGCATCAGCCACTTTTTGTCCATCGAAGTACCAAGCATCCATGTTGTAGGTCATTGGAACCATATTCATTGATGGGCTACCAATGAAAGTGGCAACAAATTCATTGACAGGATGACGATAAATTTCTTCAGGCGTACCAATTTGTTGTATTTCGCCTTGTTTTAATATGACGATACGTGATGCCATTGTCATAGCTTCAGTTTGGTCGTGTGTCACGTAAATCGTTGTTGCTTTCATTTGTTTATGTATTTTTATAATTTCGCTTCTCATGTTACTTCGTAATTTAGCATCTAAATTAGAAAGTGGTTCATCCATGAGAAAGATTTGAGCTTCTCTAACGATAGCTCGACCAAGTGCCACACGTTGACGTTGTCCTCCAGATAAGGCTTTAGGTTTACGGTCGAGGAGGTTTTCAATTTCTAATATTTGAGCTGCATGTTGAATTTTTTCGTCATAAATTTTCTTCTTGATTCCTCGCATTTTTAAGCCGAAAGCTAAATTTTTATAAACTGTCATATGTGGATATAATGCATAGTTTTGAAAGACCATAGCAATCTTACGATCTTTAGGTTGTAAATCGTTGATTACTTTATCGTTGATACTAATTGTCCCTTTGCTCACATCTTCAAGTCCTGCAATCATACGTAACGTTGTTGATTTCCCACATCCCGAAGGTCCTACAAATACTACAAATTCATTGTCCTCAATATCTAAATTGAAATCTTTAACTGCGTAACTACCATTGTCGTAAACTTTGTTTAAATCCTTGATTTGTATCATGTCTTTGCTCCTTTGAAGATTTAATCACAAGTTCAGTATAAGTAATCGCTATTAAAGTAAACTTTTTTCAAATTTAAGTTTTCGTAAATCAAAATTTTTTGTTTGTAATTTTTCAAAAAACAAAAGACTTAAAACATTTATAAGACAACATTTTAAGTCTTTTATTAACAAAAATGAAAACAAAGAAATTAATATAAGATAAATATTATTAACATTGAGCTTACAAACAATATTTATTTAAAAACGCCGATTTGAATATACTAAATAAACCACTAAAATCATTGTTTACTCACAATCATTTCAGTGGTTTGGTCAATACCTATTTAATTTAAAATTCCAACCGCGCTTCTTTATACAGCGAGTTGTTTTTTCAATATTAACGTTGATAAAACAATGCAGAATACACCACCAATAATGCCGGCAATAATATCTGTAGGGTAATGAACGCCTAGATACACTCTAGAAGTTGATATTAATAAAATGAAAAGTGCGCATAAACCGATTAACACGCCTTTAGAGATACCCGAATCATGACGGTTTATTACATATATAGCGCTTCCAAAGAATGAAGTTGAGCCCATAGCATGACCGCTTGGAAAACTAAAGCCTGAAATGTCAATTAAACGCAATAATGTTGGACGTTCCCTATCAAAGATATTCTTTAATAGTGGATTGAGTGTACTAGATAAGCTCATTACTATTACAAAGAATAATGTCTCAATCTTGAAACGTTTTAGCATAAGGTAAGCAACTAATAATAAGGATAGCGCAACCATTGCCCAAACTTCACCAATTTTTGTTACACCTAACATAATAGATGTGGTAATGAAACTTTCAGATGAATAAATAAATTCATATACTTCGTTATCTATCCATTTTCCAAGCCTTGATTCATGAAAAAAAGCTATTATACCAAAAATAAGTGTAAAAACAATAAGCAATGAAATGCGTTTCCATCGATTCATTATAGGTGCCCCCTACTTGTTTAATGCATCATGAATAATTTTATCAAATAAATCTTCTTTCGTGTAACTCTCTTGATATGTTTCCATTTGTTTAATAATAGATTCACGATGTAATTCAATATCATTTAATTCTTGCAATAAGTTAACTTCTGTAAGTTGATCTTCAGGAATATGACGACCATAACCCTTAGATTCAAAGTTTTTAGCATTATCAATTTGATCTCCTCTTGATTGATCAAGTCCTAAGGGGATGAGTAACATCGGTATACGTAGCGATAAAAATTCATAAATTGCGTTAGAACCTGCACGACTTACAACAGTATCAGTGATTGCTAATAAATCAGTTAAGTCGTCTTTAACAAATTCAAATTGAACATACCCTTTTTTATTGATTGAGTCATCAACAAGTCCTTTTCCAGTTAAGTGTATAATTTGATAATCATGGAGAAGTGCCTCAATATTTTGACGAATGATATTATTAAGTTTTTTACTACCTAAACTTCCTCCCATGACTAATAACACTTTTTTATTTTTATCAAAATCAGTGAGTTGATATCCTCTTTCTTTATTCCCTTGTTTTAAGTCCTCACGTACAGTAGCCCCAACAAAATCAGCTTTATCTTTTGGAAGATATGTAAGTGTATCTTCAAAGGTTGTGTATATTTTCTTAGCAAATTTTAAAGAAATTTTATTAGCTAATCCAGGAGTTAAATCTGATTCGTGTATGATAGTTGGAATTTTTAAAGAACGTGCGGCTATAACTACCGGAACACTAACAAAACCACCTTTTGAAAAAAGTAAGTCTGGTTTTTGTTTTTTAAGTATTTTACGTGCATCTAAAATTCCTTTCAAAACTTTAAAGACATCTTTTGCATTTTCAAAAGATAGATAACGACGTAATTTACCGCTTGATATTGGATAATATTGAATATCAGGGAGTTGTGACTCTATCATTTCCCTTTCAATACCATGTTTTGAACCAATATAAAATGCTTCGTGTCCTTTTTCAATCGAAGTAGGAATTAAACTTAAATTCACTGAAACGTGTCCTACTGTTCCTCCACCTGTATATGCAATTTTTGTCATAATTACAACCTCTATTCTTATATGTTTTTATAATATGCATAAAAAGGTGCCCCTCTATCAAAAGGATGATAATCTATCTCTATCTCATCAACTTTAGTAAAACCAAACTTTTCAAATAATCCTTGAGCAGGTTTATTGAGGGCAAATGTATCTGTTAAAATGACATGAATATCATGTTCATTTGCTAAGTCAATGGCAAATTGGAAAAGTTCAGTCGCAGCACCTTTATATTGTTTTGATCCAGCTAATCTGTGAATAACGTATGCCCCATTTCGATTAACAGGCCAATCAATGTCATCATACCACTCCGATTGATTTTGGTCGATAACAATAAAACCATAAATTGTATGATCAACGTCTAAAACATATAGTGTTTTATTTTCGATGTCTTCTTCAAAATGCTCTTTCGCGGGATATTCATCATCCCATTGGTTGTTGTTGAATTCTTCCATAATCTGTTTAGCCTCTTTGACTAATTGAGTAATACTAAGTAAATCATTTTTAGTTGCTAATCTAATCATCTTACTAAAACACCTCTTTTTTAGAATTTTAACGAGTGGTAACAATAAATTTAAATCATATTGATACTTTTAAGACTCAATCAATTAACGAAAATCTGAAAAAGTTAAGAAATGATTGGGATTATACCTTAATAGGAATAACTTTTTATTAAAGTTGTATTTCTAACTAATCAGAATTATCAGATATGATTAAGAGCCTGTACATATACTATATGTCTCAGGCTCTTAATTCAAACGTGAATGGTTATTAAATTTAAGGAATCCAACCCTTTAAGTATGAAATTACACTTAAAGGGTTGAATACATTATTTTTGTTTAACGATTTACTCGCAAGTTTATTTTAGTTTGTTTAGTAAATCGTTTAAAACAGTATCTTTTTTATTCGCTTTTTCAACTAGTTTTTCAGTAAATTTATCATTTGTTTTTTTATCAAAATTGCCATTAACTTTTAAATTATTGTCTTGTTGAAATGTTTTAATAGCAGATTCTAATTGTTCGTCAAATATGTTTGTTTCGTTATCAATTGGATAACCTAAAGCTTTTAGACCTATTTTCATCGTTTTAACATTTTTATCTTTTTCACCTTGATGATAAGTTTTGTTATCTGGAATGACATTGAGTGATTGGTATTTTGGTGTTGAGATACTAACATCTGGTCTAATTCCTTTACCATGAATATAATGGCCATCAGGCGTTAGCCATTTCATCTCTGTATATTTAATTAATGAACCATCACTAAATTCACGAGTGGTCTGAACGATACCTTTACCAAATGTTTTAGAACCGTAAACTTTAGCTTTATGATAGTCTTTCATAGCACCTGTAAACACTTCTGAAGCACTAGCTGATCCCTCATTAACTAAGATGGATACTTTCATATCTTTTGCTTGTTTTAGTGCTTGATTAGAAGTTTTTAATTCTTCCTTATCCTTACCTTTTTCTAATTGAACGACAGTATTTCCCTTATCAATAAAGATGTTAGCCATCTTGACTGCCTCATCTAATAACCCCCCCGGATTATTTCTCAAATCTAAAATGATATGACGGATGCCTTGCTTATGCGCTTTGATGATTGCAGATTTGAGTTCACCAGAAGTATTGCTTTGGAATTTATTGATTGTTAGTACGCCTACATTGCCTTTCTTCTCATACTCTACACTCTTAACGTGAATGGTATCGCGTTTAATCTTAATATCCTTTTCTTGCGAACCACGTTTTATAGTTAAAGTAACATATGTTCCTTTTTTACCGCGGACCATTTTAACAACTTGATCAAGTGGTTTACCGACTACCGAATGATGATTCACTTGTGTGACGATATCTTTAGGTTGAATACCAGCTTTTTCTGCTGGTGAATCCTTCATTGGACTAGTAACACTTATCTGTTCATTTTTCTTTTGCATTTCAGCACCTATGCCAACGAAATCACCTGATACACCTTCATTAAATTGTTTTGTTTCTTCAGCAGTCATATATTCTGAATATGGATCTTTAAGTTCTTTAACCATACCATCTATGGCAGATTGAGTTAATTTATCAGAACTTTGCTTTTTGTAATAATCTTTATTAAGTGTTTGATAGACATATTCAATTTTTTTTAAATTTGCACGTTGTTCTTTATTTAAACCACTTTTTTGATGGCTAATTAAAATTGTTGATACTACAGTAATGATGGATGTTAAAAGAATAATACCCAAAATAACGAGTATGAAATGCCATAATTTAATTTTTATATGCTTGCTATTCTTAGATGGTGTTGACTTTGTGTTATCATCTTGAGATGTTGCATGATTTTTTTGATGATCATTCATGGTATCACATCCTTATACGTTCATATTGAGTTATACAAAATATAAATTCATAGATTATATTCAAACTTAATCATTAACAAGTTATTTAGGAATGTTCATTCTGTATGTATTCGAGTATTTTTAATTATGATGTATGTAAGTGAAAATCGCATGAGGCTTGAGTAGTACATGCAAAAAATTAATATATTAAACGAATGTTTCATTGAGAAAACAGCGTAATTATTTTGTGTGCATCTAGCAGAAGTTATAATTAAAAAGTGTACAGTTTGAATCCCTTTACATTAAAACACCTGAGACATTGAGTCGTGTCCCAGGCTCTATCAATATTTATTAATGAAAAGAATTTAAAACTTCAACCATTCTGTATAGTCATCATATAAGTCATCAAATACAGACATTGGTAGGGTGAATTCGCTATGTGTCTCAATATATTCAGATAATGTATTAAAATCATCTTCGTGTTTTGGAAAGGCAAGGTCTTCAAAAATTTGCTCAGCAAAAACACCTTTATCGTCTTTTCTTCCGCGCACGGTCATAATAAATTGATAAAATGAATAATTCTTAACCATTAGCTTACTGTCACATCAATAACTTGTGTTTCCCCTTTAACTACTGCTTGTACGTCTTCAATATGAATTGATTCAGTTTGATCAGAGTTTGTAATAATAATAGGAGAAATAATAGATTTTGCATTATTATTAATATATTCTAAGTCAAAACGTATAAGTGGGTCACCTATTTTAATGTCATCTCCACTTTCAACAAGTACTTCAAACCCTTTTCCATCCAATTGAACGGTATCTAATCCGATATGAACTAATAACTCTAATCCATTTTCGGCTTTTAACCCTACGGCATGTTTCGTTGGAAAAACATTATCGACTTTGCCTTCAATCGGTGAAACAACTTCACCCTCTGTAGGATTAATACCAAAGCCTTCTCCCATCATTTTTTGCGCAAACACTGGATCAGGAATATCTTCAATTTTGACATACTCACCTGTCAAAGGTGCGTAGATTTTAATGTTTTTGTCAACTTCTTTAGCTTTTCCAAATAACTTTTTAAACATGTAAATGCACTCCTATTTTTTAAAATGTTTAATTAAATCTCCATATCCTAACTCTTCTAGTTTATCATAAGGTATAAACTGAATCGCAGCAGAGTTAATACAGTATCTTAAACCACCTTTTTCTTTAGGTCCGTCATTAAAAACATGCCCCAAGTGACTATTTGCTTTTTCTGATCGAACTTCAGTTCTAATCATACCAAATGATTTATCAACAAGTTCTACGATTTCATCATCATTTAATGCTTTGGAGAAACTTGGCCAACCGCAATTAGATTCAAATTTATCCTCTGAAGTAAATAATGGTTTGCCGGACAATTTATCAACGTAAATTCCTTTTTCAAAGTGATTCCAATACTCGTTTTGAAACGGAGGTTCAGTACCATTTTCTTGAGTGACTAGATACTCCATGTCATTCAGTTCTTCTTTGTTTTTTTTAATCATTTTGAGCCTCCCCAGTGTGATTCGATAAATGCTTTTCTACCAGATCCACGTTGGTATTGTTCATAATGCGTAGGATTCTTTTTGTAGTAATCTTGATGATATTCTTCTGCAGGATAGAAATTTTTATATGGTTTTATCGGTGTGATAACAGGTTTTTTAAAGATACCCTCTTCGTCAATTTGTTGTTTCTTTAACTCGGCAGCTTTGAGTTGATTCTCATCATGATAAAAAATGACAGGTTGATAGCTTTCACCTCTATCAAAGAACTGCCCTCCGTCATCAGTTGGGTCAAATGTTTTAAAGTAAACGTCTAAGATATTTTCAAATGTTGTAATATTAGGGTCATATTCAATTTGTACAGCTTCCACATGTCCTGTTTGATTTGTGCATACCTGTTCGTATGTTGGATTTTCTACATGTCCTCCACTATATCCGGAAACGACTGATTTTATTCCAGGATATGAGGTGAAGGGTTTAACCATGCACCAAAAACAACCTCCAGCTAGTGTCGCATATGCCATGTTATATTCCCTCCTTAAGTTATCTGTTTGTTTAAATTTACGCTATATTGTCGGGAATTTAAAGTATTTAACTCAGAATCATTCATGTGATTTTGTGACAACTTAGTTCAACGTATCTCTCAATACCACAAGTCCAATTGCACCTTGTCCAGTGTGTGTAGAAATCACTGGAGTTGTTACATTAATATCAAATTGGCTAAAATCAAATGACTCTGTAAATGATTTTATGATTTTATCAACGAAATCTTTAACGTTGGCGTGAGCAATACCTATTGATTTAATTTTATGATCTTTAACAAAATCTGTAATTTCTTTTTTTAAATATTGCACACTAGAGTTTTGAGTTCTAGAATTATGCACTAGTTCAAGTTTACCATCTCTTAAAGTTCCGATTGGCTTAATTTTCATAATGTTTCCAATTAAACCTTTTGTTTTACTTATCCTTCCACCTTTAATGAGTTGATTAAGCTGACCGATAACCACAAACAGTTGCAAGTTATCACGTAACTGTGTCATTTCCTTCACTATTTCTTCTGTTGATGTACCTTGACTTATTAATTCAACAATTTGCTTAATTTGATAACCTAACCCAAACGAAATAGATTTAGAATCAATCACTGTGATATTGCCATCTACCATATGGCTCGCTTGAACAGCAGTATTATAAGTACCACTTAAGCCTGACGAAAGATGAATACTTATAATTTCAACGTCATCTTGAGCTAATTGCTCATATGTTTCAATAAATCGACCAATAGGTGGTTGACTTGTTTTGACGTCTGCATCATTTTCAATATGATCGATATACTCACTTGAAGAGATATCAACTTGATCAGTGTAAGATTTCCCGTCGATTGTCAGGCTTAATGGTATAACATGAATGTTATGTTGTTTTAAATATTCATGTGATAAATCAGAGGTTGAATCTGTGACGATAATTTGTTTAGCCATAATTGCCTCCTATTTCCCTTTTCTACGCACTAAATGTAAGAATGTATGCGGTATAGTATTTTTTTCATCTAGTTGACCTTCTACTGAAGATTCGACTTCCCAGTTTTCGAATGTGTATGGTGGAAAGAATGTGTCTCCTTGAAACTTTCCATCTATTACTGTGATATACATATCATCTACCTGGTCAATCATTGCCTCGAATAACGTTTGTCCTCCAAATATAAAAACATGACCAGATAACTCTTTAATTTCATCAAGAGAGTTTATAACATCTACCCCTTCATGGTGAAATGAAGCTTGGTTAGTGAGTACGACGTTACGTCTATTTGGCAATGGTTTCCCTATAGAATTAAAAGTTTTCCGTCCCATTACAAGTGTATTCCCAGTGGTCAGTTGTTTAACATGCTTTAAATCATTTGGTAAGTGCCAAGGTAATTGATTTTGGTACCCAATGACTCTTTGTTTATCGTGAGCGACAATTATTGATAATGTCATGGTATACCTCCTTTCTGTATGCGAAATATTAATGCATCTTTTTATACCGCAATAGGTGCTTTAATAGCAGGGTGTGATTCATAATTTATCAATTCTAAATCTTCATAATTAATATCAAAAATTGATTTATCTGTATTAATTTTTAATTGAGGTGGTAGATAACTATCTCTTGATAATTGTGTATGTATTGCATCCATATGATTGGAATAAATATGTGCATCTCCAAATGTATGAATGAATTCACCCACCTCAAGTCCACATTCTTTTGCAACAAGATGTGTCAGTAAAGCATAACTTGCAATATTGAAAGGAACACCTAAAAATATATCAGCACTTCTTTGATATAATTGACAATTTAATTTACCCTCTTGTACGTAAAATTGAAACATTGTGTGGCAAGGTGGTAATGCCATTGAATCGATTTCAGTAGGATTCCATGCTGAAACAATGTGACGTCGAGAGTTTGGATTGGTTTTAATTTGTTGTATAACTGATTTTAATTGATCGTAATGATTCCCATTTTTATCTTCCCAATCTCTCCATTGTTTACCATAAACATTCCCTAAGTTGCCATATTTTTTAGCAAATGCATCATCGTTTAGAATACGTTCTTTAAATTTTTTCATTTCTTCTTTATACTGCTCGTTAAATTCAGGGTCTTGCTGGGAACGATGTCCAAAATCTGTCATGTCTGGTCCATGATAATCATCAGACTGAACATAATTTTCAAATGCCCATTCATTCCATATATTGTTATTATATTTAAGTAGGTATTGAATGTTTGTATCTCCTTTAATAAACCATAATAATTCAGTTGCTACTAATTTAAAAGAAACCTTTTTGGTTGTAAGTAAAGGAAACCCTTTGGTTAAATCGAAACGCAATTGATGCCCAAATTTGGAAATTGTCCCGGTATGTGTGCGATCATCGCGTCTATTCCCTATTTCTAATATCTCTTCGCATAAGCCATGATAAGCTTCGTCGAATGGATTATACATGCGTACAACTCCTTATAAAAATATGTATTATATTAATAAACATTATACTAGAAAAGATGTATCGATAGAAGAGAGAGGGTTTTGAGTTTATAAAATTTTAAACCTTTTATGTAAAATATCTCATATAAAACAAGTTAATAAACAGGAAGGTGTTGAATTGATTGTTCAATCTTGACAATATGAATTTGAGTTTTTCTTACATAATATTTTTAAAGATTCAATGGACTGTTGTTTTATAAAAAAACCGAGTCACAACAAATGTTGACTCGGGATTTTCAAATATGAAATGCAAGTAATTGTGAATGTTTTATTTCTATTGGAGTGAAAGAACTCCATCCTCCATGAAATATGTTTTATCACAAAAATGAGTTAAACGTTCATCATGAGTAACAATCACACATGTTTTATTTCTTTCTTTCGTTTGTTTTTGAAGTATTTTCATTACAGCCATTGCATTATTCGTATCTAGTGAAGCGGTAGGTTCATCTGCTAGTATGATTGATGGATTTGTGTAAATAGCTTTAGCTATTGCCACGCGCTGTTTTTGACCGCCAGATATTTGATTTGGTAATTGATTGGTAATATCCGATAAATTTAGCTGTTTAACCAACTTTTGGTATTCATCTTCACTTAATGTATCTTTTTTATATTTACCAAGAAGTTTGAATTGTTGTTCGATTGTTAAAAAAGGCACGAGATTCGTCGATTGTAATATAAAACCTATTTCGTTAATTCTTATTTGAGATAACTGTTTTTCAGATAATATTGATATATTTTTGTTATTGATGTAAATATTTCCTGACGTAGGTCTTTGTAAGGCGCCAGCCATAGTTAAAAATGTACTTTTCCCTGAACCTGAGGGTCCCACGATAGCAATCAGTTCCCCCTGAATTATTTTTAAATCGGTAGGTTTTACTGCCTGAATCATTTGATTGCCATCTCTGAAAGATTTGCTCACTTGTTTGAACTCTAACATGTTTATGATTCCTTTCTATCCAATTGCTTTAAGTGGATTTATTTTTATTATAGACAACACAGAAAATAGACTGCCTAATAAAGAAATAATGATAAGAACAATTCCATATATCAACATCGTTAATAAATTAAAATGAATTGGAACGACAGGCGGTAAAAATGTACCTGTTAATAGTGTTAAGAGAAATCCTATGATTGTTCCAATTAAAGATAATATGAAAGTTTGAGCAAAAACCATTTTTGCTAAATAGCAGTTGGTAAAGCCTTGTGCTTTAAGTACACCAAATAAGTGTGTTTTTTGGAGTGTTATAACATATAAGAATACGCCAATTACTGTTGCTGAAATTATAAATAAGAAAACGATCATAAAGTTCAAAGTTAAATTTTGAGCTTTATAGCCAGGAAGATTTTTAATAAACTGCGATATTGAAATGCTTTCTAAATCTTTGTTAAGTTTATGATTTTTCCAATTTGAGTCTTTGATTACTATAGCATTTGTTTTATCTTTTGATAATTTGGGATTAAGTTTCTCAATGGTTTGATTATTAGAGAATAGCACGGGTGAAGCATTATATTTAGCACTTTCTACAATACCTACCACTTTTAGCTTTTCGTCTGATTGAGATAAAGATAAGATGTCACCTATTTTGAACCCCTTATCAGCTAATGTTTGATCAATGACTATTTCATTTGAACTTTCAACTTGATGACCTTTAATTATAGGCGGAATTAAAAATGATTTGTGTGTAACGCCAAAAAGTAACGCGTTTTCTTCCCGATGATGGTTTGAGATAATAACTCCTTGTTGTTTTAATGTGGTTGATTTTTCATAAGTATTTTGTACTTTGGATATATTGAATAAGGATTGCTCTACGGTTTGATTAGCTTCTTTTTTTAATATGATAGCGTCTGCATTCCACTTTTCTATACCTTCAGTATTCATTTTAATAAGGCCGTTTGCAAGTCCTGACAGTAGGAATAATAAATAACTTATAAGTACTAATATGCCAATGACTAAACTGAATTTAATTTTATTTCTTTTTATTTCATTCCAAGCTAAAAACATGAATGATGCACCTCAATTTTTTACGTAATCGTTGGTAGAGAAAATAATCAAATAGAATTAGTTAAAGAACAACTATATTTAATATAAGTATGATTGTAATTGAAAATAAAAAATAGGACAGGATTCATGTTGAATCGACTGTCCCACTCTTGTGAATGATATTACTTTTAGTGATTCTTTGACATAGCTATCTTATTAGACAATATTAAGTTTATTGACAATTATCATCAAAAGCATCTTTTAAATCCATAGCTATATCATTGATGTCGCGCCCTTCAATATGTTCGCGAGGTATAAAATGAACTAAATGTTGACCTTTAAATAATGCGTATGAGGGACTTGAAGGAACTTGTTGGATGTAATCTCTCATTGTTTGTGTTGCTTCTTTATCTTGACCAGCAAATACAGTTACTTTATGATCTGGTTTTACTTCATTTTGCTCTGCAACTGCAACAGCTGCTGGACGTGCTAATCCTGCAGCACAACCGCATGTTGAGTTGATTACAACAAATGTTGTATCATCATTATCTATATTTTGCATATACTGATTGACGTCATCACTCGTTTCAAGACTTGTGAATCCATTGTCTGTTAATTCAGCTCTCATTTGTTGTGCAAGTTCTTTCATATAAGCTTCGTATCCATTCATCATAAAATGCTCCTCTACTAATAATTGTTTCTAATTGTACTATATAGAAAATTAATTGCTTTTAGCGAACGTGTTTTCAATTTGTGGTAATAATTCATTCCAGTTAGCGTTATCTTCTTTATCAATTGATATAAAATCCAAAACATAGAATATTGATTTAACACCTTCTATTTCAAATAATCGATTAATAAATTCAGGTTGACCTTCTTGAGCGGCAGTATATGTTGTAGATGAGTTATCTTGACGTGGTTCACTCAACGAAACTTTCATTGTATTATGATTAGGTGTTTCTGAAATTGCTATAATCTCCATGTGACATCCTCCTATTGTAACTCATTACCAATTTGTTTAATTTGTTTACCGACCGTACATTCATTTATACAAAAATGATGTGCTTGTGTTTTACCGTGAGTTTTTCTATTGTGCTTTTTTAATGGACATTGGTGACAATAAATATTCATCAATTGGTCGATGTGTTGAATTGCTTGTTGTTCTGTATTAGTGAGTATAGCTTTCACTTCCCTTAGCTATAGACTATTTATATTTATCCCCATTTCACATGTTTGTATTATAGCATTTATAAGTTGGGAATTTGAAATAATCAATTTTAGTTTTGAGAAAACTGATAACTTAGACGTTGGTTTAAGTTATTATTTATTTACTCTTCTTTTTTAGCATTGCATTAAAGATGAATTTTAAGTAAAATAGTATAGTTAATTTTGGCGGTTTCTAAACACCCGCTTTAACAAAATTTAGGAGGAAAGTTATATGTATAATGAAATATTTGGTATTGCGTCATTTATTGTTACATTCGCTTTAATGGTACTGATGTATCGCTGTTTTGGTAAACAAGGACTAATTGCTTGGGTAGCAATAGGAACGATTATCGCTAATATACAGGTCATAAAAGCGGTTCATATTTTTGGTATTACGGCTACACTTGGAAATGTCATGTTTGCTTCTATATATTTAGCTACTGATATATTAAATGACATCTATGGTCGTAAAGTTGCTAAAAGAGCGGTGTGGCTTGGTTTCTCTTCTACCTTAGTAATGATTATAGTCATGCAAATGTCATTGCATTTTATTCCTGCTCCAGTAGACAATGCGCAAAACTCATTAAAAATGATTTTTGATTTAGTTCCTAGAATTGCTATAGGTTCCATTATTGCTTATATCATAGGCCAACATATTGATGTATTTATATTCAGTATGATTAAAAAGATATTTAGCTCTGATAAGACCTTTTTTATTAGAGCATATGGTAGTACCATTTTAAGTTCTATCATTGATACCGGTTTATTTGTTTCAATTGCTTTTATTGGTACTATGCCTGGTACTGCTGTTTTTGAAATATTTATTACCACTTACTTGTTAAAACTAGTGTCAACTATTTTTAATGTACCATTTGGATATATCGCTAAGTCACTATATCGAAAAGGAAAGATAGAACAACTAGATAATGGGTATTGATATTTATTGTATCAGAAATATAGTTATACAAAAGCGAATCAGAGTTCCATGTGCTGAACTAGCTTCGAAATTCAATTTGGTTTGTCCGTAGAATTTTCGAGCGAAATTCTCAATGATAGGACCTACGACCAAAGTTAAATAAATCTTAATAAAAGGGCTAAATTTAGACATCAATGCCCTATTTGTTAGCAGAACCTGAAGTATATATGTTATCTTAGGTTCTGTTTGTTTTTGATTTAATTTTTAGTGCTTTGTCTTTTTAGTTTGATACAATAGAATAGATACATTTTAGTGAGTAGACAATTCTGAAGAGGAGTAAAAGTAATGGCTAAAATATATTTTGATGCTGCGACTAAAGGAAATCCCGGCCGAAGTGCTTGTGCGATTATTATTAAAGAAAATTCACAAAGATATACATTTACCCATGATTTAGGTAAAATGGATAATCATAGTGCAGAATGGGCAGCAATGTTACACGCTTTGGAACATGCACGCGAATTAAAAGTATCTAACGCGTTACTTTATACTGATTCAAAATTAATTGAAGATAGTATGATGCAAGGTAAAGTTAAAAATGCTAAGTTTAAAGTTTATTTTGAAAACATAGAAATCTTAGAGCAAAGTTTTGATTTGATGTTTGTGAGATGGATTCCACGAAAGCAAAATAAAGAAGCGAATCAACTTGCTCAACAAACACTATACAAACTTACATCACAATAATCTAAAGTGTTAATATGATATGTTACGTATTTAATTGTTTGTTCAACCTTACCAATAAGATTTCGGCTTTGAAAAGCTTATTATAATATGTTTGTACTGAATTATCGATGGTTAACAAAAAACAAGAGTTCGGGACATAAAGTATCTGGATAAGTGAAAAAAGACAATTTCTATTGAAATAATATAGAAATTGTCTTTTTTATAATTTTTTTGATTATTTTCAGCTCGTTGAGCTGTTACTTTTCTTATATTAAGTGCCATTAGCACAAATCCTAGTTCTC